>JAFURQ010000031.1 GCA_017471825.1 Clostridia bacterium
GGCCTACCCGAAAGGATTCGAACCTTCGACCTTCAGAGTCGGAGTCTGACGCGCTATCCAGCTGTGCCACGGGTAGAAATAAGTATAAATGTGGAAAATGAGTGAGGTCACCTCTTCAGGAAACCTTCAGAGTTTGCCGCTCGGGGAGTGCTCCGTGCGCTCGTGCCGCTACGGATAAGGGGGCAAGAACCCTTCCTCGCGTGGCAATATTCCGCAAGCGGAATGCGGTGCTGACGTGCTATCTGACTGTGCCACGGGTAGAAATAAGTATAAATGTGGAAAATGAGTGAGGGTATTTTTAGAGCCCTATATATAGCGGAGTCCGAGAGTGAAGCTTGCCTTCTCGCTCGGGCTCCGCTATATTCTATCATTTTTTAAGGGTGTTGTCAACAGTTATATTTGTTATAAATTCGCAATAAATTTCAAAAGCTCGGTAAAGCTTCCTTGCGGATAAGCCGAGATATCCTTGCCATTCTTGTTTATAAGATTATCGGTGAGCAGGAAAACCTTCATACCGAGCTCCGCCGCTACCATATCCTCGTCAGCATCATTTCCGACCATTACGCATTCCTCGGGTCTGATGCCGAGCTTTTGTGCAATCTCGCCGTAGTATTCAAGCTGCGGCTTGCAAAAGCTTGAATTTTCATAGGTTGTGTAAAGCTCAAAATCATCGGGCGTGAGTCCTGCGTGCAATATTCGTTTTTTAGTGGCAATGGCAGGGAATACGGGCTGTGTCGCAAGAGCTATTCTGAATCCCATAGCCCGAATTTTCTCTATTGACTCCGCGACCTCCTCGTTAAAGCCGCACACGTCGAGCACCGAGTCGAATTTCTCCTCGTAGAATTTCTCAAAATACGGAAGATGCGCCTCGGATTCTCTGCCGCAAACGGCATAAAATTTCTCCCAGAACACCGCCTCATTGGTTTGCTCGCCGTTGTTTTTCATCATTGCACCGATTCCCGACCACATAGCCTTGGTAAACCTTTCCTTCTCGTAGCCAAGCGGCGCGAGGCTTTTGTACAGAGCCCCAAAATAAGTTTTTATAAAAACATCCTGATCCATCGGCAGAAGCGTCCCGTCAAGATCAAATAAAATTACCTTTGTTTTCATAACTCCACCACTCATATTCTTAAACCTTTTCAAATATTTTACATCTAAAAGAGAATAAAGTCAACAAAAATTCCAAAATTCAAAAATTATCAAAAAAATAATTAAAATTTATTAAAAGTAGTGACAAACCGAAAAAACTGTGCTATAATACTTGATAGTTTAAGTAAACCTTAAAACAAAAAATAAAATAAGGAGATTTGAAAACTATGAAAAAGATTGTTTCTGCACTTCTTGTTTGCATACTTCTTGTAGGCTCTGTTTTCGCACTTGCTTCTTGTAGCAATATCACCGAAAGCTATGCCGAGAAGATTAACGAAGCAGCAAAGAACGACGAGCACTACACCTACGATGAGGTTATGGAAGACCTCGGTGACAATGCTATTGACATCACTGTTACCGTTCTTAATTCCACTAACGGCGCTGTTATAGCTGTTAAGGGTTGCGAGACCACCGAAGAAATCGAGGAAAAGCTCGATGCAGGCGAAGAGGTTAAGGGTATCACCGTTGTTATCGTAAACAACAAGGCAATCTCTGCCGAGTACAAGGTAATCACCGAAGAAGACCTTAAGTAATTAATAATAAAAAAGGAAGCCGACTGGCTTCCTTTTTTATTTGCCGAAAAGCTTTGTTTTAATCAGAGAGTAATAGAGAAGGGTGCCGCCGACTCCGGCGCAGGCTATCTCTCCGACTCCCACAGTCAGCATAAAGAAGAAGTATCCGCCCTCTGCTCCGTATGCAAAAATCAGAACGAAGGGAATGATAATCGCATTGGCGAGTATCGTAGGCAGCGTTGCCAGCCACATCAGATTTTTCGGCAGCTTACGCATAAAATACGCCCCAAGCGCGCCTATAAGCGTTGCAAGGCTTCCGAACACTATGTCAAGGGGTAGTACTCCGCTTGCAAAGATATTTGAGATTATGCACCCTACGAAAAGCCCGATGCTTGCCTCGGGGAAGAATACAGGAAGAATACAGAGAGCCTCTGAAATCCTGAACTGAATCACTCCGCTCGACAGACCGAAGACGGAGGAGATGTAGGTCAGCGCCACGTATAGCGCACCCACAAGCGCACCGCGCGTCAGGTATAGCGCGGCATTGTTTGTTTTGCGTTTCATTATTTGCTCCTTTAGTTTTGTTTTTTCAGCGCATAGCGCTTAGGTGAGGAAGGTCTCGAACTCACCGACGTATATTCTATCACAGCGTAGCGTTTTTTTCAATAGATTTCAGTAAAATAATATTTTATTCGCTAAAATCTCCCGTTTTTCTTTATTTTTTACCATAATGGAACAGCTCTGCCACAGAGTTGATATAGCCTCATTTAACCCCCTTGAGTATAATATAATTAGGTAATTATAGGAGGAATACGGTGGAGTTTTTGATTGTGAGCAGCAGTAAGCTGAAAATAATGATGAGCCGCGAGGATATGGAAAAATTTGGAATTAGCGACAGCGACGAGGACTACTCCTCGCCCGAGGTGCGCCGCGCCTTCTGGAAAATTTTGGATACGGCGCGCGACGAATGCGGCTTCGACGTCTCGGGGGACAAAATACTTATCCAATTCTATCCGACGAAGGACGGCTGTGAGATATTCGTCACAAAGCTCGGGAAAATCGGAGCAAGCGCGGAGCGAAGCATTACAAAATCCCAAAACGTCGCCATGCTTTCCTCGAAGCCCTCGATATATAAATTCCCCAATCTCGAGGCTCTTATTTCGGCGTCAAAAAATGTTTCATGTGAAACATTATCCCGCGCGGTGAGGCTCTACGCCTCCGACGACGGGGAATATTATCTGATGCTCGAGGAGAGGAATTCGCCGCCCGCCCCGTCGGAGCTGTTGGTTTTTGGCGAATTTGCTAAAGAGGTGCCGAAAAGCCTCGAGCCTTACATAATCGAGCACTCCGAGCACGTCGCGTCCGTGTCCTCGCTCTCTGTGCTCGCCGAGCTCTGAAAAAGAAAAAAGCAGATTAAATCTGCTTTTTTTCTATATCGGTCATCATATCGACTCTTTGTCTGTGTCTGCCGCCGTCCTCGAATTCGGCGCCGAGGAAGGCGTCGAGAATATCCTCCGCAAGACAGATGCCGATGACTCTCGCGCCCATACAGAGCACGTTGGCGTTGTTGTGGACCCTCGTCATACGGGCGGAGAAGGTGTCGGAGCACACCGCGGCGCGCACGCCGTTGTATTTATTGGCGCACATCGACATGCCGATTCCCGTGCCGCAAATGAGGATTCCGTAAGCGGTGTCGGGCGTCTTCTGCACCGCCTCGCTCACGAGGGAGGCGTAAACGGGGTAGTGGCAGGAGGCGGATGAGTCGGGGCCCATATCCTTTACCTCGTAGCCCTCGGCGATGAGCTTCGCCTTCAGGTGCTCCTTGTAGTCGTATCCTGCGCTGTCAGCGCCTATAAAAATCACTCTTTTCATATCAGTTTTCGCCTTTCATTCGTTCGAGTCTTTCGCGCTCTGCCTGCGGCATACGCAAATATATCGGCGACACGTCTGTGTCGGAGACGGTCTCACCGTTTTGGTATTTTCTGGAAGCGATTTTGGCTATCGAATATGCGTTTTCTGTAATGAGAAGGTCGGGGGTGCGCTCGACCGTAACGCCCGCCTCTGCGAGCCCACGCCGAGCTACCTCGTATCCGTCGCCGACGAGATAAATTCTCTGACCGCTGAAGTCCTTCAGTCTGTCGGCAAGCTCGGAAATCGACATTGCCGCATCGTCTGTCAGTCGCTCGGTGCCGTTTTCTGTCGATTTAAACAGAGCCGTGTAGACCTGAGAGCGTCGCGCATCCATAACGGGCACGATTATGCCGTCGAGGCCGCTTGCGCTTTCTGCCAGTGCCTCAAGGGTTGACACACTGACGCAGGGAATATCCCTGCCGAATGCAATGCCCTTAACCAATGCCGCGCCTATTCTGACGCCTGTGAAGGAGCCGGGCCCCATTGAGGCGGTGACGAGCGATACGTCCGAAAAGGATAGGTGCAACGAGGCAAGGGCGCTCTCCGCCATAGGAAGCAGGAGCTCGCTCTGCGTGAGTCCGTTGTCAATATTGTAAAGTGCAAGAAGCCGCTCGCCGTCGCAGACCGCAACAGACGCCGCCCTCGCGGTGCTGTCAAAAGCAAGAATAATCATATCTGAATCTCCATACCGCCGCCCGTGACGGTTATTCGTCTGTGCTCATCGCACTCGGGCAGGCGCTCTATGCTTACGTATATTGCCGAATCGGGAATGGCGTATTCGATGTTTTCGCTCCACTCGACTATATTATAGCCGCGCGCGTTAACGTAATCGTCATATCCGATAGAGTACAGGTCGTCCTCGTCGGTGATTCTGTACATATCAAAATGTCTTATCGTAATACCGTCCATGCTGTATTGATTCATAACGGCATAGGTGGGGCTTTTTACACCCGAAATTCCAAAATAAGAGGCAAAGCCCGAGACAAAAGCGGTTTTGCCGACTCCCATCTCTCCGCGCATTGCAATATACGCGGTTTCGGTGCCACCCGTGTGAAGTTTTTCCGCTATTTTTCTGCCGATAGCGCGGGTTTCGTCGGTATTTTTTGTTGTGAAAATCATATATTTCTGTAAACCTTTATTTGCGTATTTCCTTCAAATAGTCCTCGGCGCCGTCGCCGAAAAGGAAGCGGAGCAGGGCATCATAGTGCTCGGATTTTGCACTATCCTGCACGCTGCACTGTGGCGAGCGAATCGCGCGTATCAACGTGTTTTTCGGCGTGTTTTCGGGGTCTGTAAGCTCGAGGACCGAAACGGTGTAGCCGAGTGAGGCGAGCTTTTCTGCGCGGAGCGCATCCGTGAGTGCCTCGCAGAGCTTGCCGCGAAGGTGCGGATAATCGGTGACGAACCGCAGCTCTTGCGCGTTGATTTTCGTGCTCATATATCTGTGACAGCAGGGGGTGGAGAGTATAATTTTCGCCCCGAGCCTGCAGGCTGTATCAAGAACCACGTCGGTTGCGACGTCGCAGGCGTGCAGGGATATGACCATATCGGGTGATAGCTCCTTCGGGGTGTTGGTTATATCGTCACAGATGAATTTCATACCGCCGTAGCCAAGCTCGCGTGCGAGCGCATCGCACCAGAGGATAACGTCACGCTTCAGATCTATGCCGAGCAGATATACCTCGCGGTGCTTGATTTCGGTGAGGTAGTAGTACACTGCGAAGCTGAGATAGCTCTTGCCGCAGCAGAGGTCGAAAATATTTATTCGCCCATCGGCAGGCAGGTGTGAATACACGTCCTCGACGTGCTCGAGAAAGCGGTTTATCTGTCGGAATTTGCCCTGCTTTTTGTCGTGGACGCGTCCGTTTTTATCCGATACGCCGAGCCTGATGAGAAAATTCTCGGAGCCGGCGAGAATGTAATTTTTCTTTTTATCAAGCGCTTCGATTGCGCTTTCAAATTTCGGTGTCTCGCCCGAGAGCTTACGCAAGAGGGCGTCACCGCCGAGCAGGACCTCCTTACCGCTTTTTGACGTTTTCCATTCGGCGTCGCCGAGGGCGGTAATCAGATTTGCCTGCTTGTATTGCCGGATAAGCGAAAGGAGCTCGGCTTCGACGTCACATTCGGGGATATTGCGCTGTGAAACAGTGTTGCCGGGAAGGGAATATTCAAGCGCGAGCACGCGCCTGCCCCTGTGGGCACAAAGCCTGCCCGACACCCTTTGCACCTCGCTGTCGTGAGGTCTTGAAAAGATAATCTTTTTTAATGCCTCTATCTGAAACGCTCTTAAAGCAAGAGCGACGAAATCACGCGTCCTTGTCATCTTCTGCCTTCTTCTTAAAGGAGAGCTTGCGCTCTGTTCTGTCCGAAATCCTCTGCAGATTCTCTCTGTGGCACCATACGATAAGTATGGCGAGAATTATCGCCGAGGCAGATATAAGTCCGTGAAGCGGCACGTACGCAACCGCCGTGTATCCGTGGATAACGACGGGGTAGAGCACGGCGCTGACAACCGAGCCGAGAGATACGTATTTTGACGAAGCGACGAGAATGACGAAAACCGTGAAAAGAATAGCAAAGGTAATCGGCGAGAGCATAAGCACCATGGTTGCGGTTACAAGCACACCCTTGCCGCCCTTGAATTTGTAATACACGGGGAAAACGTGTCCGAGCATAACGAAAAGACCGGAAACGTAGCAATATCCGTCACCTGCGCTCATTCCGCGGTGATAATAGAAGCCGAGGAGCGTGCCCGTGATGCCGATGGCAATTACCGTTTTGAGAATATCGCCCAAAAGGGTAAATACAGCCGCCTTCGCACCATAGGTGCGGAGCACGTTGGTAAGTCCTGCGTTGCCGCTTCCGTGATTTCTTATATCATCACGGTAAAAGAGCCTCGAAACCACGATTGCGGTATTCATACTGCCGAGCAGGTACGAGACGATTATTGAAAATGCAAAGAAGCAAAGAAGAGTCGCCGTATAGTTCCAGCCATGATGATTTACAAGATAAAAGAGCAAGCCGCCCACGTTTAAATCAAACATAACAATCTCCATTCCGTCGCCGACGGGCGACCGCATAAATTTATAAAGAAATTCCCGACAAAGCGAGAAATTCAAGCGCAATAAGCGAAGGCCAAAAGAGCCACGCTCTCTCACGCTGAGCCTCACAAGAGAATTGCGGTAACGCATAAGCATAATACCACGCATACATTTTAGCATAACGCGCGCATAAAGTCAAGAAATATATTGCAATTCATACGGCTTTATGATAAAATATGGTGGGAGGAAGGGTAAATGAACGAAATTATAAGCAGTTTTTTTGAAGAGAAGAAAATAGAATATTTTTCCGTGCTTGATTACTCGGATTGCCGCGAGATAAATCACGGAATTATGGCGAGAGAAAATTTTTCGCCCAAAAGCGTCATTACGTTTCTTATCCCATACTATACGGCGCCTGTGAAAAACCTCTCCGTCTATGCCGCGTCGCTCGACTATCACCTGATAATCAGGGAAATAACAGGGGAGCTTATTGCTCTTTTGAGCGAAAAATATCCCCGAAATTCATTCCGCGGCTACGGCGACCATTCTCCGATTGACGAGCGACACGCCGCGCTGATAGCGGGGCTCGGAATCCTCGGCGATTCGGGGCTTCTGATAAACGAAAAATACGGCACCTTCGTTTTTATAGCCGACGTGGTGACGGATATTCCGCCCGACGAGCTTGGCGCGGCGGCACCGCGCGAGGTCGAGCTCTGCACCCACTGCGGAGCCTGCCGAAGAGCCTGCCCCACGGGCATCCTCCGCTCCGAGGGTGACGACTGCCTCTCGGCAATCACTCAAAGGAAGGGTGAGCTCGCCGATTTTGAGGTCGAAATGATGCGAAAATGTGACACGGTATGGGGGTGCGACGTATGTCAGCTCGCCTGCCCATACAACAGAGAGGTGCAAAAAACACCGCTCGAATTCTTCCACCTCGACAGAATAGAATGCCTTACGACAGATATTCTTGAATCGTTTTCCAAGGCGGATTTCGCTCTGCGTGCATTCGCTTGGCGCGGAAGAAAAACGGTTGCGAGAAACCTCGAAAAGCTCGGTTATTGACATACAGAGAATTGTGTGGTAAAATATTTCAGATAAAGATAAGATAAAAATAAGAAACGGAAATTTAAAATGGCAGAAATTACAAAAGAAAACAAAATGGGCACGATGAAGGTACCGAAGCTTTTGTTCTCGGTATCTATTCCCATCATCATATCAATGATAGTACAGGCGATCTACAACCTAGTGGACTCGGTGTTCGTTGCACAGTACAACAGCCTCGAGGGTACGGGCGCACTCACTATTGCATTCCCGATACAAAACCTCTTGCTCGCGGTTTCGATAGGTCTTGCGGTCGGTATCAACGCATTGCTCTCCCGCTCACTCGGTCAAAAGCGCTTTGATAAGGCAAACGTGGTTGCGGGGCAGGGCTTTTTCCTCATGTTCTGCGGCTACCTTATTTTCCTTGTATTCGGCATCTTCTTTTCAAGAGCGTATGCCGTATCGCAATCCGACGGCAATGCTCTGCTTGCGGAATACACCTATCAGTACGTATCGGTTGTAACGATAGGCTCGATAGCCGTGTTCATTCAGGTGCTCGGCGAGCGTCTGCTTCAGGCGACGGGAAAATCGGTGCTCAGCATGATAACGCAGGCGACCGGTGCGATAGTGAATATTATACTTGACCCGATACTTATCTTCGGCTGGCTCGGTTTTCCCGAGATGGGCGTTTTCGGTGCGGCACTCGCAACCGTAATAGGACAGATTATGGGTGCGGTTGTTGCTATATTCCTGAACGTAAGGTATAACAAGGAAATCACTCTGCAAATAAAGAATTTCCTGCCTCAGTTTCCGATAATCAAGGAGATTCTCGTAATATCCATTCCCTCGATACTGATGCAGGCTATCGGTACGGTAATGACGCTGTCGATGAACAACATTCTCATTCGCTTCAGTCAGACCGCTATGAACGTGTTCGGCGTTTATTTCAAGCTTCAGAGCTTCGTATTTATGCCCATATTCGGTCTTAATAACGGAATGGTTCCGATAATTTCATACAACTACGGCGCGAACAATCCTAAGCGCGTTTTCGCCACGATGAAGCTCGCATATATAACCGCCGTTTCATACGCGGTGCTCGGATTCGCGGCATTCCAGCTGTTTCCCGGTGCGTTCCTCGGCATATTCAACGCCACGGAGGATATGCTTGCGATAGGAACCGTCGCGCTTCGCACGATAAGCTGGAGCTTCCTGTTTGCAGGCTTTTCGATTATAAGCATATCGACCTGTCAGGCGCTCGGCAAGAGCATTTTCGGTCTTTTCGTGAGCATAGGACGCCAGCTTGTAATACTTATTCCTGCGGCATTCCTGCTTTCTCTTATCGGTAACGTTGACTACGTTTGGTGGGCGTTCCCGATTGCCGAGCTTATGAGCCTTGCTCTTTGCGCTATCTTCCTTTTTGTAACTGTAAAATCTGCATTCTATAAAAATTCTGACGAAGGGGAAACGGACAAGCGAAATGAAATCACAGAAGAATAAGCTTGTTTCCATAGTCGGCACGACCGCATCGGGCAAAAGCTCGCTCGGTATAGAGCTGGCGGAGCATTACGGCTCCGAGATAATTTCGGCGGATTCCCGTCAGGTTTACCGCCATCTCGACCTCGGTACAGGTAAGGTTACACCCGAGGAAATGGCGCGAGTTCGTCACAGACTGATAGACATACTCGACCTGAACGAGCCGTTTTCTATGGCGGAATTTCAGACCCTTGCATACCGCGAGATTGACGAGGTTATCGCAATGGGCAAGCTTCCGCTCCTTGTCGGCGGAACGGGGCTCTACACGCGCTCGGTGGTGGAGGGCTACAACCTCGTCGATGCACCCCCGAACGATAGGCTCCGTGCAGAGCTTGCCGACAAGGGTGGAGAGGAGCTGCGCGAGATTCTCGCGGGCTACGGAGTAACCGATATTGACGGCGAGGTAAGCGAGCGCCGCCTCATACGAATGATAGAAAAATGCGCGGCAGGCTTTCCTGCCGAAAACGAAAGCTGTCCGCGTTATGACGTGCTTCAGCTTGGAATAACCTACGACAGACAGACACTTTATCGGAGGATATCCGAGCGCCTTGATGCGAGAATCAAGGCGGGAATGATAGAGGAGGTCGAGAACGTATTACGGCTCGGCGCTACTCCCGAATTTCTCGAAAAGCTCGGGCTTGAGTATCGCTATACCTACCGTTACATTGCGGGCAAATATTCCGGCTTTGACGAATACAGAAGCGAGCTTTACAAGGAAATCTGTCATTTCGCGAAGCGGCAGATGACCTGGTTCCGCAAGGAGAAAAATATAGTGTGGCTTGACACAGAGGGCAACCTGTTTGATCAGGCGAAAAAGCTGATTGACAATTTCACGGAGGACTAAAATGCAAGACGTACTCCCTATGGAAAAACACGGCTATTACGTATCAATTCTTGAAGAAGAGCTGATACCTGCAATGGGCTGTACCGAGCCTATTGCCATCGCGTATGCCGCGGCAAAGGCAAAAAGCGTACTGGGCGCGCATCCCGAGTCTGTCAGCATCAGCGTCAGCGGTAACATAATAAAGAACGCCAAAAGCGTTGTCGTGCCTCACACCGACGGAATGCGCGGTATTGAATCTGCCGTTATTGCAGGCGTCGTCGCGGGAAATTCCGAGGCTCGCCTTGAGGTGCTCTCAAGCGTTACGCCCGAGCAGATAGAAAAGATGAAAATGGAGAAAGAGATGCTTCCCGTAAGGGTTGAGCTTGCGGAGGTTGAATCGCCATTTTATATTCATATCACACTCGAAAGGGGCGAGGAGAGCAGTGAGGTTGTGATAGTCGGCAGGCACACCAATATTACCGAGGTGAGAAAAAACGGAGAAGCTATTTACCGCTCCGACGACGAAGCCGCGACCGAGAAGCAGAGCAGGGAAATGTCCGTGCGCGAGATTCTCGACTTTGCCGAGAGTGTTGATATACAGAGCGTGAAGGCGGTGCTCGACCGTCAGATTGCTTACAATATGGCAATTGCGGAGGAGGGACTTCGCAACAGCTACGGAGCGAATATAGGAAAGGTGTATCTTTCCTCATACGCGCCCGATATCAGCATAAGGGCAAAGGCATATACTGCGGCGGGAAGTGATGCCAGAATGAACGGCTGTGAGCTTCCTGTAATTATAGTTTCCGGAAGCGGAAATCAGGGAATGACCGCCTCGATTCCCGTAATCGTTTATGCTCGGGATATGGGTGTATCCGACGAGGTGCTTTACCGCGCTCTTTGTGTTTCAAATCTCATAACGATACATATAAAAAGCGGAATAGGAACGCTTTCCGCCTACTGCGGAGCAGTTGCCGCGGGTGCGGGGGCGGGATGCGGAGTTGCATATCTGCACGGCGGAAAATACGCGGAAATCGCGCATACTCTCGTGAACGCGCTGGCGATTGATTCGGGCCTCATTTGTGACGGCGCGAAGGCAAGCTGTGCGGCGAAGATTGCAACGGCAGTTGAAAACGGACTTCTCGGCTTCCATCTCTATCGCTCGGGCAACCAGTTCTACGGCGGTGACGGAATTGTGAAGAAGGGCGTTGAAAAAACCATAGAATCAATCTCCCGTCTTGCCAAGGACGGTATGAAGGAAACCGATAGAGAAATACTCAGCATTATGTTGAGCGAATAAGAAAAAGCATCCTTTTGGGATGCTTTTTCTTATTATTCGGTTTTCTCCTCTGCTTCGGTCCATACTGCAGTGAGAGATATATCTGCGGTTACTGTATCGGTGTCGAAGCTCCATTCAACGTCGCCGTTGTTCCACGCGGAAAGAACGTAGCCCTCCTTTGTGGGAGCTTCGGGCGCTGTGACCGTACCGCCGCTCGTTACGAAGGCGGAGGTTGAGGTTTCCTCGTCAAAATTGAAGACTACCTCGAAATAATCGGTGACAATTTGGGTATCCTTCGGGAAGGCCTGCTCGCCGAGGGATATTGTAGAGAGGTCTGCTTCGGTGCCGCGGTAAGCGAAGGTGTGAAGCGCGGTGCATCCGTCGAAGGCATTGCTTCCGATACGGGAGAGTGCCGCACCCTCGGGGACTGTGACTGCCAGAAGCGAGTAGCAGCCGCGGAATGCGTCCTCGCCAATCTCGGAAACGGTAGTGCCGAGGTCGAGGCGTTTAAGAGCCGTACAGCCGAGAAACGCCCATTTTCCTATTGCCGAAACGCCGGAAAAATCTATTTCGGTTATTTTTTCACACTCATAGAAGGCAAAGTCGCCTATAACAACGTTTTCGCCTTTAAAAACAACCTCTTGTATACTGTCGCAGCCTTCAAAGGCGTTGTTTTTGATGGTTGTTACGGTGGCGGGGATTTCGAGCACGGTGACGTACGCGTCGTTTATGAAGAGATCCTCCGCGTAATTCATCGGGTTTGCATAATCCTTGGCGAGCGTTACGTTACACCAGCTCTCGAGGCTTGAGATGTGGAACTCGTCAAGCGCGGTACAGCCGTAAAAGGCGTACTGTCCGATCTCGGTGAGGCTTTCGGGAACTGTGACGGATTGCAATGAGAAGTTGCCGTAGAAGGCGTAGGGGTTAATCTTGGTGATGCCCTCGTCGATTACGAGCACTCTGAGCACCTTATTATTTAAATAGAGGAAGCGTGTACGGTAGAGAGAGGGAATACCTTCGTCCTCAAACTCGAGCGACACCCAGGTTGCGACGTCGTAAATAAAAACGTTGTACGGAGCAAAATCGGTTGCAAATGCGCTGTTGCCGACGCTTTTTACGCCCTTTTCAACAAACACGCTTTCGATAGCGGAGAAATCGAAGAAGGAAAAATCGCCGACAGAGGTTACACCCTCATATACGTGAATCACGGTTGCGGTGTCCTTGTATTCGTTCCACTCGGGCTTCGCTTCTTTGGAGAAGTCTGCCATAACGCCGTTGCCGACAACGTCGAGCTCGAAATGTCCGTCGCTTCCCTTATAGACCTTAACGGTAACGCTGCCGTCCTTTTGTGCGGAGGCGTCGTAGGTTTTGATGAGGGTCATAGCATCGTTACACGCGGTGCAGACGCCGCTCTTGTAGGTGTGGCCGATGGGGCTTCCTTCGATGAGCTTGGTTTTGGTCTGCTCGCATCCCTCGTGCTCACACACCGCAGTCTGTGTGCCCATGGAAACACAGCTTTCATTATCGTCGGGCAGGTATTTTGAGAAGACGTGCCCCTTCGCTTTTATACTGTCTGTTTCGCGGTTGCCGCACAGAGTGCAGACTCTCGCCTGAACTCCGGCCTCGTCGCACGTTGCTGATACCTCGACGCTCCAATTGCCGTACGAGTGAGCGCAGTCATCGCCGCAGGCGGAAAGAGCGAGGAAAAGCACAGCTGTCAACGAAATCGCCGCAATCAGCACTAAAGCTTTTCTAATAAAATTCATTTCAAAAATCCTTTCACATCAATCTTTTCGGTTGATATATGAAAAAGTCTTAACAGTTAAATTTGAGCTCGCAGAAGAAGAGCTGCGATGAACCGGGAGCAAGGCGACACATTCTTCTCGTTTCAAAGTTCTCATCCGTTACGCCGTCTGCGGGAGTTCCGGTCCAGGGCTCGAGGCAAATGAATTTAGCCGAGCTGTCGGGCTCCTTCCAAATGCAGAGGTAGGGGAGGTTATCACTCCACCTCATATCAACGGAATAAGCGTTTTTATCGGAGAATAATTTGACACGGGGTGGCACCTCTGTGAAAATCATAGTGTCGTTTTTGTAGATTTCCGCCTCGTTTATCCTATATATTCCCGAAGGAGTGGTAAAATCCTCGGAATAGGGTCTTGCAAAGACGGCGTTCTGCAGAGGTATCCACTGCACAGTATCCTTGCCGATGAGGAGGGAATAGTCCTCTATATCCGCGCCGCCGTCTGTGGAGAGGGCAAAGCCCGGGTGAAGTCCAAACATATACGGCATAGGCTCACCTGAGCGGTTTGATACGGTGTACTCGCATCTCAGGACGTCACCGTCGAGCGAATAGGTAACGGTGAAATCGTAGTCAAAGGGGTATACCATTTTCGTTTCCTCGTCGGAGGAGGAGCTAAGGGTTATTTTGCTCTCGGAGAGCTCGATGAGCGAGAAGCTCTTCTTGCTTATATATCCGTGCGCCGACATATCGTAACGCTTGCCACCGTAGGTGTACTCAGAATTTTTCAGGCGGCCGCAAACGGGGAAAAGCAGGGGCGAATGCTTGCTCCAAAATTTTTCACTCGGAGATTGCCACATAAATTCGCCGCCGCACTTGCCCTGCACGGAAATTATTTCCGCACCTATATCCGACACGGTTACGGTATAAAAATCGTTTTTGATAATTCGATTCATCTGAATATCCTCAACGCTTCTTGGTTTCTACTTCGTTAACTATTTTTGCAACAAATTCGTCAAGGGTGAACTTTCCGCCCTCGCCTTCCTTACGTGCGCGTACGGTTACGCTTCTCGAATTCATTTCGTCCTCGCCTACAACGAGCATATAGGGAACCTTCGAAATCTGTGCCTCGCGGATACGGTAGCCGAGCTTTTCGTTTCTGTCGTCAAGCTCTGCGCGAATGCCCTTTGCCTTCAGTGCGGCAACGACCTCTGCGCCGTAATCTGCGAAATCAGCAACGACGGGAATAACGGTTACCTGCGTGGGAGAAAGCCATACGGGAAGCGCACCTGCGTACTTTTCAAGAAGAAGCGCGAGCGTTCTCTCGTAGCAGCCGAGCGAGGTACGGTGAATGATGTAGGGAGTCTTCATTGTGTTGTCGCGGTCGGTGTACTCCATACCGAACTTCTTCGCAAGAAGCATATCTATCTGAATAGTAACGATGGTGTCCTCCTTGCCGAAAACGTTCTTGCACTGAATGTCAAGCTTGGGACCGTAGAAGGCAGCCTCGTCGATTCCTATCGCGTAGTTGCCCTTGCCAAGACATTCGTCAAGCAGCTCGCCCATAATGGTCTGAGCCTCGTTCCACTGCTCGGGTGTGCCCTCGTATTTATCGGTGCGGTTGGGATCCCACTGCGAGAAGCGGAAGGTACAGTCCTCCCAGAGTCCAACGGTGTCGAGGCAGTATTTGGCAAGGTCAAGACAGCCCTTGAACTCCTCTGCGAGCTGGTCGGGACGAAGCACGAGGTGACCCTCGGAAATTGTAAACTGACGAACTCTTATAAGTCCGTGCATCTCGCCCGAATCCTCGTTTCTGAAGAGGGTAGAGGTCTCGCCAAGACGCATGGGAAGCTCTCTGTACGAGCGCTTTTTGTTAAGATATACCTGATACTGGAAGGGGCAGGTCATGGGGCGCAGGGCAAAGCAGTCCTTGGTGTAATCGTCGGGGTCGCCCATAACGAACATACCGTCAAGGTAGTGATCCCAGTGTCCCGAGATCTTGTAGAGCTCTCTTTTTGCCATAAGGGGTGTTTTGGTAAGCAGATAGCCGCGCTTCTGCTCCTCGTCCTCAACCCATCTTTGAAGAACCTGGATAACACGGGAGCCCTTGGGCATAAGGATCGGAAGGCCCTGACCGATAGAATCAACGGTGGTGAAAAATTCAAGCTCGCGGCCTATCTTGTTGTGGTCGCGCTTAAGCGCCTCCTCCTGTGCGGTGACGTATGCGTTGAGCTCGTCCTTGGTGGGGAAGGCAATGCCGTAAACTCTCTGAAGCATCTTGTTGTTCTGGTCGCCCTTGTAATAAGCGCCGGTGCACTGCGTGAGCTTAAATGCTTTTACAGCACCCGTGGTGTGAAGGTGGGGGCCAGCGCAGAGGTCTATATATTCGCCCTGCTTGTAGAGGGATATAACCGCGCCCTCCTCGAGCTCCTCGATTCTTTCAACCTTATAGGGCTCGTCAAGCTCCTTCATAAGCTTGATGGCCTCGTCCTTTGACATTACTATTCTTTCTATAAGAAGATTTTCCTTAACTATCTTCTTCATCTCACCCTCGATTGCCTTGAGTATGTCGGGGGTGAAGGAAATTTCGGAATCGAAATCCTGGAAAAAGCCGTTGTCGGTAGCGGGGCCGATCGTCTGCTTTGTCGAGGGGTAGAGTCTTTTTACCGCCTGTGCCATAATGTGTGCGGCGGTATGACGGAATACCTGCTTACCCTCGGCATCTCGGAAGGTGTAAAGAGCTACGAGAGCATCGTCGGATACCTTGGTGGAAAGCTCGCAAAGCGTGCCGTTAACGCGAGCGGTGAGCACCTCTCTCGAGATTATACCAAGCGCCGCCGCGGCATCGTAAACCGAAACCTCGCCTTCAAATTCGTAGACCTCGCCTGTGGCGAAAGTGATTTTCTTCATAATTATATATCTCCTTTTGAAAAATGTACTAAAAAATCCTCACCCCAAAGACCCATTGACAGTCTTCGGGGTGAGGACAACAGTCCCGCACGGTTCCACCCGAGCGATTAACTCTTTCATATAAAATTGTGCGCTATGCGCCGTGGGCGGTATCTTTTGGGGCGTCAAGGTTCGTCTTTTCAGCTTCCGACGACTCTCTGGTGCAGTGCGTATCCCAAGGACATATTCCACTGAATAACATCTTATCACAAACAAAAAACAAAGTCAACACTTTTAATAAAAAATTAAAAGATTCGCGTAATTTGTCGGTATATGTAAAAATAATAATGAAACAAATGATTTATTTTCGTTGACAAACGGGTAAAGGTTTGATATAATAAAGGTTGCAAGGATCATAATAACATTAAGGAGAACATATATGAAGGAAATGAAAATCAAGCTCTTTACCATTCAGGAGGTAAGAGAGTTCGTAAACAACGTTATCCTCGTTGATTTTGAGGTCGATCTCGTGCAGGGCAGATACATTATCGATGCTAAATCCATAATGGGTATTTTCTCGCTTGACCTGCTTTCTCCCATAACAGTTGTGGCTCACACCGATTCTCCCGAAGCTTTCTTTGGCAAGATCAGCAAATTCAAGGCAGATTGATCGAAATCAATAGCATAAACGAAGCCCGTTGCGAAAAAGCAACGGGCTTCGTTTATGCCAGCTCATCCTCGACTATGTAGGGTAAATCTATCGGCGTTGCGAGATTGTCAACTATTTTGTCGAAAAATCTGCCTGCCTTGTTTACGTCGGAGAATATATTCTCCGTGCGGCCCTCGCTGACTCTGCCCGTGTCGCGAAAGTGCATAGATACCGAAACCGAATACAGCGGCAGTCCGTAGCTGGCAACGTCGGTGGCTCTCGATGAGGTAAGCTCGTATCTGTACTCGATTCCGTCAAGCTCGCGTACCTCGGTTCTGACGGTGGTTTTCTTTTTGCTGTTTGTCATCGTAATCTCCGTAATATTCTTCATTTTAATAACACTAATATGATAGCATATTACGAAAATCCGTGCTGTCGAAAAAGGCGTACAAATATCGCTGAAGGGTGTGAGCTAATTCGACAATATTGAATAAATTGCTCCTGCGGTAAAAAAGCTCCCGACGTATAACGCCGGGAGCTAATAAAATGTCCGAAAATTTGATAGAGAAGCAAATCGGTAATGCCGAAAAATAAAGGAAAATTTCAAAAAATGTCTGCATTTATGAGAAAATGCGACGATAAGAGCAATTTTTGCAATTCATTTATATATCGGCAAGCCTGATTTCTGCCTCGCTGTTGACGGCACCGTCACCGCGAACCGTACGGAAATAATAAACTCCGTCGCTCTCGCCGCGGTAAACAGTGAGAATATCGCCTGCCGGCGCTTCCTTGTTATAATTTATTGTTATTTCCGCAATCCTTTTGTTTTCAAGGGGAAGGAAATTAGAATACATATCGGGGTAGGTTGTGTTGTTCATATGCCTGTTTTGGTCAACGACAGAGTAGGAAACGGCGTACTTTCCGACCTCCTTCATTTCGGAGGGGAGTCTGAAAAATGAAAGCGAAAGATCAAGCGGCTCAAGCAGGGGGAGGGGAAGCTCAAAGTTGTTTACCCTGACGAGCGAGTGATTCTCTGTGTCGAGGAGCGCCCAGACCGAAACGGCGCGTCCGATTGTCCTGCCGTCCTTCACAAGCTTATAGCAACGCAAAAAGCTGAAGGCGCGGCTCTCGCAGGGGAAGGATATTGCCGTGAGTCTGTCGTATGCGCGTACGGTTTCGGTAAATTCAAGCTTTATACGCGCAAGCACGAAGGCGCGGCCGCGAGCCTTAAGCTCGTCGTATGACATACCAACCTCGGTGAGCTGGCACTGTGCCGCAGTTTGTATATATCTCATAAGTGCAGAGGCTCTGCATACTCCGTTAAAATCGACCTCGTGGACGTCGACCTCAACCTCTCTTTCATACCAATTCATAAGTAATCTCCTATGTCATTTTAAGATTTTACCTGAATATGATACTATTTTTTTGATAGGAAATCAAGAATTTTTTGTTAAAATATAGATTTTTTTGCTTGCGTGTGATAGAATAAATAAAAAAAGGAAATAAAAGATGACAAAGCTTACAAAAGAAAATTTCAAAACCGAGGTTGAGGAATACGACGGTCTTGTCGTTATAGACCTTTATGCCGATTGGTGCGGTCCGTGCAAGATGCTCGCGCCTATTTTTGCCGAGCTTGAGGCAGAGATGACGGACGTAAAGTTTGCGAAAATCAACGTGGACGAGCAGCTCGAGCTGGCACGGGAATTCAGAGTCAGCTCTATTCCTATGATAGCTCTCGTGAAGGACAACACCTTCCTCGATATGTCCGTCGGATATACTCCCAAGGAAAATTTAAAAAGGCTTATTGAAGAATATCTTTGATTCGCCATCATAACTCAAATAAAAGCCCGAATCGTCAGGATTCGGGCTTTTAGTATGCACCCGTGTCAATTTTTGCTAAAAGTAAACGCCCGTAGCATCTTGAAAAATCGGTATATATCGCGATATAATAGGTGGCAGAAAATTACGCGAGGAATTTGAAAAATGATACGATTTTTAAAAGTGATTTTTGTTTTGGCGGCGATTGGTGCGATGTCGGTTTTCGGTGTCCGAGCCGCCGCTGTATCACCGTCGGAGATACCGTCCGCCGCGGCAGATGCCGAGAATATCAGCATCACCTTCTACAACGGGGACGAGCCGTACTGTGAGGAGGTAATTAAGCAGGGTGAAGCACCGACGCTTCCTGCGCCGCCCGAGCGCGAGGGCTACGCCTTTGAGGGATGGTGCTTCAACTCTGCAAAGGGGGAAAAATATGAGAGCGGTGAGCCGTTAAACGCCGACACCGTCCTATATGCCGCCTATGAGCTGACTCCGCCGTCGTTTGAGATTAGCTCACTCTCCTTTACCTATGACGGAGGCGCGCACAGCCTTAAATTTGCCGATATATCGCACCCCCTGCTGGACGAGGGCTTTATTTCGTATGAGTGGTATAAGGATGGCGAAGCGATAAACTGCTTCGGTGAATCGGTAAGCGTAAGAGAGGTTCGGGATAGCGGAAGCTACGTTTGCAGGCTTACCTTCTCGGTTGAGGGCGACGTGGCGCGACTCAGCACTCTGCCTGTAAGCGTCGAGATCTCAAAATGCCCGGTTCCAATACCCGAGATACCAGAGGCGAGCTATACCGCAGACCCGATATTTCCGCAAATATTTGACACGGGTGCCTACTCGGTGGTTAGAAAATCATACGTTGATGCAGGCGAGCATCCCATAGAGATAACGCTGAAGGATCCCGATAATTATGCTTTTTCGGGCACTGATGACACAACCGTTTCGGTCGCCTTTGTCATTTCGCGTGCGCAAAACTACTGGATAGATCAGCCGTATATATCCGACGGATATACTGAAGTTCCGACGTCACCCACCGCCTCTGCGCGCTTTGGTGAGGTCGGGTTCCTCTATTCCCCTGTCGGCAAGGAGGAATACACCTCGACACAGCCAACCAAGGCGGGCGAATACCTTATGTGCGCTATCGTTGAGGAAACGGAGAATTACACAGCTCTTATATCATCACCCGTCAAGTTCAGAATTTTAGAGGAGAAAATAACGGGCATATCTGTAAAAACTCCAGCCGATAGGCTTGAATACGTTGCTTTTGATTCCTTCGACCCAACGGGGATAGAGGTGTCGGTCAGCTATAACAGCGGCAGGGGAGAGACGGTGGGCGCCGAGGAGCTTACCTTTTCTTACCTGCGCGGTGAGTGCTTTCTTTACGGAGATAAGGGGATAAGAGTTTCCTATTGCGGAGCCTCCGTGATACTTGATACCGAGATTTTACGGGCGGATTACGACATTACCGACGTTTCCTTTACCGATTTTAGCCAGACCTACAGCGGTGAGCATATAGGCGCCGAATATACGGGTGCGCTTCCGACAGGGCTTGACGGGATATCCTTAATGGCGGCAGTAAGCGGCGGTGGCGTCAATGCGGGGAAATACGAGCTTGTGCTCGAATTTTCAACCTCAAGTCCAAACTATAATACTCCGTCGCCGATTACGGCAACGCTTACGATACTTCCGCTCGCACGCGAGGTGGAGTGGTCGGAGCTTTCGTTTACTTATGACGGTACGGCGAAGCTGCCGCGAGCCTTCTTTGTTGACGTTTTTGGGGAAAGGGCGGAGCTCGCGGTAAGCGGCACGCGCATCAATGCAGGCACGTACACCGCTACTGCCGCATCTGACGATGAAAATTACGTTTTCAGCGGCTTGGAGACAAGCTATGAGATATTGAAGGCGGATTATGACGTAAGCGGTGCTGAATGGATTGGCGGCGGCGTTATCTACAACGGCGAGGAGCACGAGGTATATCTTTCGGGGCTTCCCGACGGAGTGACGGTAAACGGATACGTAAACAACAAGGCAACGGATGCGGGGGAGTACATGGCAAGGGCTGTTTTCCTCTACGATAGACTGAATTACAACGAGCCGGATATTGCGGATTATGAGTGGGAAATTCTCAAAGCGACGTATAGCGGCGAGGGTATATCCTTTGCGGACAATACGGTTACCTACGACGGCGAGGCGCATTACCCGTTATGTAACGGTGAGATGCCAACAGGCAAGGACGGTATCGCGCTTGAATACTCCTTCTCCGAGGGGGTGACGCACGTTGCGGATGCGCCCGTGGCAGTTACCGTTACGTTTACAACGAAGAGTAAAAATTATATTGCGCCAGACCCCATAACTTGCTATGTGAAAATATTGCCAAGGGTTGTGGCAGTAGAATGGATTTTATCCGATTTTTGTTACACGGGTGCGCCTCAATTCCCGATTGCCGTATCTGATGAATGCGAGATTTCCGTTATGGGAGCGGGGGTGTCGGCAGGTGAGCATACCGTCTATGCGGTACCGAAAACCAACGATTTTACAATATCGAATCCAACCTGCACCTATACAATAGCAAAGGCGGAAAACGGCTGGCGTGAGGGGCTGAGCGTCGAGAGCGTCTTTTTCGGTCAGGCGGTAAAGCCGATTGCTACCGCGCTCGGCGGTGAGGTGGAATACGTATATTATTCGGACCCCGAGTGCAAGGTGCCGCTTTCGACTCAACCGTCCGCGGTCGGCGTATATTACATTATAGCGCATACCGACGGGAATGGAAATTATTTATCCGTTACCTCTGAGCCTGTAAGCTTCGAGATAATAGCGATAGTCCCCGTGGCTCTTGAAATCACGATTCTGAACGGTGAGCTACGCGCTTTTGACAGTCCCAGCTTTGCCGCCGCGCTTCTCAACAACGACGGGACGCGCACACCTATTTTTTCGAGCGATATAAGCGTTAGCTATCAGAGGGGAGATTCACTGCTTTTTGGCGATACTGAGATAATTTTCGGGTATTCGGATTTTACCGCAACAGTGTCGGTAAGCGTATTGAAGCAGTGCTACGATATGTCGGGCATTCAATGGATAGAAACCTCGCAGGTTTATGACGGCACACCCAAATCTCCCAAGCTTTCGGGACTTCCCGACGGCGTTACGGTGAAGGAATACGTGGGAGCGGATAAAACCGAGGTGGGAGAATACGTAGTCAGCGCGGTTCTCTCATACGATAGCGAAAACTATATTGCACCCGTGTGTGCGTCGGTGAGATTTACGGTTAAAAAGCAGGTGGTGAGTCTGCCGCAAATCCCCGTGCAGACGTATAACGGCACGGCGCTTCTTCCTTTTATCGAGGACTCGCCGCTTTACACCTCGGGTGAATTTGCCGCTGAAGCACTTGCAGGCTCCTATCCCGTCGTATTTACCCTCACGGATTCGAAGAACTATGCTTTTGCAGGTGGGGAGAGCAGTGTCAGCGTGCCATTCATAATCGCACCGAGAGATATTGAAATAACCGTATCCGACGTTGAACAGCGACTTTTTGACAACGATATAGCTCCGAGCTTTTCCGTGACGGGCGGCTCGCTTGTTCCGGGAGATTCGCTGACTCCGTCATACCGAGTTGACGGCAATAAAATTTATGCGGATTTCAGCAACACAAACTACAAGGTCACCGTGATTCCAGGCGAGGTGAAAAACGGGGGAATTTTCTCATCGGGAAACATTGACTACCTTATGCTTATTCTTTTCGTTTTTTTCGGCGTGCTATTGATAGTGGCGGTACTGCTTTATACAAACCGCGGCTCGCGATACGTGCTTCGGGTGCATGAGACGGGCTCGCGTCAAAGGCGCTATGCGCCTACGGCAGAAGAGGCTCCGCCGCCCGTCGCCGTAACGGAAGAGCCGGCGGCAGACGCTTCGGCGGCAAGCGAAAATATATCCGAGCCGACCGATAACGGAGAGTGTGCACCCGTAATTGCGGAGCCCGACGGGGCAGAACACGAGGGTGTGAGCACACAAAGAGCCGACGAGCTCATAACCGACGGTCTTGCGCGCGACCTGATTCGCCGCGACGATGACGTAGTCACAGGCGGACACAGGCACGGAATCATAAATATAGACACTTTGTCGCGCAGCTTTTCCGCAGGAGAAAGGGTGGATATAAACGCGCTGAAAAGTCACAGCCTTATTCCCTATGATACCGCGTATATCAAGGTTCTCGCCAGGGGGATTCTCGACAAGCCGCTTGACGTATATGCAAACGATTTCAGTCTTTGCGCAGTGAAAATGATAGCGCTGATGGGGGGCAAGGCAATAAAGGTTAACACGGTTTCTGCAGGAAAGCGTGGCAAAAAACGATAATTTTCATTAAATCTATTGAAAAAAAGCTTTCGTAGTGTTAAAATGATAGCAAAGAGTCAGTAGAAAAAATGCCGCAGTCGGCAGACGTCCGACTGCGGCATTTTAATAATACGAAAGGTTACGTGCCGTGGAAATTCTCTATAAGGATAAAAATATGATAGCGGTCTACAAGCCGTCGGGGATACCGTCACAGCCCGACCCAACGGGTGCTGACGATGCTATGACGCTTACCTCGGGTATTTTGCGCGAGCTTGGCGAGCGCGATGAGCTGTGGCTTGTGCACAGGCTCGACAGAGTGGTTGCAGGGGCTATGGTTTTTGCCAGAACAAAGCGCTATGCCGCACTGCTTTCCGAGCTGTTTGCGACGCGCGGTGCGAGTAAAGAATACCTTGCCGTTGTCGAGGGCAGGGCAGAGGGCGGAGTACTCACCGACCTTCTCTTTAAGGACAGCGCGAAGGGCAAGGCATTCGTGGTCAAGAGCGAGCGGCGCGGCGTGAAAAGGGCTGAGCTTGAATATACTCCGCTTGCGGTCGCGGAGTGTGAGGGCGGCTGTCATACTCTTGTGAGGATTGAGCTTCACACGGGTAGGTTTCATCAGATAAGAGCGCAGTTTTCCTCGCGCGGTATGGCGGTTGTCGGTGACGGAAAATACGGCAGTCACGATAACAGAGCGAGGGGCATAGCTCTTATCTCCCACCGCATCAGATTTGTCGTCGAGGGAAAAGACTACGATATAGTCGCATATCCCGAGCTTACCGCTTATCCGTGGTCGGAATTTGGAATTTCAAAGGAGCAGCTATGACAGAAAAGCTTTACTACAAGGATTCATACATAAAGAGCTTCACCGCGACGGTGCTTTCGTGCGAGAGGAGCGAGGGCGGATTTACCGTAATACTTGACAGAACCGCGTTTTTCCCCGAGGAAGCGGGGCAGTACTGCGACAGGGGAGAAATTTCGGGTGTCGAGGTGTTCTCGGTTACTGAGGAGGACGGCGTAATTTTGCATAAGGTGACTTCGCCGCTTGCCGTCGGTCAAGAGGTAGAGGGAAATATACTTTTTGACGAGCGGTTTGAGAAGATGCAGTGCCATTCTGCCGAGCATATTCTCTCAGGGCTTTTTCATTCAAAATTCGGACTTGAAAACGTTGGATTTCACCTCGGTGCCGAGGATGTGACGATGGATATCAGTGCGCCGCTTTCGTGGGAGAGCCTGATGGAGATTGAGAGAATGGCAAATGAGGTCGTTTTTGAAAACGTACCGATAACCGAGATATATCCAACGCCCGAGGAGCTTGGAAAGATAGAGTACCGCTCGAAGCTCGATTTGACCGAGAACGTGAGAATCGTTAAAATCGGGGAATACGATAGCTGTGCCTGCTGTGCTCCGCACGTAAAGCACACGGGAGAAATCGGTAGCATAAAGATACTCGACGCGGTAAAGCTTCGCGGCGGTATGCGTATATTTATCACCGCAGGGCGCAGGGCTTACGGAGTGTATCGCGCTATGTATAAAAATCTCGCCGCGATTTCAAGAGCGCTTTCGGTTCCGAAGCTTGACACTGCGCCTGCGGTGACAAGGCTGCTTGAGGCATACGAGGAGAAAAAGACGGAATGCAAGGCAGCCCGTCTTGCATATTTTGAGAGGGAAGCGGAGCTCGTCGAGAGAACGGCGGAGAATGCCGTTATTGTCTTTTCTGACGCTACGGCGGAGGAGCTGCGCGCGTTTGCCAACATTGCCGTGACACGCGTCGGGGGTGTTCTCGTTTTGCTCGCCGGTGCGGAGCCCGAATATAAGTATATTATCGCATCTGCCTCGGTGAATCTTCGCGAAGAGGTCAGAAAAATAAACGCCGCCCTCTGCGGCAAGGGCGGCGGTACCCCGTCAATGGTGCAGGGCAGTCTTTGCGCCGCACTTGACGAAATAAAAGAATATTTTAAATGCTGAAATCTATTACGAGCTTATCCTTGGTGGGAAGGATTTTTCTGCACTTGACACCGCCTGCGGCGAGCATTCTTTTCGATGCTACGTCAGATGCGGTTCCGTTGTATTTGTCCGAGAGATAAACGACCTCGGATATGCCTGCCTGAATTATTGCCTTTGCACATTCGTGGCAGGGGAAAAGGCTGACGTACAGTCTTGCTCCCGAGAGATTCTTTCCCCGCGCGTTAAGCACGGCGTTAAGCTCTGCGTGAACGACGAACTGATATTTGGTTTCGCCGAGGCTCTCGTCCCTGTTCCAAGGGAAGTCGTCGTCGGAGCACCCTTGGGGGAAGCCGTTATAGCCTGTGGAAAGTATTCTGTTCTGGTTGTCTATTATGCAGGCTCCAACCTGTGTGTTGGGGTCCTTGGATCTCTGAGCGGCGAGCAGGGCAATGCCCATAAAATAGTCATCCCAGCCTATGTAATCGGTGCGTTTGTCGGACATATTCAATCCCTCCGTGGAAATATATAAGAATTATAGCATAAAGAAAAAGGATTGTCAATAGAAAGGAGCGCTTATGGAAAACGGGTGCCTACACGAATATTCTGCCTGCTCGCTCTGTGCGCGTTCCTGCGGAGTGAACAGAAGCCGCGGCGAGCTCGGCTTTTGCCGTTCCACGTCCACCGTGCGAATTGCGCGCGCCGCCCTTCATCACTGGGAGGAGCCCGTCATTTCGGGCGCGCGCGGCTCGGGAACTATATTCTTCTCAGGGTGCTCGCTCGGGTGCCTTTTCTGCCAGAACAGAGAAATCTCGGGCAGCGAGGCAGGGCGCGATATATCGATTTTTCGTCTTGCGGAAATTATGCGCGAGCTTGAGCGAGCGGGAGCGCACAATATCAACCTCGTCACGCCCACGCACTACGCCCCCTCGATAATTCGCGCGACAGAGCTTGCCCGTGCGGACGGACTCGGAATACCGATAGTGTATAACACGGGCACCTACGATACGGTAGACACCGTGAAATCGCTCCGCAAAACCGTGGATATATACCTCGCGGATTACAAGTATAACCTCGAAAAAACCGCACGGGTATGGGCTAAAGCCGAAAAATACCCCGAGGTAGCCAAGGCGGCGATGGCCGAAATGGTGAAGCAAAGGGGCGCGCCCGTGATAGAGGACGGCATAATGCGCTCGGGGGTTATCGTGCGTATTCTGCTCCTTCCGTCGCATCTTGCCGAGGCGAAGCTCTCGGTGAAGTATCTTTACGAAACCTACGGCGACAGCATCTATATCAGCCTTATGAACCAGTACACCCCGATGCCGAGCATGCCGCCGCCCCTCAACCGCAGAGTCACGCGCGAGGAGTATTCCGAGCTTGTGGACTACGCCATATCAAAGGGCGTGCGCCAAGCCTTCATTCAAGAGGACGGCACCGCCACGGAAAGCTTTATCCCACCGTTTGACTTAACGGGAGTTTAGTTCTAAATAGCCTGTTTTCAACAAAAATGGCGAGCCAAATCGGCTCGCCATCGCTTTTTTGATTTATTCTTCGCCTGTATATCCCCAAACGACAGGGCAGTCCCAATAGTTCCATTTGGAATCCCATCCAGAAGGCTTGCTTGTAGCTTCGCAATAGATAGTAAGGCTTGTGCAACCTTTGAACGCACTATAACCAATACTCGTTACGCTATCAGGGATAGTTATGCTTGTGAGGCTTGTGCAATTTTTGAACGCATAATTACCAATACTTGTTACACTATTGGGGATTGTTACACTCGTAAGGCTTGTGCAATCACAGAACGCAGAACCACTAATGCTTGTTACACTATCAGGGATAATTATGATCGTAAGACTTGTGCATCCTTCAAATACACTAGTATTGATACGCTTCAATTTGCTGTTTTTTCCAAACTTTACTCCTGTAAGACTCGAACAACCATAGAACGCGCTATCACCGATAATATTAACGTTATCTGGGATAGTAATATCTACAATATTCGAGCAATTCAGAAAAGCCTGCCATCCGATATATGAAACACCTTCCGGAATTATTATGCTAGTAAGGTTTGTGCAACCTCGAAATGCCGTATTACTGATGCTTGTTACGCCATCAGGTATTTCGAAGCTTGTTGCTGTTTTTCCTATGGCATATTGTACAAGAGCTTTTCCGCTCTTAGAATAAAGATTTCCGTCAATATCTTTATATGATGTATTGCTTGCGTCAACCGTTATTTGAGTAAGGCTTGAACAATTAGAGAACGCCCAATAGCCTATGCTTGTTACACTGCCCGGTATAGTTATGCTCCTAAGGTTTGTACAATCGAGAAGCGCCACCTCGCCTATGCTCGTTACGCTATCCGGGATTTCAAAGCTTGTTGCTGTTTTGCCTTTAGCATATCCTATAAGAATAGTTTCGTCTTTGGAATAAAGATTTCCATCTATATCTTTATATGCCGCATTGTTTGAATCAACATTTATTTGAGCAAGGCTGAAGCAATCATCAAATGCACGAATATCGAGATCTGTTACGCTGTCTGGAATAGTTATGCTCGCGAGGCTCGTACAACCCTTAAATGCGTACTCACCAATGCTTGCTACGCTACTTCCTATAGTCACGCTAATAAGGTTTGTACACCCTTGGAATGCAGAATGGTGAATGCTCGTTACACTATCGGGGATTGTTACGCTTGTAAGTGTTGTGCAATCTTCAAATGCCTCAGAACTGATCGCCATTACAGGCAAATCGTTGTAGCTTGAGGGAATTACAATATCGGTGTCGGTGCAGGCCCCTATACCGACAACCACACAATATGTTCCACCGCTCCGCGATTGAAATTTCAGTCCCTCACTATATTGAGAATTAGGAGTTTCCACCGTTGGTTCATCTCCGTTGTCGCCGTTATCGCCATTGCCGCCGTTGCAGGATATGAGGGCGAGGCAGAGGGTAAGGCAGAGTGCGAGAGTGATAAAAAGCTTTAGGTTCTTTTTCATTGTTTGTTTTTCTCCTTGCTGTGAAAATAAAAAAGTGCGCCCGCAAAGCGAGCGCACTCCATCAAGTACTTCACTTTGCCGCGACGCAACTTTTTACACACAAGGTATAGAAAAAGACGGAAGTACTAAAATGGCATAGTACACCCTTGTGTGTAAAATATTAAGTTACGTCGCAACTCCATTTTAGCACTTTGTGGGGAGATTGTCAATAGAAAAAGAGCAAACGCGCGTTTGCTCTTTTTGATTTGTTATTTCGTTTTGCTCGCCTTTTTGGTTATGTCGCGCAGGCGGTAGTCTCGCGAGCGCTTCTTCTTCACACAGGTGGTGTAGATTGCGAGGGTGAGCACGGCACCGACGATAACAGCTGTTGCTATGTGAACCCACAGCTCAGTTGCGTTTTCGGTTTTGAGGCTCTCCCAAAGGGTGTTTACGTGTGCCTGGATTTCGGGGGGGAAGCTCTTGTAGCAGGCGGTGCCGAAGGTCGCGTTGTATTCCGCGTTGATTTCGGCGGGGGAGGCGCTGTACAGGATGCTCATAGCATCCTCGCCCATTTCGTCTGCGTATTCGGCGCTTTCGCGCACGAGGGTGTTGGGTGAGGCGTAGCCGATATAAAGAGAGTTTGCAACTGCGGCGTCCTCGGAGAGCATAAAGTTGATGTACTCCTTCGCGACGTCAACGTTCTTCGCCGTTTTCGGAATACACATAGCGTCTACGAAGTAGTTTACGCCCTCGGTGGGGTAGTAGAAGGCGAGGCTTTCATTCTGCTCCGCCATGGTGATGAAATCGCCTGCGAAATAGGGTGCAATTGCGGCGGAGGCGGTGGTCATTTTGTTGAAAATCTCGTCGTTGACGTAGCCCTGGACGAGCGGCTTCTGCTCCTTGAGGATTTCGAGGGCTCTGTCCCAATCCTGTGTGCTCTGAGAATTGACGTCTATGCCCTTATAATACATTGCAGTGGCAAAGGCGTCGCGCGGATTGTTGAACTGCAAAATTTTGCCCTTGTATTTCTCGTTCCAGAGGAGCGACCAGCTCTCGTCGGCAACGTCCTCCGCGTCTACGAGGTCGGTATTGTATATGATACCGAGCATACCGTAGGTATAGGGAACAGAGTATTTGTTGTGCTCGTCGTAATAAAGCCCCTTGAACTCGTCCATAATATTGCCGTAGTTTTCGATTTCGGACTCGGCATTAAATTCAAGAAGCATATCCTCCTCAATCATCTTCTGCACCATATAGTCGGAGGGGATTACGATGTCGTAGGAAACGGCGCTGTTCTTGAGCTTGGAGTACATATCCTCGTTTGTTGCGTAGGTGGAGTAATTCACCTTTACGCGCACGCCGAATTTTTCGTAGTAGTATTTCTCAAATTCCGCGTTCGTGTCGAAGGAATCGAACGAGCCGTCGGAAATATATTCACCCCAGTTGTAGACGTTGAGGGTGAGGGTGTCGCCGCTTGTCTGCTCTCCGTCGCTCTCGCCGCAGGAAAAGAGGGCAAGCGCGAGCAGGGAAATCAGCAAAACGGCAAGAGTAAGCTTCAGATATTTTTTCATTTCGCGCTTACCCCCGTTTTCTTCTTTTTCTTTTTTGCTCCGTCAAGCTTTTTACCGCTTCGTACGTTCGAAAGTATAAGCAGAGCGAATACCACGAAAATAACTATGGCGGAAAGAGCGTACATATCGGGAGTAACCTTCTTCTTGGTCATTGAGTAAATGAGAAGGGGAAGAGTCTGGAAATTCGTGGGGCCGACGAAGTATGAAATAACGAAGTCGTCGAGCGAGAGGGTGAACGCCATTACCATACCCGAAAGAACGCCGGGCATAATATTGGGGAGCTTAACCTTAAAGAACGCCTTGATGGGTGTACAGCCAAGGTCGAGCGCCGCCTCGGAAAGAGTATCTCCGAGCTCGTTGATTCTCGGCAGGACAGAGAGGATAACGTACGGCAGGCAGAAGGTGGTGTGCGCTATAAGCATAGCCGCAAAGCCTATGTCATTATAGTCGCCGATTTTGAAAATAGCCATAACTGCCGCAAAAAAGAGCATCATGGACATACCGGTAACTATATCGGGGTTCATCATCGGGATATTTGTAACCGAGGTTACGGTCGCCTTGACGTATTTATTCCTCATTTTGTAGATGCCCTCTGCTGCCGCGGTTCCTATGACCGTGGAAATAAGGGCGGAGAGCACCGCGAGTATCAGGGTGTTGCGAAGGGCGATCCAGGTATCAGCGGATTTGAAAAGCTCAATATACCACTGAAGGCTGAAGCCCGTGAAATTCGCCGTTGAGTTCGTTGCGTTAAAGGAGAAGAGAATAAGCGTGAGAATCGGAATATAGAGGATACCGAAAATCAGGCAAAGATAGATTCTGGAGGCGTATTTTTTCATACTATTATACCTCCGTCGTCATCATCGCCGAACTTATTCATAACGGTGAGCGAAATAAGTATCAGCACCATCATTACGAGCGAGATTGCCGCGCCGACGTTCAGAGCACCCGTAACGAACTGACGCTCTATGGTGTCACCTATGAGCTCAAAGGTGCCGCCGCCCAGCTTCTGCGATATATAGAAGGTGCTTATCGAGGGGACGAATACCATCGTAACGCCCGAAATTATGCCCGACATCGACAGGGGAAGAATGACCTTGATAAGAGTCATTACGGTGTTACAGCCGAGGTCGCTCGCCGCCTCCCACATATTTTTGTCGATTTTCGATATACAGGTGTAGATGGGAAGCACCATATACGGCAAAAAGTCGTAGACCATACCGAATATTACAGCACCCTTCGTGCCTACTATATGAAAGGTAGTGCCGAGAAGGGAGTTGAGAAATCCGCCGTCGTCAAGTATAGCCATTATCGAATAGGTTCTGATAAGAAGGTTTGTCCACATGGGGAGCATAAGAAGCATAATGAATATCTTCTGGTGCTGGGGCTTCGCCTTTGCGATTATGTAGGCAAGGGGATAGCCTAACAAGAGGCATATCGCGGTTGCGATAACCGAGAGCTCGATGGACAGACCGAAAATCGGAGCATATTCGGTAAGAGATGCTATATTTTCGAAAGAAAAGCTACCATTAGCATCGGTAAATGCGTAATAGACAACTATAATCAGCGGCAGAACGATAAACAGCACTGCCCAAAATATGTGCGGGGCGGCTGCAATCGATTGCATCAATGATTTTTTCTTTTTCATTTCTTAACCAAAAGAGAGCCGTGCTCTCATCGCTTTCATAAGTAGTAAATCAGAATTCCTCTGCGGTATCCGCGTCGGAGAGCAGGTCGATTTCGTCGGAGAATGACGAGTAATCGCCGAACTTGCCGGAATACTTTGATTTTTTCATAATATGTATAGCGTCGGGCTCGATATAGACGCCGATGTTCGCATCCGGCGCAACGTAGTCGGTGGACTGGATCATCCACTTGAAGCCCTTGATGTCAACGATTATTTCGTAATGCACACCCTTGAAGGTAACGCTGGTTACCTTGCCTGTGAGCATACCCTTGTCGATGCTGACGACGTCGACGTCCTCAGGACGAATAACGACGTCAACGGGCTCGTTCTTTTCAAATCCGCCGTCGACGCAATCGAAAACGTGGTTTGCAAGCTTCACACGCTTGTCCTCCAGCATTACGCCGTCTATTATGTTACTCTCGCCGATGAAATCGGCAACAAAAGCGTTTTTAGGCTCGTTATATATATCCGTGGGGGTACCGATCTGCTGAATCTCGCCGTCCGCCATTACAACGATGGTGTCGGACATGGAGAGCGCCTCCTCCTGATCGTGCGTAACGTAGATAAACGTTATGCCTATTGCCTGCTGAATGGTTTTAAGCTCGTTCTGCATATCCTTACGAAGCTTGAGGTCGAGCGCGCCGAGCGGCTCGTCGAGCAGGAGCACCTTGGGATGCGAGATAAGCGCTCTTGCAATGGCAACGCGCTGCTGCTGACCGCCGGAGAGAGTGCTGACGCTCTTGTTCTCAAAGCCCGAGAGCGCAACCATAGCGAGCATTTCGGTAACTCTCGTTTTTATTTCTGCCTCCTTGACCTTTTTCAGTCGGAGAGGGAAAGCAATATTTTCATAAACATTAAGATGAGGGAATAGGGCATATTTCTGGAACACCGTGTTTATATGCCTTTTATATGCGGGGACGTCGCTGATTTCAACCCCGTCAAAATAAAGTTCGCCTTCGTCCGCGGTTTCGAAGCCGCCGATTATACGAAGTGTTGTGGTTTTTCCGCAACCCGACGGACCGAGAAGGGTGATAAACTCGCCATCTCTTATGTAAAGGTTCATACAGTCAATGACCTTTTCGCCATCGTACGACTTGGAAATTCCTTTCAACTCAATGAGCTTTGCCATTTTCTTAAAATCTCATATCCTTTCTTGCGGCGCGTGCGCGTCTTCATTCGTCAAAGAACCCCAAAATTCCGCAAAGTTCTGTGACGAAAGTAATTATAGCAAAAACATACTGCTTTTGCAATAGTTTTTCTAATATTTTTTTCAAAAATAACCGCAATTAAATGGAATTAACCGAAATTATCCGCAATTTTTCCAAGGAAAAAATATGAAAACCTCTCAAATTCTCTCAAAAACTCTCGAAATCTCGTGTATTCTCGCGTTTTATGGATTTTTGCGTTTTTGTAATGTCCCGAAGCATTATTGAGAAAAAAATGGCGAAAATCCAATATCCCTCGCCTATTTTCAGCATCAGAAACAGCGAAATGAAGACGAGTGCGCCACATAAAAGTGAGGATATGGCACCTGTTATGCGCCCTGCCGATTCGACGTCGGTGTGCGCGAGAAGTATGCCGTTTACTACTCTGTAACCGTCGTAGCCGCGGATTGGAAGAAGGTTTGAAATGGCTGTAAGCAGGTTTATAACGCCAAAGGTAAAGAGGTACGCGCTTGCTCTATAAAAGGGGAGAAGGGCAAGAAACGCAAGAAGGTTCACCAGCGGTCCGCCAAGCGCGATTACCGCCTCCTCCTTGTATGACAAGAGGCGCGAGGGGCGTATGCGGAGTCCTGTCAGGGCTGCCTGCGGAAGCGATATATCTCCGCACCCGATAATAAATGCGGCAGTTATGTGTCCGCCCTCGTGGATGAGCGCCGCGATAACCGTGAGGACTGCCACGCTCGGCGTATCAAAGGTAAGCATAACCGCAATCCAAAAGAGGACGGGAAGTATTCTGTCGGCGACTGTTTTAAAGAATTTCACTCGGCACCTCCGCTTGTTTTTTCTTTATATTTAAATATTTGCGTTCTTGACAAATTATTATAAATATGGTATAATTTCCTTTGATAAATTTTTCACGGGGCAGTATATTCCCCGACAGTCTGTAACAACGGAGGATGCTATGGCAACCAAAAACGCTAAAAAAGCATACGACGATCAAAGTATAAAAAGCCTGAAGGGTGCGGAGCGTGTCCGTAAGCGCCCTGCGGTAATTTTCGGCTCCGATGACCTTATCGGATGCCAGCACTCGTTTATAGAAATTCTCGCGAACTCGGTTGACGAGGCGCGCGAGGGCTACGGCGAGAAAATAATAGTAAAGAAATATCTTGACCACTCTCTTGAGGTTGAGGATTTCGGCCGCGGCGTTCCGCTCGGCTATAACGAAAAGGAAAAGCGCTGGAACTGGGAGCTTGTTTTCTGCGAGCTTTACGCCGGCGGTAAATACGATAACAACGATGGCAACGCGGCGTATGAATTTTCGCTCGGACTTAACGGTCTGGGTGCAACCGCTACCCAATATTCCTCCGAGTATATGATTGTTAAATCATATAACGGGAAAACTCTGTCGGAAATGAACTTCAAATCGGGAAATTCGAAGGGCGAGCTTTCCGTTACGCCGTTAGAAATCAAGCCGGGAGCAAAAAAGACCGGTACGATAATCAAATGGCGCCCCGACCTGAAGGTTTTCAAGGAGATCGACGTTCCCGTTGAATTTCTTGCCAATACGCTTCGCCGTCAGGCGTTCATAAACGCGGGCATCAAATTCATCCTTGAGGTGGAGAAGACTGCGGGTAAATTTGAAAAGAGCGAGTTTTATTACGAGCACGGTGTTGCCGATTATATAGCGGAAATCACCGAGGGAATAACGATTACCTCGCCCGAGCTCTGGACCATAGAAGCGAAGGGCAGGGACAGGGAAGACCTCCCCGATTATAAATTCAAGGCGGAGGTGACCTTCTGCTTTGCAAAATCCGGGCTTGCCGAGTATTACCACAACTCCTCGTTCCTTGAGTACGGCGGAGCGCCCGACAAGGCGGTGAAGAATTCGTTTGTCTATGCAATAGACAAGCATATAAAGGCACAGAACAAATACACCAAAAACGAGTCGAAAATATCCTTCCAGGATATAGCGGACAACCTCGCGGTAATTATCAATTCGGCGTCCACGCAAACCTCGTATGAGAACCAGACGAAAAAGGCTATAACGAATGCCTTTATTCAAAAGGCGCTCACCGACCTTATCAAAACCAACCTCGAAATATACCTCACCGAAAATCAGTCGGCGGCAAACGCGATAGTAAATCAGGTGCTTGTAAACAAGCGCGCCCGTGAGTCTGCCGAAAAAACCAAGGTTGACATCAAAAAGAAGCTAACGGGCAGTATGGACGTGTCCAACCGCGTGGAAAAATTCGTCCCCTGTCGCTCGAAGGACCCCGAGGTGCGTGAGGTCTATATAGTAGAGGGCGACTCGGCTATGTCAAGCTGTAAGCTCGGCAGAAACGCGGAGTTCCAGGCGATTATTCCCGTAAGAGGTAAGACTCTTAACTGTATGAAGAGCTCGTACGACAAGATCTTCGCCAGCGATATCATCGTTGATTTGCTCAAGGTTATCGGATGCGGCGTAGAGGTAAAAACGGGAAAGAAGTCCGATCTCACTACCTTTGATCTCAAGCTCCTCAAGTGGAACAAGATAATAATATGTACGGATGCGGACGAGGACGGATTCCAGATCAGAACGCTTCTTCTCACTATGTTCTACCGCCTGCTTCCCACGCTGATTGAGATGGGCAAGATATATATTGCCGAGTCACCGCTTTTTGAAATAACCTGCGGCGGCGAGACCTATTTTGCTTACAACGAGCAGGAGAAAACCGAGATTATCTCGAAGCTCGGAAACAAAAGATACACCCTTCAGCGCTCGAAGGGACTCGGTGAAAACGAGCCCGAAATGATGTGGCGCACCACAATGTGTCCGCAGACGCGCAGACTCATCGCAATAACTCCGGCAGATGCGGAGGCAACCGCGAGAATGTTCGACGTGCTCCTCGGCGATGCACTTCAGGACAGAAAGCGCTTCATTACGGAAAACGGTCACAGATACATCAAGGACGCAGATATTTAAAGAGTATTTTAAAAACGAAAGGTAATACAAAATGGCAGATCTTATCAAATCAACAAAATTTGAAGGCGTAAAGGGTCCCCTTCTTACAATAGTTATGGACGGTGTCGGCATAGCTCCCAACAACGGCGCAAATGCTGTTGCGGCGGCAAACACCCCCAATCTTGACCGCATTATGAGAGATTATCCCACCCTCGCAATCAAGGCTCACGGCACTGCGGTAGGACTCCCCTCCGATGACGATATGGGTAACTCCGAGGTAGGACACAACGCGCTCGGCTCCGGTCAGGTTTTTGCACAGGGTGCAAAGCTTGTTTCGCAGTCAATCGAAAGCGGCAAAATCTTTGCATCAAATACCTGGTGCGAGCTTGTCGGAGGTGTTAAGGAAAAGGGAAGCACGCTTCATTTCCTCGGTCTTTTCTCCGACGGTAACGTTCACTCTCACATCGACCACCTCAAAGCGCTTATAACCGAGGCAAAGAGCACGGGCGTAAAGCGCGTAAGAGTTCATATTCTTCTTGACGGACGCGACGTTGGTGAAACAAGCGCACTTGATTACGTTCTCCCCTTTGAAGAGTTTATCGGCGCACTCCGCTCCGACGATTTTGATATTGCAATTGCATCCGGCGGCGGAAGAATGCAGATAACCATGGACAGATACGAGGCAAACTGGGCGATGGTTGAAGCAGGCTGGAAAACTCACGTACTCGGAGAGGGAAGACAGTTTGCATCCGCTGAGGAAGCAATCACGACGTACAGAAACGAAACCAAGGTTATCGACCAGGATCTGCCCCCCTTCGTAATTGCAAGGGACGGCAAGCCCGTCGGCACGGTAGAGGATGGCGACAGCGTTATATTCTTTAATTTCCGCGGTGACCGCTCCATTGAGATCTCCAAGGCGTTTGAATCGGGCGCGGAGTTTGATAAGTTTGACCGTAAGAGAGTTCCGAGCGTTCTCTATGCAGGTATGCTTGAATACGACGGAGACCTTCACATCCCCTCCAAGTATCTCGTTTCTCCCCCCACCATCACCAATACTATGACCGAATATCTCGTTTCTGCAGGCATTAACGAGCTCGCGATCTCCGAAACCCAAAAATACGGTCACGTAACCTATTTCTGGAACGGTAACAAATCCGGAAAATTCTCCGAGGAGCTTGAAACCTACATCGAGATTCCCTCCGACGTCGTTCCCTTTGAGGAAAGACCGTGGATGAAATGTGCCGAAATAACCGACGAGCTCATCAAGGCTCTTCGCTCCGGCAAATATAAGTATCTGCGCGTTAACTTTCCCAACGGTGATATGGTTGGACATACCGGCTCCTTTGCCGCAACGCAGTGCTCGATGGAGGCACTCGACCTCTGTCTCGGCAGAATCCTTGCGGTTGTTGACGAGCTCGAGGGTGCGGCGCTTATCACTGCCGACCACGGTAATGCAGACGAGATGTACGAGATTGACAAGAAAACAAAGGCTCCCAAGGCAGGCAAGGACGGCTCCTTCAAGGCAAAGACGAGCCACACCCTCAATCCCGTGCCCTTCATTATATATGACAACTTTACGAGCGACAAATACACCGTAAAGCTCGGCAGAGAGGATTTTGGACTTTCCGCCGTTGCCGCAACCACGGTTAATATGCTCGGCTACGAGGCTCCCGAAATCTGGGACGAGTCGATGATAGCACTTTAATTGACAGATATTATGAAAAGCTCGCGTTATTTGACGCGAGCTTTTTTTGTTGAAATTCGCGCAGACGGTTGAAATATTTGCCAAAAAATTGTTAAAATTCGACAGAAAATATGCCTTTTTCAAGAAAATAAGAAAAAAATCAAAAAAAGTCTGTTTTGTTCATACTTTAGAAATAATTATCTATTATAATGTTTCTCGCTCTTGTATGTATCTCTTTTTTAAAAGTATAATATTCTTATAAATAGAGAGCGTGAGCTCGTGTTGCTTTACGAATCAAAAAAGCAAACCAAGCTATAATAGATAAAGAAACAAAAATCTTTTAATAGAGGCGCTGTGCCTTTATTGGAAAGTTGGAAGGATTTAGTATGATTTCAGAGAATACAAGAGTTAAGCATAAGGCATTCGGTGACGGTATCATAACGGAGTGCGTGGGCAATTATATAACCGTAAGCTTCGAAACCTGCGTGAAAAAGTTCGTATATCCCGATTCCTTCGAGCGCTTTCTCACTCTTGCCGACGGTACTGTTTCTCCCGAAATTCAGAGCGATATCGAAGCGGCAAAAAAAGCAAAGCAGCTCATTATTGATAAAAAGAATGAGGAAAATCTTCGTGCGATGACTCGCGGAATAGTAATACCCGGCAAGGAATCCACCGCCGATACCGAGGAAGACGATTTCCACGGCAATAATAAGGATACAGATGAAATTTAAAAAACAGCACCTGCCGTTGCATTGGCAGGTGCTGTTTTTTTACCTTACTTTCTCAAATTTGCTTGACTTTAGGCGATTGTGAGTGTATTATATAGATATAAACATTTAGGCTTCGCGGTCGATTTTGTAAAAAAATATAAAAGGAGTGACGCATAATGCCTCAGCTTATGGGATATATTCTGGCGTGTGTGTTTGTAGCGGCGGTCATAGGAATGGCGCTTTTGTTCTACAAGCTCGGTATGCCGAAAAAATATACTCGGAAAATGGTACATATACTCGTCGGCTTTGAATGGGTAATACTGTCGCATTTTATGGGCGCGACATTCCATTTTTTGATAGTCTGCCTCGTTTTTACGGCGGGATTGACGCTTTCGTTTTTCCTGAAGCTTTTGCCTGCTATGTCGTCCGACGGTGAGAATGATCCCGGCACGGTTTATTACGGCGTTTCGATGTGCATACTTTCACTTGTATGCCTATTCATTCCCGAAATGATGCTTCCGTTCGGAATCGGTGTTTTCTGCACCTCATTCGGTGACGGTCTGGCAGGTATAGCAGGACAGCTCGTTAGCAGATACAACCCCAAAATATTCCGCAAAAAAACCCTTGTGGGTACTCTTGTCAATTTTGCCGTATCGTTTGGTGTTGCGCTTGTATTCCGCGCAATATTCGATATGGAGCTCTCGGTGTGGGGCTGTCTGTTTATAGGAATACTTTCCGCAGGTCTTGAGCTTGTCGGAACCTACGGACTTGACAATATATACGTTTCGGTCGGTGTTGCCTTCTTTGCTTATGCTCTTATGTATATCGACGGCACGCTTCGCTTTGTTGTGCCGATACTCGTTACCCCATTTCTTATCGCTACGGTACTGCATAAAAAGGCGCTCACCCCATACGGTCTTGTAGGCGCGATGTTCCTCGATGCGATAGTGTCGGTGGTATTTATGAATTTCGGATTTATCGTGCTTATCTCGTTCTTCGTCGGAAGCCTTTTGGTCGATAAAATTAAGAAGATAAAGAAGCGCGAGGACACCATAACAAAAAAAGAGGGCACGCGTGATCTCGTGCAGGTTATCGCAAACGGACTTGCACCTATGCTTATGGCTGTTATGTTTGCCCTGACGGTAGAATACGCATTCCTCATCGCCTTTGTGGCATCACTTGCCGAGGCGTTTGCTGATACGGCGGCGTCGGGTATAGGAGTATTCTCAAAAAAGACCTTTGACCCATTCAAAATGAAGAAATGCGAGAGCGGACTCTCCGGCGGAATGTCCCTTGTCGGAACTATTGCGTCGCTTGTGGCGGCTTTCCTGATTTCTCTTATTCCGTGGGCGTTCGGCGTTTACGGCACTATTCTTGAGCCCGTCATAGTTACAGCCTCGGCGTTTCTCGGTGTCGTTTTTGATTCCTTCCTCGGCTCGCTTCTGCAGATAAAATACAGATGCACTGTGTGCGGAAAAATCACCGAAAGGGAAGCACATTGCGATAAACCGACCGTTAAAGACTCGGGCTTCGCATTCTTTGACAATGACGTTGTCAATCTCGCAAGCGGTATATTCACTGCAATTGTTGCCGCAGTGACCTGCTTCGTAATAGCGTAAATTCTCTATATAAATAAAAAGGAAGTTTTAAAATGATTAAAGACGTAAAAAAGAAACTCAGAGTTGCCGTTATCGGCTGCGGACGTATATCCGTTATGCATCTTGGCTCGATTAAAATGCTCGACGAGGAGCTCGTGTGCGTTTGCGATATCAAGCCCGACAGAGCAGAGGAGGCTGCCGAAAAATACGGCACCAAGGCTTACACCGACTATATAGAGATGCTTGACAATGAGCAGCTTGACGCGGTACATATCTGCCTGCCTCACTATATTCACTGCAAGGTTGCCACAGAGGCAATTAAGCGCGGAGTAGCCGTTTTGTCTGAAAAGCCCATGGACGTAAACTATGAGGCGGCAGAGGCGGCAGTCGCACTTGCCAAGGAGAGAAACGTTCTTTTTGGCATAGTATCTCAGTGCAGATACAACAATTCCGCAGTTCTCGTAAAGCGCGCTCTTGAAGCGGGCAAGCTTGGAAAAATCATTTCCGCGAGAAGCATTCTGACCTGGAGCCGCGACGACGCTTATTATGCCGAGAGCGATTGGAAGGGCACCTGGGATAAAGAGGGCGGCGGCGTCGTTATCGACCAGGCGATTCATTCCATCGACCTTGTTAACTGGATGATCGGCGATGAAATCAAATCCATCTCCGCAAACCTTTGCAAGCACAGCAATAAAATATGCGAGGTTGAGGACACCGCAGAGGGCTTTATCGAGTACGAGGGCGGCGCGGTATACGGCTTTTACTGTATGAACAATTACGCCGTTGACGAGCCGATTGAAATAATACTCCAATGCGAAAAGGGCAAGGCGGTATTCGACTACGACGATGCCGTAATAACCTACAACGACGGCGCCGTTGAGCAGGCACATCAGGATTTCTCTGCGGATTACAACGGCGGCAAGGATTATTGGGGCTTCCAGCACGTCCGTCAAATCAGGCAGTTCTATGCGGCACTGCGCGGCGAGGAGCCGCTCGACATAAGCGGCGAGGAAGCGCTTAAAACTCACAAGCTTATATGCGCCATTTATGAAAACGGCACAAGAAACGGAAAGCTTAAGAGCCGCAACGCTTAACCAAAAACCGACACAGGCTTACTCTGTGTCGGTTTTTGCTATTTTTTTAAAAAGTGTTTACTTTTATAATAAATTGTGGTAAAATAAAGCTGCGACGTAAAACCGAATATTTTTCACAAGAAGGGTGTACTATACCATTTTAGTACTTCCTGCCTTTTCATATCTTCTTGTGAAAGGTTTTGCGTCGCGGCAAAGTGAAGTGCTTAATGGAGTGCGCTCGCTTTGCGGGCGCACTTTTTTATTTCATTCATAAAAGGAGAAGACTAATGAAAACAAGCTTAAAGCTTTTTATCACTCTCGCGCTCTGCCTCACCCTCTGCCACGCCCTCATATCCTGTAACGGCGGCAATGGCGATAATGGCGACACGCCCACAGTGGAAAACGGAGATAATCCCACCGTGGAAACTCCTAATTTTCAATACAGCCAAGGATTAGAGTTTAAATTAAATTCAGATAGCACCGCTTACATATTGGTTGGAATAGGCGATTGCACGGATACTGATATTGTAATCCCTTCAATTTACAATAATTTGCCCGTAACAATTATAGCTGCTGAAGCGTTCAGAGGTTGCAACAACCTTACGAGCGTAACTATTTCAGATAATGTAGAGAACATTCGTGGTTATGCCTTCGCTGATTGTTATCTTCTTACAAGCGTAACTATTCCTGACAGCGTAACGAGCATATCTAAATCGGCATTCTATAATTGCACAAGCCTTAAGTATAACGAATATGATAACGCGTATTACCTCGGCAACAATAACACCCCATACATCGCTTTTATAAAAGCGAAAGATACCTCTGCTATATGTATACATAACGATACGAAAGTAATATGCGATTATGCGTTCGGAGATTGCACGAATCTTACAAGCGTTACAATTGGTAGAAATGTAACGAATATAGGTTACGGTACACTCGAAGATTGCGCAAGCCTTGCACATATAATCGTTGATGTCAACAATGCAACATATAAGGACATAGATGGCAATCTTTATACAAAGGATGAAAAAACTCTCGTAAAGTATGCTAATGGAAAAACAGAAATAAGCTTTGCAATCCCTGACGGTGTGACGAGTATAAGTGATGGTGCATTCGAAAATTGCACAAGCCTTACGAACATGAGCATTCCGAATAGCATAACAGAAATAGGTTATTACGCATTCAAAGGTTGCACAAGCCTTACAAAAATTTATATTTCCAACATAGCCAATTGGTGCAAAATATCGTTCGGTGATAGTTATGCAAATCCTCTTTGTTATGCAAATCACATTTATATCAACGGTCAACTTATAACCGAACTTGTAATTCCAAGTGGTATTGTTAATCGTTATGCATTCTATAATTGCACAAGCCTTAGGAGTGTGACAATTGGCGACGGTGTAACGAGCATAGAATATAGCGCGTTTGAAGATTGCACCAACCTTACGAGTGTTACTATTCCTGATAGCGTAACGCGCATTAGCTCTAATGCGTTCGACGGTTGCACAAGCTTACGATATAACGAATACGATAACGCTTATTATCTTGGCAATAAAAACAATCCTTATGTAGTTCTTGCCAAAGCAAAAAACGAACACATCGTCTCTTGCAATATAAATGAAAATACTAAGATTATTGCACCTAATGCATTTGAATATTGCACAACAATTACAAGCATAACTATCCCTGACAGCGTAACAAGCATTGGCAATAGTGCGTTCTGTTTTTGCTATGGCCTAACAAGCGTGACAATTGGCAAGGGTGTAACAAGCCTTGGCGATAATACGTTTGCTGATTGCAGAGGTCTTAGACAAATAACTGTTAATGCATACAACGCAATATATAGGGACATAGATGGAAATCTTTATACGAAATACGGAGAAACTTTAATACAATATGCTCGTGGAAAAACAGAGACAAACTTTGTAATTCCAGATGATGTAATGAGCATAGGTTATAGAGCATTCGACAACTGCACAAACCTTGAGAGCATAACCATTCCCGATAGTGTAACGGTTATTGATTGGTATGCTTTCTCCGGCTGCACAAGTCTTGCGAGTATAACAATCCCGAATAGCGTAACCGGCATTGGTATTGCCGCGTTCTCTGGTTGTTCAAGCCTTGTTATCTATTGTGAAGCCACAAGCGAGCCTTCTGGATGGGATCCGAATTGGAACTATTGGGACTGCCCTGTCGTTTGGGATTGCAATAAAAATGTCGTAACAGATGACGGATATATTTACACTGTAGTAGACGGTATAAGATACGGCATCAAAAACGGAGTTGCTACTGTTATGGAACAATCTACAAATATTACAGAAGCAAATATCAAATCAAGCATTGTATATAAGTCAAATGCTTACAGCGTAACGTTCATTGACGAATATGCTTTCTCTGGTTGCAGAAGCCTTACGAGTATAACTATCCCCGATGGCGTAATAATCATTGACGAATATGCGTTCTCCGGTTGCGACAACCTTACGAGCGCAACTATTCCAGATAGTGTAACTGTAATTGGCAAATATGCGTTCTACGGTTGTTACAATCTTACAATCTATTGCGAGGACGCAAGCAAGCCTTCGGGATGGGATTCGGATTGGAATTATTCAAATTGCCCTGTCGTTTGGGACTGTAAAAATCAATAAAACGGCATTAAATAAAAAGCTGTCGTGCATTTTTGCACGACAGCCTTTTTTATACAGAGCCAAAGAGCAGGCGCTGTATAAATTTAAGGAAAGGAAACAGCCTTTAATTAGCCGTTAGTCTTGAGCGAGTTCTCGTAGGACTCGACCATTTTCTCGGAAGAATATAAGTGCAAATTAATTGTCCGAAGGATGCGAAGCAGTTGTTGAATCGAGAATTTGTTCGTAGACGAGGAAGGGTTTGCAGATAATACAAAAGTATTGTCAAAAAACATGACGAAGAATACGGGCAAATTATCAGTCAAGAACCAATATTGTTTGCACTTATATTCGACGTATCTGACCGCCAACAGAACCGGTCCGCTTGACAGCGAAGGATAAGCGCGAAAAAAAGACTGCCATGCAATTGCACAGCAGCCTTTCTTGCGTATTATAACTTAGGAAAGGAAACAGCCTTTAATTAGCCGTTAGTCTTGAGCGAGTTCTCGTAAGACTCAACCATCTTTTTAACCATCTGACCGCCAACAGAACCAGCCTGCTTAGAGGTAAGGTCACCGTTGTAGCCCTGCTTAAGGTTTACGCCAACTTCGCTTGCAGCCTGCATTTTAAAGTTTTCGAGAGCTGCCTTCTTTTCGTTATTCTTAGCCATAAGAATTGATCTCCTGTTTTATTTAAATCTATATTATCGAGCCGCAGAAGCTTGGTGCCTGCGGCTCCGTGCTTCTTGACTCTGTTATTATTTTATCGTTTTTTTCGTCTTATATAAGTGGGAATTAAAGGTATTTTATATCTCTTTTCAGTGAATATTGATGAAAATTGCATATATTTTTTGCTTTTGCAGTCGTTTTTTTAATATTTTTCCCAAAAAACAAAAAATATTTAAATTTCTCTTGACAAATGAAAAAGATTGAGATATAATAATATGGCGCGCTTGAGAGAGCGTGCCCTGGTTCCTTGAAAATTGAACAACATGAAATTTCTGAGCACTGAAAAGTGCAGAGATCTCGTTAAAACACTTTGAA
>JAFURQ010000032.1 GCA_017471825.1 Clostridia bacterium
CACATATCATACTTGGAGGAATCAAAATTTTCTGTGACAATTCGTGTTAATAATTTTTGACTATATCCCGATCTAAGATCGTAGTTTGGAGCACTTTTTTCAAACACGTCAACCTCAAACAGGGCTGATTTGTAGTTTTGTATTTTTTTAAACGCACGATTATGTTGTAAACTACCTATTTTGACAACCTTTATTTTTGTTTTCTTCATTTGTATCTCCTATTGTTCAAGCATTACATTTGTGCTTTCATTAAAGTATGATAATTTGTATAAGTTTAATTTTTTCATAAGGATACGTAGTTAAAATAAGTTTATTTTCATATTTATCATACCATATAATTCTAATTAAATCAATCAATTTCGACAGTTTTTATATTCTTTCATTTCTTTTTACCTGGCGTTTTACCGTACAAGTGTTTTTATTATGGTACGATTAAAAATTACGCAGCCTTAAACATAGAAGAGATTTTTTGAAACCGCAAATTTTAAAGCGCAGTTTTAAAGTGCAAAATTCAAAAAAGTTGCACTTTAGGCATTGCACTTTAGAAACAAATGTGGTATACTATATGTGTATAATAAAAAACTCGGAGTGTCATATGAAAGACGAAATTTTTGAAGAATACTCAAGAGAAAAAGAACCAACTAAATACTATAAGACTTACGCATGGAAAACTGCGATAGGTCTGCAAAAGGTTGACGGACTTGAGCCTTCGGAATACCTTATTAAAACCGCTGAGCAGCATATTGACGGTGACATAAGCTTTGACGATGCGCACAAGCTCATAACCTCATATTATAAAGAAAACAAGGCAAAATCCGAGCGCGCGGAAGAAGCAGACAAGGTGTCTGTACGTATAGCCGAGATTATATCCGAAAAAGCATTTGTTTTCTCTCCTATCGAGTTTACCACAATCCATAAGCGTCTCTTCGAAGGTATATACTCACATGCCGGAAGAATTAGAGATTACAACATCACCAAAGATGAATGGGTGCTTGATGGTGATACCGTTATATATGGCAATGCTATAAATCTGCGTGAGACTTTGGAATATGACTTCGGTGTAGAAAAGAACTTTGATTACAAAGGTCTATCTACCGAAGACGTTATAAAGCACGTTGCGAGATTTATATCAAATCTCTGGCAGATTCATATATTTGGCGAGGGCAACACGAGAACTACCGCTGTGTTCCTCATAAAGTATCTTTCAAAGCTGGGCTTCAATGTCACCAATGATATATTTGCTGAAAATTCTTGGTATTTCAGAAACGCGCTCGTAAGAGCAAATTATAACAACCGTGAGAAAGGCGTTACCGAAACGACCTACTATGTAGAACTTTTCCTTCGCAACCTTCTGCTTGGAGAAGATAACATACTCTCTAACAGAGAAATGCACGTCGCTTACAAAGAGCCGATAGAGCCTGCCCCGATTGTTAACGAACGGGAAAATGCTATTATCGAAATCCTCCGCGCAAATCCGAGTATCACGCTTGACGAGGTTGCCCAAAGAATAGGCAAATCCCCTCGTACGGTTAAAGCTGCGGTTAAATCAATAAAAGAGCGCGGAATTGTAGAGCGCGTAGGCGGCAAGAAAAACGGAAGTTGGGTAATTAAACGATAAAAGAATTTAAAAAGAGGACAATATGAAAACAGCATTTATATTTGATACGATTTTCATACTTCAAAATGGTAAACTTAATGAAGTAGTTGATAACCTTAAGGCAGATCATAGAGTGTGATACAGATACAAGGAAGTAAACCCCAACAAAATCACTATTTTGCCAAACTTTCCAAAACTGAACCAAAACTCTAAAGCTCGTAAAATAGCATATCACGGAAAATTTGCGTTGTCCACTTACGGAGCTATCCACTTTTGTGTTTTGTGTGGAGAGTTTTAGCTCTGAAAGCTGACAAGGGTGTTTTGATAGCTTACGAACATCTGCATCGGCTCTATGCTACTGTTACGAGGATAACAAAAAAGCTTCCTCTTGTAAAGGAAGCGAAAAGGGGTTTATGTAGGTAATTCGGCAGTACGCGTAAGCTCGTCAGATACCAAGCGGTAGCAAAGGGAAACAAAACGGTATAAAAACGATTATAAATCAAAAAAGCCGCCGAGCGTTAATGCGGGAGTTTGTGCAAGCGGATCAGCGCACAACTCCGCATCGCTCGGCTTTGGATTATCTTTTTACGTTTGGTTGTGCCGTGGCGTGTGCTTGGCTCGGCGAGCGTAGCGAGCCGACTTGTATCAAGACAAGCACACGCTCTGCGGTCATTTATTATTCGTGGTGTTATTTTTGTGGACGGGTTTACTCTTTGATTTGCAGTAAAATCTTGAGATTTTAGTTTTTTATGATGCAATTCTACTAATCGTAGAGTGTAAAAGTAGTAATTACAACTATCGCAAAAACGCGGTTAACTATAAGTAGGTTTACATTTTTACGCCATTGTGTTATAATTTAATTGCGAAAAACGCAGGAGGTGTACTATGGCACATAGTATAGGAAAAACAATTGCAGAGCTTAGAAAAGCTAAGGGGTTGACTCAAGTAGAATTAGCAGAAAAGCTTGGTGTAAGTGATAAGGCTGTCAGCAAGTGGGAAAGTGAGGGTGGTTTCCCCGAAATAACTCAGTTTCCCGTATTAGCTTCTATTTTTGATGTGAGCATTGATTATCTGTTTACTGGCAATGAACACGATAATATACTACTTATGTCAACGATTGAATATTGTGCAAAAAGCAACGATCCATCTTTTCTAGATAAGTTCCGATTTGATGCGGTGGACGAACACGGTCACGATGTTATTCACTATGTAAAAAAATATCAAAGCTTAAAAGTAATGGCTGAAATAATAAGGCGTAGAGGTTTCGCACCCTTGGTCGATTATAGATGGAAAGACCGCTATTATTTTGATAGTTTCGTTATCAACGAAAAAACTTTCAAAGATTGCTTATACTATGCAGTATTAACAAATACCGTTGATTGCTTGATGAAAGCATATAAAGCAGAAGCGGATTTCTATAAAGCGCTCGCAAGCATAGAATACACAGAACTCGAAACCGCGGAATATTCAAAAATTTTTCAGTTGTTGCTCGATTGTTCAATCGCTTCTGATGAAACAAGAGATCTCCTGCTTTCCTTCGATAAAGATTCGATTTGGGAAAAAGGTATTTTGGAGTTTTTCCATACAGCAGTAGTAAATAAAAATTGGAAAGCCGTAGACAAATACTTTTCAATGATAGAGGAGCACAATTTACCTAAAATCAAAAAGCTATCCGAATTAAATGAAAAATATACTGACAAAACAGAAGTTTACGATGTATATCGTTTAACAGAATACGGAAAAGAAAAACGAGCCATTGAACCACGTCTTCCGGTTTTGAAGAAAACCATCTTAACTTTGATAGACATGAGTGATTTGAAACGGGCTGAAAAATATTATAATTTTAACTGCAAATTAGAAATAATTCATTTTGATTTTGCGTACAACGACTGGACTGTCAACCATGTTGTTGAACTTGGAGACATTCTTCGCGTTGCTAAGGTAAAAGCTTCGGGTGCTCCCGAGCGTGAAATAAGAATACAGTCCGCAATACATGATGGAATACTTATTGTTGACGAACTTTTTGAAATGGGCGATTATCAGTCTATAGAAGAAGCAATAAGAAAGTATCCAATACATGAATTTGAAAAAACAGGAGATTTGTCTTTGTTATGGACAGTTATTCATCATCGCGATTACCCGTATGATTTATATGGTAGTAAGAAGGAAGTGATTGGTGCTAATGCTAAATATATTCAACAATTTCTAGAGAGCACAATTAACAAAAATATTACTCCACGTGAAGAAATAAAATATCCACAAACCAAAGAAGAAGCAGAGCAAATTATAGCAAAAACGAAAGAAATGATTTTGGAGCATGCTAAGCTCAAGTATGATAAAGAAGATATTTTGAAAGAACTTAATAGAGAGTACTTCTTAAATCAGCTCGAAGTCGGAAACGAAGAAATGGTAATTATTAAACTTTGCAAACGCCTCGAAGCGATATTGAAAGGCACATATCTATATAAAGGTGATTTTCTCTCTATGCTAAATCGATATATCTATGAGCATGAGCAGTGTTGGGACAATTTGCGTGAAGAATATTTTGACGCCGAAATATGCTCCTACTTACATAAGCTTCGTATAACTCGAAACAATATGGTACATGCGGAAACCGCAACGGAACCCATGACGAAAGAAGATATACTTAGATGTATTGATTACATTTGTGAAATGAAATAATGCAAAGATGCTGAGCCGAAAGTTTTTGACTCAGCATCTTTTTATGTAAAAAAGCGCAAGTCAAAACCTTTTGGTTCAACTTACGCTCTTGTTGGTGCAGGTGACGGGATTTGAACCCACACGAATCTCTTCACTGGAACCTGAAACCAGCGCGTCTGCCGTTCCGCCACACCTGCAAATTGAAGTAAGAGGTAATAGTGAAAAGTGAAAAGGTTCACAAACCTCATACGTGCTTTTCGTTCTCTATTTTTACACGGGGAGAACACCCGAGGCGGTGCTTACTGTTGGGCTAGGCTCTTTCGGCATACTCCGCATAATGCGCTTTTACGCTCAACGGATAAAATTATATCATATAAAATTAGGATTGTCAAGATTATTGAGAATATTATTTTTGAATTGTGGCCTCTCGGGGCTCAATTGCCTTTTCTCCCGAAAGCAAATCAAAAAATACGCAGTTTGCTCTTGAAATATTCAGAGGAATGTGTTAAAATAATTCTAAAGAAATAATAAAATGCATTTCAGCTCACATAAGAGAGCGGAACGGAGATTGTTATGGCTATAGAAAATTCTTACAAAATCAGAACCAAGGGCAAAAATCTATTCCTCAGAGTTGTAAAGGGCCACTTTATGAAGTCCAACGGCCATATGAATTATTACATTGACGTAACCAAGCAGAAGTCAAAGCTTTCCGAGGCGCTCGCGGTTGCGGATGAGCTTGCTCCGCATTACAATAATATGGTAATTAACACCATTCTTTGCCTTGATGAAATGCAGGTTGTTGCTACCTGCATGGCACAAAAGCTTACGAACTCCGGTTTTATGAACGTAAACTCCAATCAGGCAATCTATATCCTTACCCCCGAGAAAATCTCGGCAGGAAGATTTATATTCCGTGAGGAATCAATTCCCCTGATTTCCGACAAGAACGTTCTTATTTTAACCTCGTCTGTCGCAACGGGCAGAACAACAAGCGTTGCTATGGATGCCATTAAATACTACGGCGGAAAGGTTGTTGGCCTTGCCTCTATTTATTCGGCAATCAACGAGTGCGGCGGCGTGCAGGTCTGCTCGGCATTCGATGCAAACGACTTGGACGGATATTATTGCGTTCCGCCTCACGAGTGCCCGCTCTGCAAGGCAGGTCATAACGTTGACGGCGTCGTAAACAGCTACGGCTTCTCTCGCGGATAACGCAATCTTGAAAATAAGAACTGCCGGTTCTTAGTAAATAGCGAGGTGGATTTTGCAGCTTTACGCAAGCTCCATCTCGCTTTGTTTTTCTCTTATACGGTTGATAATACGGAGGCAATTTTAGCATTGGAATACTGGCTGATACCTATTGGAGTTACGGCACTCCTTTTCATATTACTGATTCTTATATGCTTTTTCAAAATTTTCTTTGCTGTGAGGATTCCCTCAAAGGAGGAGTATCCAATACCCGAGGGAAAAGCATACGAATGCCACAGGCCAAATATAACACAGTGGATTAAGGACATTCGGGCAATGGAGCAGAGGGACGTCGAGATAACCTCTCACGACGGACTTCGGCTCACGGGAAAATACTACGAATACAAAAAAGGCGCGCCAATAGAGATACTCTTTCACGGCTATAAGGGCTCGGCAGAGCGCGACCTGTGCGGCGGTGTTCACCGTTGCTTCGGTATCGGACACAACGCGCTGATTGTTGACCATAGAGCGAGCGGCTCAAGCGACGGCAGAGTTATCACCTTTGGAATAAAGGAAAGCCGCGACTGCCTCGGCTGGATAGACTTCGTCATAAAGGAAATTGACAGCGAGGCAAAAATTATACTTACGGGCATTTCAATGGGTGCGGCGACGGTTATGATTGCTTCGGGTATGGACCTGCCCGAAAACGTAGTCGGAATTCTCGCCGACTGCGGCTACACCTCGGCGAAGGATATCATCAAAAAGGTCATGCGGGATATGCATCTTCCCGCAGGGCTTCTCTATCCCTTCGCAAGGCTTGCTGCAAGGCTTCTCGGCGGCTTCGACCCCGACTCACTCTCTCCTATTGACGCAATGAAGAGATGCCGACTGCCTATAATATTCTTCCACGGAGATGCCGACGGCTTCGTTCCTTGCAGTATGAGCAAGGAAAACTACGAGGCGTGCGCCTCCGAGCACAAAAGGCTCGTTATTATTCCCGATGCCGACCACGGCTTATGCTTCCCTGTTGCGCAGGAGAGGTATCTTTCGGAGCTATGCGACTTCTTCGGGCCTCACGGATTTTGATTCGTTTTTTGAAGTCCTACCAATATGGGCAGGTTGAAGCAGAATACGCACTCCGACAGGCAAAGATACGTACGGTAGAATGAAAAAACGGATTTTGCATTATTTCCGTAAATCCTCATAAATTCAGAGCGAAGATACTTTAAATCAAGCATCTTCGCTCTTTTTATTCGGTTATGCGTGATTTAAGGCAGCCACCCTTATTACTCCTCGGAGCCGTCCTCCTGTGCAACAAGCTCGTCGTATACCTCAAATACCTCGTCGATGATTTTTTCATCGGTGACGAGTGCGAGATACTCAAGGTCGGTGTCGGGGTTGGTTTCTACCGTGAACACAAGTCCCTCGTCCTCGCCGAGGCCCTCAATCGGGTTTCTGGGCTTCAGGATTACGTAGGTGGCTTCCTTCTTCGGAATCAGGGCTATCTGCTCAAAGACAACCTCCTCTCCGCGCTCGTTCAAAAGAATAATATCGTCGTAATTGTCCTCGTCGTAGAGGGCATCTATCGGATTTATAGGCTCGTTTGACATCGGTTTTCTCCTTATTGTTTTTACATATATTGTAGTTTATTTTGAGAGAAAAGTCAATAGCGGTTTTCCTCGTTATCCGAATTATTATAAATTCCGGTCAGCGAGAGCCCGGATTTTTGTTTACGCCGCTTTGCCTGTCTTCCTGTCGATTATTCTGTGGACGAGCTTTACAAGCTCAACGAGAGGAATAATGCTGAAGCCGAGGGCAAGCGCGATTGCGAACTCCTCAATTCCTATAGCTACCATTCCGAAGAGCGCAGCAACGGGGGGTATCAGAACTACAACGGTAGTAAGCACGAGCGAGAGAAGTCCTGCGCCCCAGAGCCACTTGTTCTGTCCCTTGATTGTGAAGATTGAGCCGCGCAGCGAGCGCATATTGAAGGAATGGAACACCTCGCACATTGCAAGGGTGAGGAACGCCATAGTCGTTCCGTGAAGGCTCTCCTCGTGTACGTCAAAGTTTCCTGCCTCAAGGAAGTGACCGATAAAGTAGGAAGCAAGTGTAATGAGGGTTACGAGTGTGCCCTGATAGAACACTGCCGCACCAAGACCGCCTGCAAAGATACCCTCCTTCGAGTCGCGGGGCTTACGCTTCATAACGTCAGCCTCGGGCTTCTCCATACCGAGAGCAAGCGCGGGGAAGCAGTCGGTGATAAGGTTTATCCAGAGCAGCTGTACGGGCTGGAAGATAGTGAAGCCGATAAGCGTTGCGAAGAATATCGAGAGAACCTCGGAGAGGTTAGAGGCAAGAAGGAACTGAATAGCCTTACGGATATTATCGTAAATTCTTCTTCCCTCTCCTGCTGCCGAAACGATAGTTGCAAAGTTATCGTCGGCAAGAATCATATCAGCAACGTTCTTGGTAACGTCGGTACCTGTGATACCCATTCCGACACCGATATCGGCGTTCTTTATAGAGGGTGCGTCGTTTACTCCGTCGCCCGTCATTGCGGTAACCATACCCTTCTTACGCCAAGCGTTGACTATACGGGTCTTGTGCTCGGGCTGAACACGGGCGTATACCGAGTATTTTTCAACGAGGGTATCAAACTCCTCGTCGGATATTCTGTCAAGCTCCGCACCTGTTATTGCCTCGCTTCTGTCGGTAATAATACCGAGCTGCATTGCGATTGCAACGGCAGTGTCCTTATGGTCGCCTGTAATCATTATCGGGCGAATTCCCGCCGAGCGGCACTCGTCGATAGCGGGCTTAACCTCGGGACGGACGGGGTCTATCATTCCGACAAGACCTACGTAGCAAAGCTCGCACTCAAGAGAATCGGGCGAGAGGTCTTGTGGCTTCCCGTCATAGTCGCGGTAAGCGCAGGCAAGAACGCGAAGCGCCTTATCCGCAAACTGCTTGTTGACATCAAGCACTGCCTTGATATCCTCATCGGTCAAGGTACGCTTTCCGTCCTCGGTTAGAATAAAGCTGCACTTCTTCAGAACCTCGTCGGGTGCGCCCTTGGTGTACTGACGGTAGCTGCCGCCGTTTTCGTGCACCGTAGACATCATCTTACGCATAGAGTCAAAGGGTGCTTCGCCAACTCGGGGAGTTTTAGCCTCAAGATTGTACTTGGGCATTCCGTTTGCGTATGCGAACTGAACGAGAGCCGCCTCGGTGGGCTCACCGACAACCGCGCCCTCGGTATCAACCTCTGCATCGGAGCAGAGAGCCATACCTGTAGCGAGAAGCTCCTTGTCAAGAGAGCTGTACTCTACGACAGTCATCTTGTTCTGGGTGAGTGTTCCCGTCTTATCCGAGCAGATAATCTGCGTGCAGCCAAGGGTTTCAACCGCGGTGAGCTTACGGATAATTGCGTTACGCTTCGACATATTGGTAACGCCTATAGAGAGAACTATAGTAACGACGGTCGCAAGTCCCTCGGGAATTGCCGCAACCGCAAGCGATATCGCGAGCATAAACGAGGAAAGAACGGTGTCAAAGCCGAATCCGTTACGGATAAGCTGAACGCCGAAGATAACTACGCATATTCCGATTACGAGATAGGTGAGTATCTTAGAGAGGCCAGCAAGCTTAATCTGAAGGGGCGTTTTTCCCTCCTCTGCCTTGGCAAGCGCATCTGCAATCTTACCCATCTCGGTATCCATACCCGTACCTACCACAACAGCCTTGCCTCTGCCGTATACCACAGTCGAGCCCATAAATACCATATTCTTACGGTCTCCGAGGGTAACGTCGCCGTGCTCGCCGAGAGTAAGGACCTCTTCCTTCTTGTCTACAGGCACAGACTCGCCTGTGAGGGCTGCCTCCTCTATCTTCATAGAGGCGCACTCGATTATTCTTGCATCTGCGGGAACGGCATCGCCTGCCTCGAGGACTATAACGTCACCGACTACAAGGTCCTCGCTGTGCACGCTTATAAGCTTGCCGTCGCGGATTACCTTTGAGGTTGCCGCAGACATTTCCTGCAACGCCTCGATTGCCTTCTCTGCCTTACTCTCCTGGAACACACCCAGCACCGCGGTGATTAGAACGACAGCCATTATTATGACGACGTCCGCGGGGAATTCCCAGTGTCCAGAGGATACTCCGTTGTAAATCTCAACGAATGCCGAGATTGCCGCCGCGACCAGGAGTATGATAGTCATCGGCTCTGCCAGCTGCTTTAAGAAACGAACGAGAAGAGATTCCTTCTTCGACTCAACGAGCTTGTTCTTGCCGTTCTTCGCAAGACGGGACTCTGCCTCGCCGGAAGAAAGACCCGACTCAGAGCTGCCAAGCTTCTCCAAGACCTCTTCTTTGTCCAATGCGTAGAATTTCATTTCCGCACCTTACCTTTCGCGCTCTTACGAGCAAATTTATTTTTATTATACCCAAAACAAAGAAAAAAGCGTAGCCGTGCTACGCATATACTATAAAGACGCAGCAGGAAAACCTGCATAAGTCTCGTTTTTTAAGGCGTTTCCGAGCGACGGCAACCAAAGCCGAGGCTGTGATGACGGAAAAGCCGCACAAAGTGCAACCTACTCCCTTATGACCGATAAATATTTTACCACAGTAATATTTGTTTGTCAAGTAAAATTTTACCGGAGAAGTTTAATATTTGGTAAAGTTTATTTTAATATTTTGCGTTTTTTCTGCTTTTTTCAAGCTCGCCGTGCAAAAGCTCCTCTGCTGTGACCTGTAAAATCTCGCAAAGCTCAAGAAGCAATGAAACGTCAGGCATTCCTCGGCCTGTTTCCCATTTGCTCACCGATTTCGAGCTGATAAATAATCTGGAGGCAAGCTCTCTCTGAGTCATACCGAGGGCGTGACGTCTTGCTTCAATGAATTTTCCTATTTTCTTAACGTTCATCTTTTCTCCTTCACTCGGCAAACCTATAATACGGATTTTTATTACCTTTTCGGGGCTAATCTACTGACATAGAGATTAGCTGTACAAAGTCCCTGCAATACCTATTTTAGCAGAGCCGATTGACAAAGGCAATGTAGTTTGTTATAATAAAAATAGAATATTTTATCATAGGAGATATCTATGAACGTAAGGCTGCTCGTCGGAACGAAGCTGTACCGCGAAAAATTCTCAATGGAGAGCTTCAGCACAAAGAACGATTTACTTGCTCTTGTTAAATCCGGAAGCTTTTATTCCCAAAGTGAGCTTGGGAGCTATACCGTAACGGAAAATCAGTGCGCGCTCTTCAGAAGGGACGTCCAATACACGAGAAAAATAATTGAACCTTTAACTTTTTATCTTTTCAGATACGTATCGGATTACGAGCTTTTTTCGAGGGAGCATATTGTCTTTTCGAACACCGAAAGAATAAAATCCTCATTCGAAATACTGGATATGGCTGACCGTGAAAGATTGCGCGACAGGCACCTTTGCTACCACCACATATTGACCGACCTGTCATATCTTCACTCGCTGGAGGAGCGCAGCCACGAGCCGATTAAGTTTACAGAGGACGAGGTTATGGAGAATGCCGCCGCTATGATACAGCAAAGACTGCTTTCCGACGTCACCCTTTCCGAGGTTGCAAAGCGCTCGGGGCTCTCTTACGTTCAGTTTATAAGAAGATTCAAGGCTTACAGCGGAAGAACACCGTCGGAGTACCTTAACGATATGAGAATACAGAGAGCAAAAACACTGCTCTCCGACACCGGCTCTATGATACGTGAGGTTGCCGAGGCGTGCGGCTTTTCCGACGAGTACTATTTCAGCAATTTCTTCAAAAAGCAGACGGGATATTCTCCCTCGGCATTCAGAAAGACAATATTATAGAACATTCAACAGGATACGTATATGTCAACATATGTGCGTATATTTGCAGCCTTGACAATATTGAAAAAACGCACACAAGGTGCGTTCATTTCAATATTTTGCATTATATCCTGCCGCCCGACATATCCTCGTCTTTATTTTTATAGGAAAACAGCGAGGAGAAATTCTGCGCGGCGAAAATTCCGCATACAAGCACGACGAGCGCACATATGAGTGTCGTGGGATTTAGGACGCTCAGGTCCCCGAGAATAAGCACTGTAAATACTATCGCCCAAGCAGTATAGGTGATGTTAAGCGCCATAGCGCGTGCGGCACCGAGCGATGCTATTGCGCGGTAGTAGCAGAGGTATGAGAGCGTTGCAAAGAGCGCCGCGAGAGCAACAGTCAAAAGCGGGACAATTCCCTCTCCTGCAAAGAGCGAGGCTGTAAAGCGGACACCGCCGATTATCGGTATAATAAGTCCACCGTAGACAAGCGCCGAGGTCGTCTGACGCACCCAGAGGGCATATTCGCTCTTGATTTCGTTGCCCTTCAGGCATTTTGCGAGAATAACAGCCTCTATTCCCCAACCAAAGGCGCACATAAGAGCTCCGAGAAGTCCGAGCCATACGTTAGAGATTGTGAGTGTAGGAGAGTAACTGATTCCCAGCACTCCGAGGAGTGTGAAAAAGAGAAAAAGCCACTGATACCACCTGACACTTTCTTTAAGGAAAAAGAAGGCGAGAGCCGTGCCAATCGCGGGATAGATCGCGCTCGCAACGGCGCCGACCGATGCACCCATAAAATTCACCGCCATAACGTAGCCTGTCATTCCGACGGGCCCCCCTATTGCAGAGGCGATGATAAGCCACGGCAGATTTTTTGATTTAAAAACTGCAAAAAGCTCGCGTGAGCTGCCGCGTGCAACGTTGAATATCAGCATATAAAGAGAGGAGCAGGCATCGTGAAGGAACGTTGCTGCAAACGGCGCGAAAAAGAGCGCCTCCTCACTTGACACGAAGGGGCTTGCCTCAAGAGCTATTCCAAGCACTACCGTTTCCAGCGCCCAAAGCACGCCTGCTAAAATTCCTCTTAACATTCTTCCCTGCCCTCTGTCAACTCTGCAAGCTCAGATATTTTCGATATTACGGCATCGGCGTGGGGCAATAGGGCTTCCCTTGCCTTTATACTGCTTGCTACCGCGCAAACCGAAATTCCCGCGCGCCTTGCAAATGTTACGTCTGTCATAGTGTCACCCACCATAAGCGTGCGCTCAGGTGGAACGCCGACAAGCTCCATAAAACCGATGGCTGCCGCGGGATCGGGCTTTTTCGGTGTTTTACCGTCATCGGTGTATATCCTATCGAACAGGTCGGATATTCCAAGGGCGCAAAGGCACCTTTCTGTTATCTCGGGATTATCCGTCGTCACGACGGCAAGCCTTACACCGCTCTTTTTCAGAGATTCAAGAGTGCTTGCAAGGTCGGGACAGGTTGGAAGGATTTTCCCTTTATCGGTGCTTCTGTTATAGGCATCGACGATAAGAGCCTCTGCAGCCTCTGCCGAAACAGAGCAGCCGTGACGAGCGAGTATTTGTGAGAATATTTCTGCCATCTGGGCATAAGTGCCCTTGCAAAGCACTCCGTCAATATCGGTCACCCCTTCATAAACTCCGTAAGCCTTGAGTATTTCCTCTATCGGAATATCCCGTCTTCCAAGCCCCGCAAGAATATCCTCGAGCGCCGCAACGCTCACCCCTACCCAAAAGGCATCAAAATCAATAAGCGTTCCGTCCTTGTCAAAAATTATAGCATCTACCTTCATAGTTCACCCAGCATCTTTATTGTGATTAAATCCACGAGTATATTCTACCACACCCGCAAAGCAAAATCAATACAATGGCGAAAGAAAAGCTCCAAGACCCGAACAACCCAAGTCTTGGGGCTTTGTTTTGCTTTCAGCCCTCTCAGAGCTTCCGCGCTTTATTCAAAAATCCACTCATAGTTAAACGTCGAAAGATGGCAGGTTTCGCCAAACTTATCCTCGTAGAGTACGTAGATTATCCCTGCTCTGTTATCAACAGCAACCTCTGCGTATCCGCCGCGCTCCCTATCAATCAGCTTTGATACGGAATAGCTCTCTCCGTCATCAAGGCTTGCGCGCACGGTTACGTTAGCGCGCTTTTCTTTATCAGCGCAGTTTGCAAATATCAACGTAAACGGATGCTTACCGTCGTCATAAGCCGCTACAGAGCCAAAGCACTGGGGGTCGGGCAGTCTGTAATCGGGACGGTAATCTTGCCAATCGGAATATCCGTTTTGACTGTATGCCTTGGCTCGGCAATAGCCTCTGAAACGGATATTAAGATATACTCTTCCGTCAGATGTAGGCGCAGCAACGGTTTCGTTGGGAGAAATAACCTCCGACGTCGTTTCCAGCAGCTCGCCAAGCGCCCAGCTTTCTCCGTTATCCTTGCTGTAAAGCGTACTTATCACCGAGGGATTGTGTGCAAGGAGCGGCGCCTCGAAGAACCTCGGAACCATCCAGACAGGAACAACAAGCGTTCCGTCCTCGGTCATGATACCGTGCCCCGGACCGAAGGCAAAGACGTTGCGGTAGTCGGGCCTTGTAAACTCGGTTATCTCTATCGGCTCGCTCCAGCTTAAGCCATCGTCATCGCTATATCTTCTCAATGCACGACCGCCGTTTACGGTATAGTCCTCGCAATAGAGAAAATGAATACGTCCGTTTTTATCCTCGAGCATAACCGGGTTGTTTACGGTCCTGTGGTCTTCATTTCCCTTTGCAATCAGTATCGGCGCGCCAAAGCTTTTTCCGTGGTTTTCGGAGCGCTGAAGCAGTATATCCATTCTTCCCCAATCGCTTGCCGTACTTCTTGCCTCGCAATAAGCGAGGAGCGTGCCCCGTCTTGTAACAAGCATTCCCGGAATTCTGTGATTAGTATACTCCTCTGTCGGACACCATAGCTCCCTGTTTTCAAAAAAGGTCATTTATATCCCCCTTCCGTCGCCCTCTGCGACTGTAAAATTATGCAGTCAAAGCCTTCCGCTGCAGTTTGTTAAAACTTCGTGCTACGGTATTATTTGCAGCTTCGTTTTACAGCGGTTTTACGTACGGAACAATTTCCTTTGCGACTATTTGTTTTTGCTCATAGGTCAGCGTGCCAAACGGATGACGGCACTCTCCAAAATTAAGACCGAGCTGATTAAGCACTTCCTTTTCGGCTTGCATAACGCCGATTTTGCAAAGTATTGTTATGATTTTGTTGACTTTTGCCTGTATTTTCTGCGCCGCAAGAATATCGTTTTCCTTGAAAAGCCTGTGCATCATAACGAACTTGTCTGCTAAAAAGTTGTAGGTGCTGCCGATGCCGCCGTCTGCCCCCATAGAAAGTCCCGAAAGGAACATCTCGTCATATCCGTTATATACTATTTTATCGGGAAATCTCGATTTACACTGCTCCAGAGTAAAGAAGTCGTTAGAGGTGAATTTTATTCCCATAAACTTATCGTTTTCGAGGAACTCTGACATTTCGGAAATTCCCATATTGACTCCAGAAAAGCTCGGAAAATGATACACAAGCATCGGGAGTTCAACAGAGCCGGCTAATCGGTAATAGTAGTTTTTTATCTCCTCAAAGCTGAACTTATAATAGTAGGGGGCAACCGACGAAATCGCATTGTATCCGAGCCTTTCCGCACACTGTGCAAGCTCGATAGCTTCTGCCTCGTTTACAGAGCCAACGTGCGCTATTAGGGTTGCGTCGGGAGCGCACGACTTAACGGTTTTCATTATTTCCTTACGCTCCTCTGTGGAAAGAAGAAGCGCCTCTGCCGTGCTTCCGCATACGTAAAAGCCCCGCACTCCCATCTTCAGATTATACTTTATAAGACTCTCGAGCGCGTTTTCATTGATTTTGTTATTTTTATAGAACGGTGTCAGCAGAGCTGTAAAAATACCCTTGAACATATTCTTCTCCTTAAATCGTTTTATTTAATTATAAAACAATTTTTCGCCATTTTCTATACAGATATTGCTTATTTTTTTACTCATATTGCTTTTTGCTGTCAAACGTTGTATAATATAATCATACGAACAGTCAGCGAGGTGTCGTTATGAGTATGAAAATAATAAGCGGTCAGACGGGCATAGATACCGAGTACAAGCACTGGCATAAAAATGAAGATAATATGATAATTTTTATTCATTCGGGCGGCGGAAGCATCGTATGCAACGAGCGGGTCTATCCCATCAAGGAAGGCGCACTTTGCTTCATAGGGGCAAACAAATACCACTATACCGTGCCTGATGACGCGATTGTATACAGAAGAAGCAAGGCTTTCATTTCTGACGGTAAATTAAGCCGAATTCTTTCGGTCGTTAGCGAAAACGAGGCTTTCGTGCATAACTTTCACGAGAATTCCTTCGTATATGCAGAGATTCCAACAGATAGGATACCCTCGGTTGATACCCTATTTCGGGAAATGTCACTCCACGGTAATGATAAGAAATGCCGTGATGCTATTTTTGTGAGCTGTTTTTTAAGACTGCTCGGGTTTATAGCACAGAACGCGCTGGATGCTATATCAAATTCACCAAGCTCGCTGCACAGGGCTATCGAGTACATCAACCAAAGCATCGAAAAGCCCTTGAGCATAGATCAAATATGCGAATACGTTCATATCAGTAAATATCATTTCTGCCGTAGCTTTAAAAAGGCAACGGGGCTTACAGTCATGCAATACATTCTGAACACGCGGGTCGTGCTTGCCAAGCACATGCTGGAAACGGAAAACCTCTCTATAATCGAAATCAGCGAGCAATGCGGCTTTAGTAGCGTATCGTATTTTTGCAGAGCATTCAAGGAGGCGACCTCTATGACGCCTCTTCAATACAAAAAGAGCCACGCGAAATCAGCTGCCGGAGAATGAATGACGCAAACGATTCCCCTGAGCCGTTCAAAAAACAAGTTTTTCGCAAGAAAAGAGGCTGAGTGATTAAGAACTGAGCAAAATCAACAGATTTTGCTTCAAAGGGCTGCAAGAAAGCGTTTCGTAGAGAGTCCTTAATGCGAAGAGGTTGGAGGATAGCATGATTTAAAGCAGAAATCGTCGGCTGACGACCGATAGGCGTACGAGGGTACGTCGAGGGAGGATGTGGCGATAAAACAAAAACTTATAAAAATCAAAGAAAACAGTAGGTTTTCGACTATACTAAATAATTTATCATAAAGAAAAAGCGAGGATACTGTGTTAATACAATATCCTCGTTTATTTTTGGTTCGGGTTTCCTAAATGAAGCAGCCCCTTTAATTTTTTAGCTCTGTCCGACTGTCTTCACGAACCTTTCGGTATCCTTGCGGTCATAAGCGGTGCGCCCCCACCAATCACAGCCGTCATAGTTACAAAGATAATCTATGATTGATAAAACGCGGGGCGTATATATTCTTTGCGCTCTGATGTTCTCTATAAGGTCAAAAGGAACACTTTCCAGAACGACGTGCCCGAATCGGTTTCTGCCGATTACTTCGATATCTCCCCTCTCGGGACTCCAATTTTTACCATTAATATACACTTTCGTATTCGGTGTGAAGGCCTTTGTACCGTAATAAACGTTCCCACTTTCGTCGGTATGCTCGGACACGATGTTGCCGACAACGCCAAATCGCCATTTATATTCTTCCATAGATATCTCCTTTGGTAAAGCTTGCTTGCGCGACTTTTCTTTTTGTGTTATCTTGACAAAATAGATGCCACTGCGAAAAGTGCTAAAAGCAAGGTGTTTTGCGTTTTAGATGTGCACTAATTGCATTCTTAATAGAAGTCGTCTTCGGATAATAGAGTTTCTACGGTTTCTTTTAATCGTTTTGCAGGTTTAAAAAAAGCAAAATGAAGTAATATATGCATAAAAGGAAACAAAACAACCGTGAACAATGATATCAGATATAACGGAACTATAACAAACATCACAAAGATATTCATCCTTATCACCATTGATATGGTTGTCATACCGTCGCTTTCGGTGATTTTTGCCCTAGCGACCGGGGCAAACGAGTTTTGGCTGTGTCCGCCGATATAATGCTTCATGTTTTTCTCTGCGATAACGAATCCGTCCTCTGAAGTCCAGCCGTAATAGTTGTTGTATTCCGGATCTACAAAAGAGCCTATCTTCTTCAAAATTCGTTTTTTGGGCATCTTTGTTTTAATTTCGTATTTTTCAAAAAAGTAATAATCTTTGAAGAAATTTGTTCATTCTTTGTCTGACTTCCCTTTGGATTTGGTGTTCCGCTAAAATGCTTGTAATAATCGGAGTATTCTTTTCCCCTTTGAAATTTTCTCGCAAAAGAGTACACTTTGTATTGCAGAATCCGTCGATTTTTTAGCAACAGGACGTTCATTGTCGTAACCTAGAATTGTAATGTGATTATATCATATTTTTAAATAAAAATCAATACTTTTCGACCAACGGAGAAAAGCTACATTTTTTGAGTGGCCTGTGAGATGGGATTTGAAAGGAGCACGCGGCGGAATAGCAGCAACGTGCAGCGCCACCTCATGGTCTTGATAAATTCTCTGCGGAGAATTTGTCTTCGGTCACCTCGTGGCTCTAACAGTCCACCGGACTGTTATTCACTTCCACTCGGTCGTTCGCTTCGCTCTCTACCTTCGAGTTATTCGCCCTTCGGGCTCTTAACCCGAGGGTCGCGAGGGGCAAGCCCCTTCGCGAGCAAAAAATAAAACCAACCACGAGGGTTGGTTTTGTTTTTTGTGTTGTCTTGACAAAATAGATGCCAACCTCAAACAGTCAATAAAATCAAGGGGCGGTTATTGAGCTTTTTTGAGTGCATCCATTAACAGATGATTTTCACATAAAATTTCAATTTTTGTTATCCGCAAAATCCACGATCTCTTTTGCGGATTCAACCAATTTTTCCTCTGACAAGGTACAAGCGATTCTTATATATCCTTCTCCTGCCTTGTTAAAGGCGTTGCCGGGAACGACCGCAATGTGTTTTTCATCCAAAAGCCTATATGCAAACTCCTCTGATGTCAATCCGGTTTTCGTAATATCGATAAACAGATAGAAGGTTGCCATCGCATCGCGAACAGCGAGATTTTTGGATTTTTTAAGCTCTGCGGTCATAGCAGTACATCTGCGCTTAAAGGTGTTACATATTTCGCTTTCCAAGGACGCACTGTTTTGGAGAGCAGTGACGGATGCGTACTGCGCGAACATACACACGCAGGAATTAACGTTTTCCTCAAGCGCGGCAACAGCTGTTGCTATTTCCTTTGGAGCGCATACAAATCCCACGCGAAAGCCCGTCATTGAAAAACGCTTTGAAAGACTGTCAACTAAGATCGTGCGCTCCTTCATATCGGGAATTTCAAGGATGCTTCTGCACATCCCATCGAAAACGATCGTGCGGTAGACCTCATCGGTGATGACCCAAAGGTCATATTTTTTTGCGATATCGGCTATCTCCTTCAGCTTGTCAAAGGATAGGATGATTCCCGTAGGATTTGACGGTGAATTGATTATTATTGCCCTTGTTTTACCTGGTGTGATCTTTTCAATAATACTGTGCGAAAGGTCCTCATCCCCAAGGCAGTTTACGTATCTGGGAATCGCGCCGCACATCTTTACCATATTTGTATAATTCGGCCAGTGCGGTTCGAGTATTATCATCTCGTCACCGGGGTCAAGAATAGAAGCTGTGGAAAGATAGAGTGCCCCCATAGCGCCGGCAGTGACCGCAATTTCATCGGAAGTATACGTCAAACCGGTTCTTTTGAATACGTCCTCCGATATAGCGCGGCGAAGCTCGGGGATTCCGGCATTGGCGGTATATTTCGTTTTATTTTCCGAAAGTGCCTTGGCTGCGGCATCCTTAACTATCTCTGGTGTGGGGATGTCGGGATCACCAAGAGTCAGATCGACCACGTTGTCGTATTCTTTTGCTTTGTCATAGATTCGGCGCACAAGCTGCGGCTCGTTTTCTTTTACTACATTTGATATAAACATTGAAATCACCTCACGAATATTATAATTCATGAGGTGATTTTTGTCTTTTACGAATCGTGGTTAGTTTTATACTAATCGGCTTTTTTATATGCGAGCGGAGATACTCCGATTTTTCTTTTGAACAGTAACGACATCTGGGCGCCGGACGAAAATCCGCAGTTATAGGCGATTTCCGTGCAAGTAAGTTTTGTGCCCTTGAGCAGCCGCTTTGCGTTTTCAAGTCTGACCTCGATTAAATAATCCTGTGGCGAAATGCCAAATCGCTGCTTGAAAATGTGCCTGAAATAGTCATAGCTGTAACCGCTGATCTTCGCAAGCTGACCAAAATTGATCTTTTGATTGGAATATTGCTCAATATAAGCCTTTATGTATTCAATATCCTTGCATTTTCTGCTTACGCTATTTACGTTGCGCATTGTTGAAACAAGCAACAAATCGAGAAAAGCCCCTGCGGCAATTTCGTATTCCGCATCCTGCTGCTTATATTCGTCCATGATTTTTTTGAAGTACATAAGCGTAGACATTTCACCCGCGCGATAAACGCCGTTTGGGTATATAAGATCTTTATAGATGCATCCAAATCCGATAAAGAGTATTTCGCCGTAGCCATCGAATTGCTCGGTATGGTAGGTTTGAGGAGATACTACGTAATACATATCCTGTGAAACAGGGTACGTTTTATCTCCGATAATAACCCTGCCGCTACCCGAGAGAATATATATGATTTCGTAGCAATTATGCATATGTAATTTGAACTCGTTGATATGCGTATTATGTTTATTTAAAAAATATATACTGCGCTTGCGTTCCATACCGTACTCTCCTTTGATATGAACTGTATACTATATAATACCACGAAAACCGTGAAAAGTCAAATTCTAAAGCATAAGCAGTTTGTGATAAAATAAAAGTGGGAAGGGGATTTGTAAATATAGAATGAGTTATCTGCTATTTTGCGGTCGGACACGCAAAATGACGCAGTATGTTGCCGTCTGCGGACGGCAAGCATAGACCACGACGCATTCGGCACTTCGTTTGAATGCTCGGTCAGAGAGCGTAGCTCGTGAGGTTCAAAATCCCATAAACTCCGACAGCCAAAGAAAGAAAAAAGCCTTACTACCTGTGAGATAGTAAGGCTTTCTTTGGTTGCGGAGATGGGATTTGAACCTCATGGTCTTGATAAATTCTCTGCGGAGAATTTATCTTCGGTCACCTCGTGGCTCTAACAGTCCACCGGACTGTTATTCACTTCCACTCGGTCGTTCGCTTCGCTCTCTACCTTCGAGTTATTCGCCCTTCGGGCCCTTAACCCGAGGGTCGCGAGGGGCAAGCCCCTTCGCGAGCAAAAAATAAAACCAACCACGAGGGTTGGTTTTGTTTTTTGTGTTATCTTGACAAAATAGATGCCACCGCAAAAGGCCAATGAGAGCAAGTATGTCATTAAACAGGGGCTTTCTTCAATTCACGGTAACCGTTAGCACGCTGCCTTCTTTATCGAATGAACAAGAAACTGCTTTTTCTTCCTTGGAATCGATCGCAACATTTACGTCATAATCACCGTAAAATCCCGAAAATTCAAGAATTCCGTCATTATCTGTTGCGGAGGCAATGCAGGTGTTCCATTCCCGCTTGATCAAATGCTCGAGCGCATAATACGATTTCTTTTTGCGCATGTATTCGTCAATGAGAGAGCCGCGACAATCCCCCTCATTTTTCCATGCGTCGCCGTCTTTAATATTCCAGTAAATGATACCTCTCATATTTGGAATCGAAAACCACAATCTGTAAAGTGACTCGAGCAATTCTGCCTGAAGCTCTTCTCCTTCAGCGA
>JAFURQ010000033.1 GCA_017471825.1 Clostridia bacterium
TGTCAGGTTGCAGGGCGTGTGCTTGTCTGGCGGAGCGCAGCGACGCCACTTGTATCAAGACAAGCACACGCCCTGCTGACACGACCTAAACAAAACCCAAACTTTTCCCAAACTGTTACCGGCATAAAAAAAGGGAGAGTTTTTTACGCTCTCCCTAAATGTCAATCCGTATATTTCAGCATATCCGCTTTTCGATTATAATAGTCAATCAATGCCTCTGTATATCCCGTAAAGTAATGTCCCCAAGCCCAAGAGTATTTACCGTCCTTGTCCTTTGAGGTATTCCGAGCCGTGATATAAATTCCGTCACTTTCTCGCTGAAAAAGCCCGACGTTTCGATTGCCTATACTGTGAAACGATATGCAGGTGATAACCATACCGGCGTTTTCAAATCTGTATCCGCTATCCATTATACCACCTCCGACCTGTCGGGAACGTACATTCTGCCTGCAACCTCGACGGCGCGGTATGTATTACCGTTTATTGTTACGGTTGTATCGTTCGGCTTACCCTTACGGGCAGCCATAATAAAAACGTGTTCGCCGTCAGCTCTTGCGCGAGGGATATTTCCGTCAATAAATTTCTCGTCTGTGGAAACCTCTAACACCTTAACGCCCTTGCTGACAAGGTACGCGCTGAATTGCCAGAGCTTTTCAAATTTGCCGTTGCAGTCTGCTATAAAGCAGCAATCCTCGGCGGGATAATAAGCGGTGATTCTGTAATAGTTCGTCATTTTCTTTTCCTCCTTATGCGGCTATTTTCTTTAATGCCTTATTTGCGTAAGGCAACCATTTTTTGCGTATGTATTTTTCGAGCTCTCCGTTAGGCGTTCTGTGGTTTTTGCCGTAGCTTTGAAGTATCCTGTGGGAGCTTATGGAGTATTCAATAGTAATAAGCGGCACGTCCGGCTCTGCTACGCTTCGTATGAAGAATATGAGCGTTTCCTCACGCACGAATTTTTGGTCGTAGCCCATTCTGCCGACACAATGACCGAGTGCTTCACCCTCGGCTATCAGCTCGGCAGGGCTCTTTGCGATAAGGGCAATATATACATCGTCCTGCGCTCGCTGTAAGGGTAAATACTTTTCGGCAACGGTGGCGAATTTAGCGTAAAGCTCCGCACGTTCCTTTTCATCTGCAATCGCCTTTGCGGTCTTATACTCGTCAATGCGAATATCGTGCCAACGCTTAAAATCGTGAGGATAGCGATTTTTCGGTAACGTCATATCTAATCCGAGATAGGTGCAGGCTTTCACGTAATCGAGATATAGGCGGTGTGAAATATCCTGCTTTTCGGCGTATGCGAAGTATGCCTTATAATCGCCGTTCAGCATTTCGCGGATAGGCTTATAATCCTTTTCACGACAAAAGCACTTTTTCTTTTCCTCAAATTCTTGCACGTCGGGCAGAGCTTCTTTTCTGCGGTAAGCAGCAAAGACGGTGGAAACGTAGTAATAATGATTTGCAAGCTCTGTACGGTTGAGCGACAGCCATTTTTGAAAACGCTTGTCCGTACCGGCTTTCTGTAAAATCTGCTTACTCATAGCGTATTGCTGTAAGCCCAGCTTCATCAGATATTCAGCCTGTGGGTACTGCTCGTAAATACGGAGATATTTAAGAATATCCGTACCGTTGAAAAGCTCCCAAGCGGCGTATTTGTATTCGGGGAGCTTTGCGAGATAGTAACGGTTGACGATGGGCGCGTAAGGATCGAAAAGCCTATCTTCGTGCCAGCCCCATTCGGTGCTTTCGTACCATTTCGCATCTTTGGTAAGACCTTCGGCGTACCAACCGACGCTGTAACCGCTGATATAGTAAAATACAATGTCTTTTATAAAGCATATATCCGAGTGTACGCCGTGGACGGCTACCTGCTTATAATGCCACTGAGAATAACGGTGTCTAACGGCTACCGTAACCTTTACCAGCTCGCCGTCATTTTTGGTAAGATAAGAGTAAAAACGGATATTGCCGCAAGGCTTAGGGTGTACCTCTTTATCTCTCTTTCTGATTAACTTAACGATATATTTAGGAACGGGCTTTATCTTATTTTCTTTCATAGCGTTACACCTCACTTTACAATATCTATCTTTTGGTCGAGAAGCATATAGATTTTATACATCAAATCCATATCTGCGTAATATTCTTCGTTTTGCGGCTCTTGTGTATCAGGAACGGGAGCGATCTCAAACACTTCGCCGGTTTCTTCGTTTACCGTATAATTAGCGGGAGCTTCAATGACAGGCTTGTTCTTCGGATAAAAATTTATCTGCTCGCCGTCAATAACTGCGACGTTTGCAAAAGCGCGAATTTTATTGCGATATGCTTCTTCTACGTGGAAAGGATAACCGACCATTTTTACACGTTCCGGGAGTCCAAAATCACGGCTTGTAAGCGTCATTTCAAGCTCATTTGCAACCGTAACGGCAGCATCACCGAAAACCTCAAAAAAGTCACCTACACGCATAGCAACGATGGTGTTCGGAAATTCCTCTTGGTGATGCAAATATCTTTGATATAAGGGCGAAATAGCCGCGTTTTCGGTGGGTTTTACCTCGGTTATAGGTTCTTCCTCGGCTTCGTCCTCGTCGTTCTCTGGGGGCGTTTCTGACGGCTCTGTGTCGGTTAAATCATCGGAGAAATCAAACAGCGAAAGCTGTGGAGATTCTTCCTTCGGCTTCGCCTTTGTTGTAGGTGCAACCGGCTTGACCGTTTCCGTCTTGGGTGCAGGCGCAGCCTTGTATTCTGTGCCGTCCTCGTTATATAGAGTACCTTCGATGCTATCTTCTTCAAAGTAGTGGATAGCCCAGCCGAAAACGACGTCACTATGTATGCAAGCGCTTCGCGCTCCTTTTTCGGCTTGTTTTTTAGCTTCTTCGGTGGCGTAACGCATAAATCCGTCAAGCGTCTTACGGCTTATTAAGGTAACACCGTCTTTGACGATACGCACGCCGTTATTGATTTTCTCTGCAAGTACCTCGCTTGCGTTTTCTTCAAGATATTTTTTAAGTATTTCTTGTTCTGTATCTTTTGCGGTTAAATTCAATGTCATATTTCAGTCCTCCTTGTATTTATTTTTTTCGTATAAAGTAAAAAAGCCCCGTCCGTATCAAAAAGGATCTTGATGCCAGATGCCGTCTTTCACCTCTGAATATCGGATAGGGATTATCACCCATTTGGGCTTATTCAATATGTGATTATCTTCACGGGCGCGCGGTGGAAAGCGTAGATATCCTGCTTTTGCGTTTACCGCCTGCCTGTATGTATAAGTCATAAAGTGCCGCACGTATTCTTTCGCGCCTTCTTCTCGGTAGCATACTTTATAGCCGTAGGGGTTATTCTTATTTTTAGCCATAGCGTCAGCTCCTTTCATCGTCAAGGACGTCAAGCATCAAGCTCGCACCGAGCTTAAAACCGTGTCTGAACGCTTCACGGGCGAGAAGTGATGAAGTTTCGTAGAAATTATCTGCGAGCTTATCAAGGATTGCCTTGCCGTCGTCCGAGAGCATTTCACGTAAATCGTCCTTTTGCTTTGAGATATGGCGATAGATTTCTCTCATTTCGGCGGTAGGCGTTGTAGCTTCTAAGGGTTGAATATTGCCGTACCATAGTTCGTTAATAGCGTTTTTCATTTTCTTACTCCTTATATGTTTTATTCTTCCGCGTCCTCGCAGTAGTCAACGAGATCGGCGGCAACCGAAAGCGGCGTAGGGGTTTCAAGCGTTCCCATACAGTAATCATAATCGTAATAATCTGCCGGGAATTTGTGTATAGCTTCAAGGAGATGTATTGCTACAAAAAGCCGTTCTTCGTTGATGCTTTTAATGGCAAATTCCTTTAAGCTCTCGTATGTGGTAATCTGGTCTTTTTCCTCGGATAGCTTTTCGCAAGCCTCGTTAAAGGTCATAGAATAAAGCTCTTTTACCGTCATTTTTGTTTACCTCCGAAAAATTGATTGTAGTGGGTATCCTCGGCAAGCAGCCTTTCAACGTAAGCAAGCAGGTCGGCTCTCTCGCCCGTGTAGGCAAGCAGCTTTATCATATTGCTGTTAGCCCAGCATATCTCGTGTAATGCGTATTCAGTGAGCTTCGCAACCTTTTCGTTTGTATGCTCGTCCAAGTGGTTAAGTATGAATATAGCCGTTAGGATCGGCTGTAATTCTTTCGTATGCTTCATTGTAAAACCTCCTTATAAGTCAAAATCGTTTATCTCTGTTGCAAGGTGAAAACCGAGCTTTACGCCGCGCTCGAACGTAAATTCAATGCGTGCCGAAAACCTATCGGCTATCTGCTTGTACCAAGTATCCAAGAGCTTTATTTGTTCCTCGTTAAGCGAGCTGCAAAGCAGGTCATAGGTTTCAAGCTCTTTACCCGTCTGTTTTATCTTCGGGTTTTGCTCGGCTTCGTTTATCTGACCGTAGTATAAGCGATTAAGTAAAGTATCCATATTTACCTCCCGATTTCAATTAAGCCCCCGGAGTATTCCTCAATATTTCCGTCATAGCGGTAGGACTCGCCGTAGGCTTCAAAGTCAAAATAATCTAAAAGGCTTTCGGGTATCTCATAGCCGCAGGTATTGAACATTTCGCGTCCGTAATCCTCCCAATCATAGCCTTTATAAATGTAAATATCATCGTCCCAACTGTCGCCGTGGCTGTTGACTCTCTCTATAAAATCATCAAAGCTCCGCACCTCAAGGAACACCATCATAGTGTCGTATTTGCTCATATTGTCTAAAACGTCAGCTTCTTTCAAAATCTCAAAGAGCTTTTGAGGACTCATATAATCCCAATTCTTCGCATCTGACGGTAGATTTTCAATGTCCTGTACGAACAGTTCTTCATCAATGCCGTCAAGCTGGAAGCCTTGTTTTTTAAGTTCTTCTTCGATTTCTTCCCATTCGTCATAGTCGGCAAGGTCAAGCCATTTAGAGCCTAACGCCCGCGAGTTGCAGGCGTTATATGATCCCCAAGATCCGATAACGATTTTAATTTCATTACTTATTGTTGCAATCATTTTTAATTTCTCCTTCAAGTATAAGTTTTTCTTCAATTCTGTCTTTTGCTTCTTCGAGTAGTTCCGAGTAATCCCATATAGGCGTATTCATTACGTTACCTCCTCAAAGTCGTTTACGGATAGCTTCTTATATTCGCAACCGTATTCAAAGTAGTATCCCTTTTCATCGGAAAGCAGCGGATATGTAACAACGCTTATTTTTCCTTGTCTTGTGATAGCGACTTGGATTTCGCCTTTAAGCTCGTTGAGGTCAACGATATTAAAGGTTACATAACATTCACCGTCGTGATACTGAAATTCATTCATATAAAACTTGTTTCTCATTTCTATTTCTCCTTTTTCTTTAATCTACGAATTTGTACCAAATCTTGTAATCTATCTGTACTTCGATAGTTTCTTTAGCGCCGTTTTTGGTTTCAACCTCAACTTCGCGTATTTCGTAATAACCGCCTGAGTGTTCACCGGGCTTATAGGGTATCGGGTGACAGTCTTTGATACAATCTTCAAATACTCTTATATACGGCTTGTTTTCTTTGCTTTGGCAAGCAATAATCAAATCCGTATCGGTGATGTAACCTAAACCGGTTACTCTGGTTTGTCCGGTTTTACCGTACCTTGTAACTGCATAAACAACTTTTTTCATTTTGGAATACCTCCTGATTTTTTTATTTTGCCTTTCGGCAGGGGCAGAGTAGCACTGTTCGGGTATTCATTTTGTCCCTTTGGACTCTTGTGTGAAAATGTCAACGGGCTGTATTCTGACTCGTTTTATTGCTCGATTAAAGAAAAAATATTACGTTTGGATAAAGAAAAAAGCCAAGTATTGCTACTTGACTTTTAAGGCGTTTTTTATAGGTTTTCAGTCATATTTTTTCGCGTTGATATTTTCGAGAACCGTGCTACACTAAGCCACCACGAAAGGCAAAAAAATCAGGCTTCGTATAAAGCCCGATAAAAGAAAAAAGCCCATAGCTCCTTGTAAAGAAGCTACGGGCTATATTGATTATTTTAGGTGAATTGTGATGCCGAAATACTCCGTATTAAAAAACAAAACGAACTCCGATTTCTCAAAGTTCGTTTTATTTCCTTTTGGCGGAGAGAATGGGATTCGAACCCATGATACCGGTTAGGGTATACACGATTTCCAGTCGTGCGCCTTAGACCAACTCGGCCATCTCTCCAAGATGCTATCGTTATCCACGACCACTACATTATAACAGAAGAAAACGCAAAAGTCAATAGATTTTTTCTCTTTTTTGTCAAAAAATAAAAAAATGGTGTTATATGGATTGGTAAAGGCAATCTTGTGAAAAAAAGCACCGCATTTGAATGCGGTGCTTTTTTGGATTATGCGTTATTTTTCCGAGCTTCTGCGATTATTTTATCGGTAAGATTCTGGGGTACCTCATCATATCTGATGAAATCGAAATCGAATCTACCTCTGCCCTGCGTTGCCGCTCTGAGAGAGATAACGTAATCGGTCATCTCTGCGAAGGGAGCCTCTGCAAGCACTACCTGCATTCCGCTACCGTCCTCTGCGGGCTCAATACCCATAACTCTGCCGCGGCGCTTATTAAGATCACCCATAACGTCACCAACGTAGTTTTCGGGAACGTAAACCTTCAGAGCGCCAACAGGCTCAAGAAGGACGGGCTGTGCATTAGGAAGACCCTCGCGGTAAGCGATGGCCGCTGCAAGCTTGAAGGAAATTTCGTTAGAGTCAACGTCGTGGTAGGAGCCATCGTAAAGATTAGCCGCAAGGTGAACAACGGGATAACCTGCAAGCACACCCTTCTGCATGCACTCACGGAGTCCCTGCTCTACTGCCGGGAAGAAGTTTCTCGGAACTGCTCCGCCGAATACCGATTCGGTAAACGTGAGCCCTTCGTCCTCACCGGGAGAGAACGTGATTTTTACGTGACCGTACTGACCCGAACCGCCGGACTGCTTCTTATGCTTGCCTTCAACGTCAACCTTTTTCTTGATTGTTTCTCTGTAGGCAAGGCGAGGCTTCGTAAGCTCAACAGATGCGCCGAAGCGTGTCTTAAGCTTGGAAACTACGATATCGAGGTGGATGTCACCAAGACCCGATACAGTGAGCTGCTTGGTTTCGGAATTGTTTTCATATTTTATGGTAGGATCTTCTTCGAGCAGGCGAGCCATACCCGTAGAGATCTTATCTTCATCGCCCTTTGCCTTGGGAGCGATTGCCATAGTCATATAGGGGCGAGGATACTTAATGGGCTGATATTTGATATTCTCTGCCGCAGTGGTGAGAGTATCGTTGGTATTGGTATTGGAGAGCTTCGCAGTAACACCGATATCTCCGCAGGAAAGAGACTCAACGTCAATTTGCTTCTTTCCGCGCATTATCATAAGCTTATTGAATTTCTCGTTTGCGCCTGTGGTGGTGTTGCGAAGAACCATATCCTTTGTAAGCTCGCCGTTCATAACCTTGAAGAACGACATTTTACCCACGAAGGGATCGGCAACGGTTTTAAAAACAAACACGGACGTTGCGCCTTCCATTTCGATGGCGATTTCATTAACGTTGCCCTCTTCATCAACAGTATGCTCAACCTTGCGTGCGAGGGGGCGCGGGAAGGATTCTGCGATAGTATCAAGAAGGGTCTTGATACCCCAGTTCTTAAGTGCGGCGCCGCAGAATACGGGGACTATATCGCCTGAAATAATACCAAGGTGAATTGCCTCGAGAGCCTCTTCACGAGAGATGGGCTCTTCGTTGAAGAATTTATCCATAAGGTCGTCGCTTGTCTGTGCGATAGCCTCAAGGAGCATATTATGATATTCGTCAAACATATCGGCAAACTTCTCGGGAATCGAGGAGCGTATGTATTCGCCGGTGGTTTTTTCGAACGTATAAACGCACATTTCAACGAGGTTTGCAAAGCCGATAACGGTGTCGCCGTCGATAATCGGTATCTGAATAGGACATACGTTTACGCCGTATTTTTCTCTGATTGCGCCGAAGACCTTGAAAAAGCGTGCCTCACCATCATCAAAACGGTTAATGAAAAATGCGCGTGGGATTCCTGCCTGAGTTGCAAGATTCCATGCAAGCTCGGTACCGACCTCTATTCCTGCCTTACCGTCTACAACGATAATAGCCGCGTCGGCAACTCTTACGCACTGACGTACCTCTGCCTCAAAATCGAAGAAGCCGGGGGTATCAAGTATATTAATTTTCGTTCCGTTCCAAAGCATGGGAGCCATTGCGGACGAAACAGAATATCCTCTTTTAATTTCTTCGGGATCATAGTCGCACACCGTGTTTCCGTCTGCAACGTTACCAAGACGGTCGGTAAGCCTCGAAATATATAACATTGACTCAGCAAGTGATGTTTTTCCGCCCCCGCTGTGTCCGAGGAGCGCTACGTTACGAATACTTTTCGTATAAACCTTTTCCATAAAAAGATTCTCCTTAGTGGTATTGGTGCTATGTTACGGATTGCCGTACAAAAAACCTACTCCAATTATACTACAAAATTATACTATTTTCAAGAATTAAATTTGAAGATTTTGTATATAGGATGTAGAAATTGGAATGGTGATTTTGTTGCAATTCAACAAAATCACCACTTTGAGCGTTATTTTTTATTCATTAGGTGCCTTGGTAGTCATATGCGCAAGAACCTGATAGATGTTTGACACACCAATGAGCTGAACGTCGTCGGGAACCTTAAGCGCGGGGGTAATATTTTTCTTGGGGAGTATGATTTTTTTGAATCCGAGGCGAACAGCTTCCTTCACTCTGTAATCGATGTGTGACACGGCTCTGACCTCACCGGAAAGACCGATTTCACCGAATGCTATTATTTCGTCGGATATAACCTTGTCGGTTATGCCGCTTATGAGCGCCATTGCTATAGAAAGGTCGGCGCTCGGCTCGTCGAGGTGAATTCCACCTGCAACGTTGAGATAAACGTCATTTTCATAGAACTTCAAGCCCATACGTTTTTCAAGAACGGCAATTAAGAGCGACATACGGTTGTGATCGAAGCCATCGGACGTTCTTTTTGCGGAGGGATATGCCGTTTTTGTTACCAGAGCCTGAATTTCCGAGATTATAGGTCTTGTTCCCTGCATTACACATCCTGCACAGGAGCCGCTTGTGTTTACGGGGCGCTCAGCCATTACGACCTCGCTTGGATTTGGGATTTCTCTCAAGCCCTTATCTCCCATTTCAAAAACACCTATTTCATTTGTAGAGCCGAAGCGGTTTTTAATGGCTCTGATAATTCTGTATGAGTTGGTGCGCTCGCCCTCAAAGTAAAGGACGGCGTCTACCATATGCTCAAGAATCTTTGGACCCGATATACCGCCCTCCTTATTAACGTGGCCGACGAGGAATACTGCGGCGCTGTTTTTCTTTGCATACGCAATAAGGCACATTGCGCTCTCGCGCACCTGTGTGACACTTCCCTGTACCGATGTGAAGCGCTCGGATGAAAGTGTTTGAATCGAGTCTATAATTATTACGTCCGGCTTGAGTCTGTCGCATTCGGCGAGGACGGAATCGGTATCGGTTTCGGTTAACAGATAAAGGGTTTCACCCGTTATTTCAAGGCGCTCGGCACGGAGCTTAAGCTGCCCCTTGGATTCCTCTCCCGAAACGTAAAGCACCTTGCGCGTTTTACCGAGCTCGGAGCATATCTGCATCAGAAGCGTTGATTTTCCTATGCCGGGCTCACCGGAAAGTAAAACAACAGAGCCGTCAACGAGTCCGCCACCGAGAACTCTGTCAAGCTCGTTCATACCTGTGTGAGAGCGCATATATGTAGGCAGAGTGAGCTCTGAAAATTTTTCTGCTTTGTTTTCAGAACGCGCCGCACTTCGAGCCGATACCGAGGGAACGGTTATCTCGTCATACGTATTCCATTCCATACATTCGGGGCATCTGCCGATCCACTTTATACTCGTAGCGCCGCATTCACGACAGACAAACGTTGTTTTATTTCCCTTCATTTTGAAGCTCCTGTGTTTTAATTTCAGCTTTGCGAATCTATATAATTAATAATACCACAAAAAATCGCAAAAGACAATTGTTTTTGATATTCTTTTTCCGAAAGTTTTTGACACTCGTCCGGATTAGACAAAAAGCCACATTCAATAAGCACTGCGGTGTTTTCTAAATTTTCGAGAAGGTACATATTTTTGCCCGGTTTAATTACACGGTTATTTTCAGGCTGCAGTGTATCCTTGACCGAGCTCTGAATAGCGGCGGCAAGGTTATATGAGCTATCAGAGTTCTCTGAATAATAGGTATGTAAGCCCGAATATTTTGGGTTTGTATATGAGTTCATATGAATACTAACAAATATTGAATCTTCGTACTCTGCCCCGATTTTACATCGGTTTTTCAAATCTGAAAACTTTCTAATGCCGTGAATATCCTCCTCTGCGGTATAAAGGAGCTTATCCTCTGTGCGAGTATATATAACGGCATATCCCGCATCTGTAAAAAGTGCGCCGAGGATGTTGGCGATTTCAAGATTCAAATCCTTCTCATATATGCCACTGGCACCGATGGCGCCGCAATCCTCACCGCCGTGTCCCGCGTCGATTATAACGGTAGACTTGCTTGTTATTTCGTTTAGCGCCTCTACGTGATAATCGGAATTTTGAAAAATTAAGCCGGACGAGTAAATGCACAGTGAAAATATTATGACAAGCGCCAATAGCTTCGTTCCCACGGACAAGAGCTTAACGGCTCCCCGTAGATTTACGGTTATAATTTTCAAAACAAACGCCCCCAATAAGTCTTTTTTAAACTATATTAGGAGCGTTTGTTATTTATTCACTGTTTTTCTGTTTTTTGATGAAGCCGAAAATTTTAAATTCCTTGGTGCCGAAGAAATATCCGATGTGAGTAACGGCTACCGAAAGGAAAAACATAAAGAGGTACGCCAATGACTGAATCAGATAGAAGAGGTATGGCGTCGCTGAGGATGCGAGAGCATCAATGACGTTCTTTATCAATCCTTGGTGCATTGCGGCAGTGAAGCGTATAATCAGCATGGATATGGTTCCGATAGAAACGAACGCCCCCTCTGTTCCGTTCAGGCAAAAGACGAACGAGATGATAGCGAGCGCACAGAGAATGAAGTTTGGTACGTTGGCAATCAAGGCAAGCAGAAGTCCTTTAGTTTTATGCGGTGACATTCTTCCTGCATCGATGCGAATTTTGTCCTTTGCGCCCCAATCCCATGCGGCAGTATACAGAAGCGTGAAATAAAAAAGGATGCTAAAGACCGAAATTGCGATTTGTATAGTAACCGAAACGGTGCTGTCCTCGCTTATTGCACCGCTGGCGGTATACATAATTAAGGCAAAAATGGTGATGCCGAGCTGTGTTATATATAGCTTTATCGTATCATATAAATGCTCTTTCAGAAACTTCATAAATACCTCTGAAATATTATTTTAAGTTTATTTTACCAAGCAAATGTAAAAAATGCAATATAAAAATCAAAATGTTTACAGTTTATCCACTAAAAACGCCGAAAATTTTGTATAATTAAATTACCGAGCACGAAATTTCGTATTTTAGGAGGTGCAGTTATGGCGGTTCTCGCAATGAATAATGATGAATATAAGACCTTCCCTGCCTTTTTGCGTCAATACGCCTCCTATACGGTTGCGATCAAGGGCAACAGCGAAAAAACCGTGTGCGAATATCTGCTTGATTTACGAACCTTCTTTCGCTTTTATATTATGTATAAAAACGGGGATTTTTTGCCGATAGATGAGTTTGAAAAAATAAGTATTTCACATCTTACGGAGAGCATTCTTAAAGAAATAAATCAGCAGACCATAATTGAATACCTGCTTTACGTAAAGGTTGAGAGAAAAAACGATACGTCGGCGAGAATGCGTAAATTAAGCGCAATCAAGTCCTTCTTCAAGTACGCGTATGCGAGAATGCACTGGATTGACAGCAACCCCGCGACAGATATCGAGTCCCCCAAAAAAGGCACTGCCCTGCCGCGTTATCTCACTCTCGACGAGGCGATAAGGCTGCTTGAGGTGGTTCGTTCTGATATTTCTTCGCGCACAAGGATACGGGATTTTGCAATTATCACGTTATTTCTCAACACGGGTATGCGTCTTTCTGAGCTTGTTGGACTCAATCTTGACAGCTTTGACCCCGACCTTACCAAGGTTACGGTTCTTGGTAAGGGAAACAAGGAGCGCATCGTTTACCTGAATGATGCTGCCAAGAAGGCGGTGATGGACTACCTGAGAGTCCGCCTCGACCCGAAATACGTTTCTACGGGGGATAAAGCCTTTTTCCTCAGCAAAAGGCAAACCCGAATATCAAACAAAACAGTACAGTGGATGGTTGGAAAATATCTTGAGCTTGCGGGATTGGGCGGTCGCGGTCTGTCGGTTCATAAGCTCCGTCACACTGCCGCAACGCTTATGTATCAATCTGGCAAGGTGGATATTCGAGTATTGAAGGATATTCTCGGTCACGAGCAGCTTAACACAACTCAAATTTACACTCACGTTGTGGATAGAAATATAGAGGAAGCGGTTGGCAACAATCCTCTTGCAGGAGTGAAAATATCCGTCAAGGCACCGCACGAGATTATAGACGAGGAATAATATATGACACTTGGTGAAAAAATCAAAGAGGCAAGAAAGTCACTGAAAATGACACAGTCGCGACTTGCAGGCGATAAGATTACCCGAAATATGATAAGCAGAATCGAGAGCGGTAGCGCTTCGCCTTCGCTTGAAACCATAAAATATATTGCGGACAGGCTTTCACTACCCGTTTCATACTTTCTTTCCGAGAGCGAGGATATTCTCTTTTATGAAAAGAACGAATGGATGAAGAGGATTTATGAGGCTTTTTCTAAAGGGGATTATGCATTTTGCATCAATAAAATTTCCTCATTTTCGGGTGTAGACAACGAGCTGGCTTACATTGCCGCAATTTCCTGCTTTGAGCTTGGAAGGGATGCGTTTATGCGCGGCTCACTAAAAACGGCGGTTATGCATTTCGAGAGCTCAGAGGCGTTTTCATGCAAGACGGTGTTTGACCTAAGGACAATAGGCGCTTTGATCGAAATGTATAAATCTGTCGCTATGAACATTCAGGCGCCGTTGCTTGAATTTAATGATGAAAAGTACATTGAGTCGCTTAACTCAACGTACGATTTTGAGATGTATAAATATCTGACACAGGATCATAATTTTGAATATACTACCCCTTGCTTTGCTCTCCATTGCAAGGCAAAAAAGAAAATTAAGGAACGCAAATATCAGGAAGCAATCGCCCCGCTTCTTGAGGCGGCGCAGGCCGCGTTTACAGGAGAATACAATTCATTTGCCGCTTTTAGCATTTACACCGATCTTGAGCAGTGCTACAAGCAGCTTTACGATTTCGAGAACGCATACAGATATTCAAGCAAAAGAATGTCGATGCTCGAGGGCTTCAAAACCTAAAAAAGAAAACAGTCGGAATTTACCGACTGTTTTTTTAGTGAATTTACATAAGAAGTGATGCGGCGCCGAGTGTTCCTGCGGAATTTTCGAGCGCGGCAATCATAACGGTAACCTTAGGACCAGCGTCCTTGGCGAACACTTCCCTGTCCACGATTTCTTGAAGCGGACGAATGAGATTATCTCCCTCGGCGCAAACACCGCCGCCCAGCAATACAACCTCGGGGCGGAAAATGTTGGCGAAATTGACGATTCCGGTTCCAAGACACGAAATGTAGTTATCGACAACCTCCTTCGCGTATATATCTTTGTCGCGGTAGTCGAATGCAGTTTTGCCCGTTACTTTATCTATTGAGCCTATTTCCCACATTTTGCTATCACTGTGTGCCTGCATTGCCCTCTTTGTATCGCGGATAAGTGCCGATGCCGATGCGTAAGCCTCGAGGCAACCGCGTCTGCCGCACGTACAAGGCTCTCCGTCCTTAATTATTACAGAATGTCCAAGCTCAGCACCAACCGAGAGATTTCCTTCTATTAATTGAGAATTTGCGACTATTCCGCCGCCTACTCCTGTGCCGAGCGTGAGCATAATTACGTTCTTTTTATTTTTTGCTATACCAAACTTAACCTCAGCAAGTATAGCTACGTTGGCGTCGTTTGCGATTTTTACCCTTAGCCCTGTTAACGAGGAAACGGCATCGGCGATTTTGAAATTATACCATTTAAGGTTGTTGGAGAGAATTACAACGCCTGCCTCGCTGTCAATCATACCGGGGACTCCCATTCCAATGCCAACAACATCATCCTTCGAAAGCCCTGTTTTTTCCAAGAGCATATTTGCAAGCGTGGCAATATTTTTCGCAACGGCATCCTGGCCGCCCTCTGCGCCGGTAGGGATTTTATCGGAGTAAACGATGTTGCCAAGGTCGTCAACAATGCCGCCCTTGATAAACGTTCCGCCAAGATCTATACCTATATAGTACTTTCTGATCTCTGTCATAATAAGCTTCATATTTCCTTTCAATGTAATTTTTCCGTCAAATGCGGTGATGAGTCTGGAATCGCCCGCGGTAATTGCGAAATCTTCGATATATCCGTCACCGGAAACGCAAGTAAAGCACTTGAAGGACGCGGAGTCCATATCTATGATTGCATTTCCGTTAACGTCAACAGAGGTAACCGTGAAGTATTTGCTGATACCGAGCAAATTTCCGTGCTTTGTGAGGACATTAAGGAAATTCGGAATATATTTTTTTAGATTTGTCACCTTGAGTGCCTTATCGACATGAAGCTCGCGCTCGTTGCCGTTCTTGTCCTTGCGGCCGTAATCGTAAACGCGATACGTTAAATTGCTGTTTTGCTGAATTTCGCATATAAGACAACCGGAGCCGATAGCGTGAATAGTACCTGACGGTATAAAGTAGCAATCTCCCGGTTTTACAGGATAAAAATTCAAGAGCTCTGTCAGTGTCTTGTTTTAAATGGCAGCGCTGTATTCATCCTCGGTTACATCGTTTTTGAAGCCGAGGTATATTCCTGCTCCCTCGTCAGCCTCTACAATGTACCACATCTCGGTTTTTCCGTAGCTGTTCTCATTTTTAAGCGCATAGGAATCCGACGGGTGAACCTGAACGGAAAGGTCGTCCTTGGCATCTATCAGCTTTGCAAGAACGGGAAAGAAAGAAAAATCGTTGCAGTTTGTGCCCAAATCCCGCGGCGAAAGCAAATCTATTAAGGTCTCGCCCGATTCTGTGCGGGTTGGCCCGTCCTTGTGAAATGACAGCTCCCATGTTTCAGCAATAATCGGCGCATCTGATGTCTTGCCATACTTGCTCTTTAATTTCGTTCCTCCCCAGATGTTATCCTTGCATGAGGGTATCAATCTTATGTTTTTCATATTCTGCTCCATTTTTTATTAAGTATATCACAAATCCACCCTGTTCAGAGTGCCATTGCTAAAAAACGATTTTATGTTTTGAATTATTATTCCGAGGCATCTTTCACGTGCCTCGTATGCGCCCCATGCAAAGTGCGGTGTAAGGATTACGTTGGGCATGTTCATAATTTGTGTGTACGGATGGTTCGCAGGAAAAGGCTCTGTGGAATAAACGTCGCATCCGAATGCAGCGATTTCACCGTTAATTATGGCGTTTGCAACGGCTTCCTCGTCGACTACCGCACCGCGCGCTTCATTGACAAGAACAACGCTCTTTTTCATATTATTGATGCGCTCACGATTTATTAAACTGCGTGTTTCGGGAGTTAGCGGACAGTGAAGCGTTATGATATCCGACTCTTTGCATAGTGTATCTATATCAACGCAGGTGTAGTCGCTTATCGGTGAGCGCTTGTTAACTATTACTTCAGCGCCAAGAGCCTCTGCGATCCTTGCAACGGCTCTGCCTATATTGCCGAAGCCCACTATTCCCCACTTCATACCGCGTATTTCGTGATAGACGGGAGAAAGCATATTAGGAACACCCGCGGCTTGATATGCACCCGAGCAAACAAATCCGCGGTATTCAGAAAGGTGAGTAACGAGGGAGAGGACGGTTGCCGCCGTTACCAATGCAACGCTATCCGTGGAATACGCCGGAACGTTGCAGACAGCAACACCGTGCTCTTTTGCAGCCTGAATATCAATATTATCGTATCCGGTTGCAAAAACACATATCAGCTTTAATTTACCTGCGTTAGCTAATACCTCGTATGTGATTTTAATTTTATTGATGATTATTACGTCGGAGTCGCCGATTCTTTCGGCTATCTGTGCAGGAGAAGTTTCGTTAAAAAAGCGAACGGCTCCAAGGACCCTTAATCTTTCGAATGGAGTATCAATTCCAAGCGATGCGGCATCGAGAACGGTTATTTTCATAATAATCTCCATATCGTCGCAATTTGGCTACCGCACGGAAGTTACCGTGCGTGACAATGATATTCTATCATACTTTCACATTTATTTCAATATATAATAAATAAATTAAGGAAAAAATAAAAAATATATTGACAAACAAGAAAAGTGGTGATATAATAGTGGTACCTCTGTCGGAGGGCTTTTTTTGTGTGCTCTTTTCTGGGACGAGCCACACCCCTGACATTGAGGGAGGTATTTTACGGGTTTTCCCGAATTTCTATTAGGAGGTGCCGATATGAGAGTCAAAATTACTTTGGCATGTACTGAATGCAAGCAGAGAAATTATGACACAAAGAAAAACAAGAAAAACGATCCGGACAGACTTGAAATGAATAAGTTCTGCCGTTTCTGCCGCAAACACACTTTGCACAAAGAAACAAAATAATTTGATCGAGAGGATTATTTAGATGGCAGAAAATAACAAGACAAAAGACACGAAGGAAGTAAACAAGGCTGAAAAAAAGCCGAACTTCTTTGTTCGTATGTGGAAAAAGATTTGCAAATTCTGCAAGGATGTTACCGGAGAAATGAGGAAGGTTACTTGGACTTCCAAGACCGAGCTCCTTAAGAGCACTAAAATTGTTCTGGTTACAGTAGTAGCAGTTGCTGCTGTTATCGCAGTTATCGATACCCTGTTCTCTTTGGGTATTAACTCTATCGCCGGCTTGATTGGCTAAGAGGCTTTGCAAATATGAGTAACATTAACGAGAAAAACCTCGGTCCCAGATGGTATGTTGCACACACATACACAGGTTATGAGAATAAAGTTAAGGTAAGCATTGAGAAGATCGTTGAAAACCGCGGACTTCAGCATCTTATTTACGATGTTCAGGTTCCCGTTGAAACCACGCTCGTTACCAACGAAAAAGGTGTTACAAAAGAGGTTGAAACCAAGCTTCTCCCCGGCTATGTTCTCGTAAAGATGACGATGACAGACGAAAGCTGGCACGTTGTTCGTAATATTACCGGTGTTACCGGTTTTGTAGGCCCCGGATCTGAGCCTACTCCCCTTTCTCAGGAAGAGATTGAGATATTCAATGTTGAAGCAAAGACAGGCGAGCTTGCATTCAAGATTGGAGATAAGGTTGAAGTCGTTTCCGGCGTTTTTGCCGGCTATTCCGGCGTACTTCGTGAAATCAGCGAGGATAAGAAGCAGGTTGTTATTCTTGCCTCGACGGAAAAGCGCGACATTCCCATCATGGTTGAGACGCAGGATGTCCGCATCGCTCAATAAAGTATTTTTCGCTTCGTTTTGAAGCACTCGTGGGAGGGATAAAATTTTTCTGATTATCCCGTTTGAATTACCACATTTGGAGGTTTAATTATTATGGCAAAGAAAATTTCCGGTTATATTAAATTGCAGCTTCCTGCCGGCAAGGCTACTCCCCAGCCCCCTGTAGGTCCCGCACTTGGTCAGTACGGTGTTTCTATCCCCAACTTCACCAAGGAATTCAATGAAAGAACTAAGAATGACATCGGTCTTATTATCCCCGTTGTTATTACCGTTTACGCTGACCGTTCTTTCACTTTCATTACCAAGACTCCCCCTGCAGCTGTTCTTATTAAGAAGGCTTGCGGAATTGAAACTGCTTCCGCAGCTCCCAACAAGACTAAGGTAGCTAAGCTCACCAAGGAACAGCTTCGCAAAATCGCAGAAACAAAGATGCCCGACCTTAACGCTTCTTCCGTTGAAGCTGCTATGAGCATGGTAGCAGGTACCGCACGTAGCATGGGCGTTACTGTTGAAGAGTGATAGGAGGAACGAATAATGGCTAATATGAGTAAGAAATATAAGGCAAGCACCGAGCTTTTCGACAAGGCAAAGCTCTACGACGTAGATGAGGCTATGGCTCTTGTTTGCCAGACTGCAAAAGCAAAGTTTGATGAGACTATTGAAATCCACATTCGCTTGGGTGTTGACTCGCGTCACGCTGACCAGCAGGTTAGAGGCGCTATCGTTCTTCCTAACGGTACCGGTAAAACCGTAAGAACCCTCGTATTCGCACGCGGTGACAAGGCAGAGGCTGCTCTTGCTGCAGGCGCTGATTACGTTGGTGCTGAGGATTACGTTCAGAAGATCACAACCGAGAACTGGTTTGAGTTCGACGTTGTTATCGCTTCTCCTGATATGATGGGTCTCATCGGTCGTCTTGGTAAGGTTCTCGGTCCTAAGGGACTTATGCCTAACCCCAAGGCAGGAACCGTTACTCCCGACGTTGCTAAGGCTGTTGTAGAAGCTAAGGCATGTAAGATCGAGTACCGTCTCGACAAGACCAACATCATTCACTGCCCCATCGGTAAGGCATCCTTTGGAACCGAAAAGCTCATCGAGAACTTCAACACTCTCGTTGGTGCTGTTATCAAGGCAAAGCCCGCTGCTGCAAAGGGTCAGTACATTAAGAGCTGCGTTATCGCAACTACTATGGGCCCCGGCATTAAGGTTAACTATGCTAAGCTCGGCTAATTAATAATACTGCAAAAGCTCACCGTCACCCCGGTGAGCTTTTTTATATTTAATAATGGTTAAGATTTGTATTTATTGACTTTTATAGGTGTGTATGATAACATTTTAATGTAAATACTGCAAGCGAGGTTATCTGCAAAGTGATCATACAAATGTTTAACTTTTGGTATTTTTTCTGGCTATTGATTTTGTCCGGAATTACCGTAGGACTTTATTTTTTGTTAAGGAATAAGAGCACGAGAACGCAGAAGATAGTTCTCTTCTCTATTTTAGCTGTTGGATTATTACTACACTTTTTAAAAGCATATATTCCGCCATATTCTGTTGACGAGGCTCGACACTTGAGAGACTCTTGGTTTGTAAATATTTGCGGTGCCAACATTGCCCTGTTTCCATTTTTGTTCTTTTCTAAGAATAAGTATGTGAAGGACTATATGTTCTTCATTGGCGTCATAAGTGGACTTATTGCCCTTTTCTACCCGCAAGAGCCCTTGGCAAAGGTAGATCAAGCGGCGGAAATGCTCGATATTGTACGATTCTATATCCATCACTGGCTTTTGCTTGCGGTTCCGCTTCTGATGGTGCTTTTTAAGCAGCACAAGCTTTCGTATAAGCGCATTTGGTTTGCACCGACGGGGCTTTTGCTGGTAATGCTATTTATAATGTTGAATCAGATATTCCAGAGCGAGCTTGGATTTATCCCGTTGCGTTCTGATGATTTCTTTAGCATTAATTACAAAAACAACTCATATATTTGGGGGCCGGGAGAAAATGATGCGATTGGAAATTTCCTGGCGATGCTAACCCCCGATTTCTTCAAAACGATTCCTGTGGGTGAGTATGCAGGTCAGGAGAAATATTGGCCTTGGTTCTGGTTGATCGTTCCTGCTTACGTTTGGGTTACGCTCTTCTCTTTTGTAATCGTTATGATTTTCGATTATAAAACCTTCGCTTCAGACGTTAAATTTTTATTTAACAAAATTCGTTCCTTTTTCTCTAAAAACAAGGTTACAAAAGTTGAATGATAAAAAACAAAAGACCGACAGTATTGTCGGTCTTTTTACTTGGGTGAAAAGCGGTCACCCGTGTGGAATCTTGTGCTTCTGTCTCTGTATGCAATAGCAATAGATGCCGCGGTTATTGCTTTTGCGCCGGCACCCTTGAGTAATGTTGCCATATAGCCCATAGAAGCGCCCGTTGTCACAATATCATCTATTAAGATTACATTTTTCGAGGATAAATCCAGTTTCGGATTCCGTAATTTAAATTTAACGTTCGTGATTCTTTCCGAAGAATTTGCCGCCTTCTTTTGCGCTCTCTTTGCAAGAGAATATCCTGTTTTCAGATATTTTGCGCCGAGCTTTTTAGCGACCTGTCTGGCTAAGAGCTCCGCGTGATCAAAGCCGTATTCAACTATTGCGGCTTTTCTTCTCGGAACAGAAGTAAAAACGTAGCTTTCCGGATTGCTTACAGAAGCTCTGATAGCTCTTACAATTTCGTTAGTCAAGAACTCTAATACGTCTGCCCTGTGATCTTGCTTTAAGCTATAGATTAGAGCGTTGGTAGGTGGCGTCGTTTCATCGGTTTTATCCTCTTGAAAATAGCGGAACACTTTAATATGCTTGTGCACAAAATGAGCATCCAGATATCTATTGGTGCAAGTACATTCGGAATATATTTTTGAGCAGATTGAGCAATTAAACTGAACAAGATTATTGTATTTTTCCTTGCAGACCTTACAAAGTGCCAATTCGTTTTTTAGGAGACGTTCCCCACAGCAAGCGCATTTTGGTACGGAAATATAGAACAAGATATTTTTAAGTATATTCATAACCTTATAAAAAGAGCCGTTACAGTTGCAACGGCTCAAATGTTTTATTTGTTTTGTTTTGGAAAGCTATCCTTGAGTCCGACAATGCGATTGAAGGTATTTTCGTTTTTTGAATCCTTTACAAAATAACCGCATCTGACAAACTGGAAGCGCTCCTCTGCGGTAGCCTCTGCAAGTGCGGGCTCGATTTTCGCATCATCAATCGTTGTAACGGAATTTTTGTTGAGATAATCATCAAAGGTTTTGCCTTCGGGGATATCGTCAACGTTCTCAATATCAAAAAGAAAATCGTAGAGCTTTACAGTTGTTGTTTGAGCATATTTTGAAGAAAGCCAATGAATCGTACCCTTGATTTTTCTTCCGTCCAGAGGCATGCCGTTTTTGGTTTCAAGATCGGCGGTACAATGAATTTCCTTTACTGTTCCGTCGTCGTTCAGTATGACCTCGTTACACTTAACAATGTATGCTCCCATTAGTCGTACTTCACCATCGGGCTTCATACGGAAGAATTTAGGAGGCGGTACCATTGCAAAGTCGTCTGCATCAATATAGAGCTCTCTTGTGAACGGAAGGAGTCTTGTACCTGCTTCCTCGGGGTGCTGTGGATTGTTCGAAACCTCGAAATATTCGACCTTATCCTCGGGATAGTTGGTTACAACGACCTTTATAGGATGAAGAATTGCTATTCTTCTCTGTGCCTTGTCATTAAGCTCCTCGCGTATGCAATGCTCAAGAAGCTCATAATCAACAACGCTGTATGCCTTTGCGACACCGGCACGGGCAACAAAATCGAATATTGCATGAGGGGTATATCCTCTTCTGCGCAGACCGCAGAGGGTGGGCATTCTAGGGTCGTCCCAACCGTCAACGAGTCCATCCTCAACAAGACGGCGAAGATATCTTTTGCTCATAACCGTGTGAGTGACGTTAAGACGGGCGAACTCGCGCTGCTTTGGCTTCTGCGAAAAGCCGATGTTATCGATAACCCAATCATAAAGCGGGCGGTGATTCTCAAACTCTATCGAACACAAGGAATGTGTAATGCCCTCAAGTGCATCCTGGATAGGATGTGCATAGTCGTAAAGCGGGTATATGCACCATTTGCTTCCCTGTCTGTGATGATTGGTGTGAACTATTCTGTAAATAGCGGGGTCGCGCATATTCATATTTGATGAGGACATATCGATTTTTGCGCGAAGAGTTTTGGAGCCGTCGGGAAATTCTCCGTTTTTCATGCGTTCAAAGAGATCAAGATTCTCCTCAATGCTTCTATCACGGTAGGGGCTGTTTTTGCCGGGCTCTGTAAGTGTGCCGCGGTATTCGCGAAGCTCTTCTGCATTAAGATCACAGACGTATGCCTTGCCGTCCTTGATAAGCTGAACTGCAAACTCATAGCATTTGTCGAAATAATCCGAGCCGTAAAAAACGCCGCCCGTGGGCTCACATCCAAGCCACGTCAAGTCACGGTATATACTTTCAACGTATTCGTTATCCTCTTTTGAGGGGTTGGTATCATCGTAGCGAAGATTAAAAAGACCGCCGTATTTTTTCGCAGTCATGGCGTTGATCCATATCGCTTTAGCTGAACCGATATGAAGATATCCGTTGGGCTCGGGCGGGAAACGGGTATGAATTTTGAGCTCGGGATTTTCTGCAATATCGGCATCAATAATGTCGTGGATAAAATTATTTCTGATTTCTTCCATTTTTTGAGTCCTTTGAAACAATAATTCACTTTAGTATATCACAAACTTAAGTAAAAGTCTATACTTTTTTTATTTTTTGTCGACTGTAACTATAAAATTCTTTATACATAAAATAATAATGTGCATATTATTATGCGCAGGAGGAGTTTCAGTTTTGAACAAGACGACAATAACTGTCGGTTCAGCCACCTACGCCATGAAGGCAAAAAGGGTTTTACAGCGCATGAAGATCAGAACAAAACTCGTAAAAGTAGATGCTGCGAGATCAAAAAACGGTTGCACTCACGGACTTGAGTTCGCATCCGAAGATTTTTTTAGTGTCGTAATGGGACTGAACAATGCAGGAATAGAATACTTTATTTATTGATTTTCGGCCGGGAGGGTGCGATGATATATTTAGACAACGCCGCGACAACGTATAAAAAACCTGCAAGGGTGTATAGAGTTGTTAATAAGGCAATAAGAAAATATGCCGCCAATCCCGGCAGGAGCAGTCACAGATTAGCTCTGAAGGCTACCGAGATTATATATGATGCTCGCGAGGTTGTGAGCAATTTTTTTGGACTTAATGAGCCTGAAAACGTTATTTTCACCCAAAATGCAACATACGCACTTAACATTGCGATAAAGGGCATGATAAACCGAAGGTGTCACGTGATAATATCGGATTTGGAGCACAATTCAGTCCTCAGACCTATAAATGCTCTCTGTGATTCTATAGGAATAGAATATTCTGTCTTTCGGAGCGGCACAGATAACGTTTTTAAGGAAATCGAAAGCCTGATACGCCCCGATACCGCCTTTGTGATTACGACCTTGGCATCCAACGTTACCGGAAAAGAAATTCCACTGCTCGCACTATCCGAAATAAAAAAGCGATATAATATAGGGCTCATAATTGACGCATCACAGCTCGCAGGACACAAACGAATTGATTTGTCAAGGTATGCGTTTGATGCATTTGTAGCCCCTGGGCATAAAGCGTTGTTTGGGATTATGGGTGGCGGATTTTGCATTTTTTCTTCGTCCGCAAAAGCTAAAACAATTATAGATGGTGGCAGTGGAAGCGAATCCGTAAGCGCGCATATGCCAGAGAAAAATCCCGAAAGATTCGAGGCAGGTACCCTCGCCCTACCTGCTATTGCATCAATTGCCGAAGGAATACGATTTATAGAAAAAAGAGGGATTGAGCGAGTAGAAGAGGAGATTTCTGTATTAACTAACAGGTTAAAGGAAATGCTTTGTGGCGTAAGAGGAATCAATATTTACGGCGGAGAAAACGGTGTTTTATCCTTTACTTTGGACGGAATGAGCACGGAGGGGGTGTCTGCCGCCTTAGATAAAAAAGGAATTTGCACACGCGCGGGCTTGCACTGCGCGCCTCTTGCACACAAGACATACGGCACGTTAGATAGCGGCACCGTGAGAATCAGCGTCTCGTGTCTAAATACTGTCAATGATATAGAAAAAGCGTATGAGGGATTGCTGGATATAAGAAGAAGGAGCTGAGATTAAATCTCGGCTCCCTTTTTGTTGTAAGATAAGGTATTTTTTGTTTTTGTGACAAAAATCGCGGCAGACTCATTATATAAGAGATGTCTTTTGCCAGAATCGCCTGTGAGAATTTCCTTCACCTTACGAGAAAATTTAATCTCAAGAGGGAGATTAGAGTTGTTATATACCGTTATGAAGGTGTCATCGCCTTTAGTTCTTTTATAAACGAGAAGCTCGGAATCAAGGTGTAACAGCTTAAAATCACCATCCTTGTAAACCTCATGCTCCGTTCTGTTTTTTCCAACCTTCAAATAGTGGTTTAAAATTTCGGTATTTTCCTTACCCCAAGGAAACGTTCTGCGATTAAATGGATCGGAATAGCCTTCCATTCCGACCTCATCTGCGTAAAAGATTGCGGGTATTCCGGGAAGGGTTGACAAAATAGTATATGCAGCCTTTAGACGACGGGTGGCTATTTTATACGTATTGTCATACATGCGTATGTCCTTTAGCTCGGAATTACTTTTTCCGTTTGATGATTCGCCACCAAGCACGGTCAGGATGCGCTCAGTATCGTGGGTGCCGAGAAGATTCATAGTAAGATCACGAATTCTCTTAGGCATATTGAAAAACACTTCCGTAAGTGCAAATCTTAGTGAATCGGTTGATTTATCTCTTATATATTCGATAATGCCGGTTCTGATGGGATAATTCATTACACCGTCGAGCTCTGCCCCGAGATAATATTTTTTGCGTTCGCCGTATGCTATCTTATTGGATGCATCCTCCCAGACCTCACCGTATAATATCGAGTGGTCATTTTTATTATTCAGCGCGGATTTGATGCTTGCAATGAAGGTATCCGGCAGCTCATCCGCGACATCGAGTCTGAAGCCGTCTATTCCGAGGGCTGAATACTTTTCGATTATTCCATCCCTACCAACGAAAAAATCCGAGCATGCGGGAGTGTCGGGATGAATTCTCGGGAGTATATCTATTCCCCACCAGCTTTCATATTTGTGCGGATGATTTTCGAAATTATACCAAGAAAAATACTTTGAATCCTGTGATTGATATGCGCCGAGCGTTGAGTATCTGCCGTTCTTATTAAAATAGACGCTATCAGAGCCTGTGTGATTGAAAACGCCATCGAGAATAATTCCTATGCCGTATTCCTTTGCGCGTTTGATGAGCTCGGTGAGTGCTTTGTCTCCGCCAAACATATCGTCGACTTTCGAGTAGTCGCCGGTATCGTATTTATGGTTTGAATATGCCTCGAAAATCGGGCTTAAATATATAGTATCAACGCCAAGTGATTTTATATATTCGAGCTTATCGATTATACCGTAAAGATTGCCACCATAAAAGGTGTTATTCCTTAAGAATGCGCCGGGATACTCCGGATATTCCGGAATTTCCGAATACCAGTCGTCGATATATAAGGCATCCTCGCGACATTTTTTGAAGCTTCCGCGGTTGAATCTATCGACAAAAATATGATAAATTATGCCGCCGGCTTTGTGAGCCGGGGGCGAATATTCAAAATTATAAACCGTCAGCTGAAAAAGGTCACCACACTTGTCGTGGGACATAAATACAATGTCGCTTCTCTTGCGATATCCGTTTAACTCTGTTATGCCCGATATCGTGAAGTAGAAGAAATACAGCCCTATCGGCAATACGGCTGACTTAACGGACAGCGAATATACGTCGTAGTTTTCCATTCTGCCGATCCAATCAAGCTTCTTTGTAAGAACCGTGTGAGCGTGTGATCCATCAACAAAAACGGCGCTGATATCACGTGTTCCGATTGCTCGGGGGATATGCAGCAAAAGGCTTACCGCCTCTGAGGAGGAGTAAGCCGTTCCGCTTTGCTGTTTATCTTTATGCTTGTATGAAATTTCACCGAGCATTCCTTCGTAGGCCGACTCGGTTATACGAAGGAATGCGGTATTTGGAGTGTTTATCATTTTGTCTTGTTAACGGGAGAAGCATGCCATATCTCTTCTGCATACTTTCTAATACTGTTATCCGAAGCAAAAATTCCGCTTGAGGCAGTGTTCATAAGCGATTTCTGCGCCCACTCTTCCCTATTGGCGTAGTCCTTAATAACATTTTTATAGGTGTAGAGATAAGAATCGAAATCTGCAAGACACATAAAGGGATCGGCAATTCCGTAACCGGGACCTACAAGGTAATCTGCTATGTGTGAGAAATCGTGAGATGCAATCGGCTCATAGAATCTATCTACAACCTTGCGAAGAGTTGGCGAGGAGAGATAATAATCCTTTGAGGTATATCCGTTGCGCCAAAGCTCATCAACCTCGTGAGTGTTCATACCGAAGATATAAGCATTCTCTCTTCCGACGGCTTCAAGTATTTCTACGTTTGCGCCGTCGAGTGTGCCGAGCGTAGGTGCGCCGTTCATCATGAGCTTCATGCAGCCTGTGCCGCTTGCCTCTTTACCTGCAAGCGAAATCTGCTCGGAGATATCGGCGGAAGGAATAAGAATCTCGGCAAGAGAAACGTTGTATTCCTCCATGAAAACAACCTTGAGCTTATCCTTTGTAAGCGGATTTCTCTCAAGCTCTTCAGCAAGGAACCAGATAAGCTTAATAAGCTTCTTTGCCATAACGTATCCGGGCGCTGCTTTACAGCCGAAAATGAAGGTTTGAGGCTGGATATCCGCGTTGGGATTTTCGAGGATTTCGTTATAGAGCGCGATTATCTTCATAACGTTAAGAAGCTGGCGCTTATATTCGTGCATTCTCTTAATTTGAACGTCGAAAATCGAATCGGGGCTTATGCGCTTTCCGGTCTTTTGGAAAACGTAATGAGCAAAGCGCTCCTTGTTAAGATACTTAATCTCGTTAATTTTTTCGAGAACGCCCTTATCGTCCTTGAATTCCTTGAGCTTTGAAAGATTCATTGCATCCTCGCGGAATTCGGGGCCTATAAGCTCGTCAAGGAAGCAAGCAAGACGCGGATTAGCAGTGTTGAGCCAACGGCGATGAACAACACCGTTAGTAACGTTGGTGAACTTCCAGGGAGTCATTTTATAAAAATCATGGAATATGGTTTTGGTAAGAATATCGCTGTGCAGGGCTGAAACACCGTTAACGGCGTGAGAGCCTACGACAGAAAGATTTGCCATTCTTACCTGATTATAAGCAACAATAGCCATTCTGGAAATTCGATCCCAGTCTCCGGGATACAGATTCCAAAGATCAGCTGTGAAGCGCTTGTTAATTTCGCACACAATGTTATATATTCTCGGAAGCTTCATTGAGAAGAGATCTACTCTCCAGCACTCAAGCGCCTCGGGAAGCACTGTGTGGTTAGTGTATGATACGGTTTTTACAACTATGCTCCAGGCATCCTCCCAAGAATATGAATAGATATCCATAAATATTCTCATAAGCTCGGGGATACAGAGAGCGGGATGCGTATCGTTGATGTGGATAGCAACGTTGTCCTCAAAGCCCTTTAATGAGCCATGCTCTGCGAAATAATCACTAATGATGCTCTGAAGCGAGGCTGAAACAAGGAAATATTGCTGCGTGAGTCTGAGGAGCTTTCCTTCATCGTAGTCATCCTTGGGATACAGCTGCTTCGTTATAACCTCGGCATTGTCGTTCATGGAGAGGTTACGAACGTATGAGCTCTGTGTTGTGTTGTAATTAGTAAGAGTAGAGTGTGTAGGACGGGCGCGCCACAGGCGTATGGTATTGACAGCATCCGTAGTCGTGCCAGGAATCAGGAGATCGTACGGTACTGCTCTAACCTCATCATACTCATAATTTGAAATTTTGAGAGATACACCATCCCATTCCTCCTTCAGCTTACCGCCAAGGCGAATGGAAACACTCTTTTCGGGGTGAGGCACAAGCCAAGCTCCGCCACTGCCAAGCCATTCATCGGGAAGCTCTACCTGCTCGCCGTCAATTATTTTTTGCTTAAAGAGTCCGTTTTCATAAAGCAGTGAGTATCCGTTAGCTGCATAATCGAGCGCGGAAAGCGAGTCCATAAAGCAAGCGGCAAGTCTACCGAGACCGCCATTGCCAAGACCGGGATCGACCTCGCAGGCGTAAACCTTCTCAAAGCTTGTACCAAAGTCGCTTAGAATTTCAACGAGCTGGTCGTATATACCAAGGTTTACAGAGACGTTTTTCATAGAACGTCCAACGAGGAATTCCATGCAAAGATAACATATCTTCTTTGCGCCGGTTGCTTTTTTGCGCTTTTTAAACTCCGCACGATAATCAATCATAATCTCTTTGATTACCGCGGCGGTAGCCTGATAAAGCTGCTCGTCAGTTGCTGTTGATGGGTTGGAGATACCCCTGATTATGAGCTTCGCTTCGATTCTTTCACGAAGATTTGTGATCGGGGCCTTCATTCCGGAGTGTGATGTGGTGTTTGCGTTGCTTATCATTTTGTCTTATACCTACCAATTTATTAAAACATTATAAAGCTCAATATATTTTGCGGCAGACTTGTCCCAAGAGAAGTCTGTGTCAATTGCGCTTTTGCGTAATATAGCCCATTCCTTTGGATTGTTATATACCGAAAGAGCATTTTTTAAAGTGAAAAGAAGCTCATGTGCGTTATAGTTGTTGAAGGTAAAACCGTTAGCACCCTCAGAGCCGTATGGCTTTATAGAATCGTACAAGCCACCAACGGCGCGTACTACCGGCACCGTTCCGTATGCGCACGCAATCATTTGTGCAAGTCCGCAGGGCTCACTCTTTGACGGCATAAGGAATATATCCGCCGCGGCATACATCTTCTTTGAAAGCGTTCTGTCAAACTTAATGAGAGCGCGGAAATTAGGATGAATTGAATCGAGATTTGCGAAAGCCTCCTCGTATTTCTCATCTCCTGTTCCGAGTACGGCAACCTGTACCCTCTCCTTAAGGAACTCATTCAATATATGAAGGACAAGATCAAGTCCTTTTTGATCAGTTAAACGAGTTACCATTACAACAAGAGGAACGGTTTCATCCTCCGGAAGACCGATTTCACGCTGAAGCGCTAACTTATTTTTTGCCTTACCGGACTTTATGGTGCGCTTATCAAAGGTTGCATAAATTTCGCCGGCAACCTTTGGAGAAAAGGCTGTATAGTCTATGCCGTTTATAATTCCGCACATTTTGTGAGATATGGAGCTTACAATCGAGGCAAGGCCAAAGGCGAAAAAGTCGTGACGCAATTCGCAGGCGTAGTTTGGACTAACGGTTGAGGTATAATCGCTGACGGTCATAGCACCCTTCAAAAGATTTATGCAACCGTTGAATTCAACTATATCGCGGTATTTTTCATCCAGATCAAAAACGTCACCCAAAATCAAGGGATCGTATTTTCCCTGAAATTCTATGTTGTGTATTGTGAAAAGAGTGCGAATTTTGGAAAGTGCGGATACGCCGGAATATTTGGTTTTGAGATAAATAACCGCAAGAGCCGATTGCCAGTCATTCGCGTGCAAAACGTCCGGAATGTTACCTGTTTTGATAATAAACTCAATAACAGCCATGGAGAAAAAGGCAAATCTTTCGCCATCGTCCCACTCTCCATAGGTTTTTGCTCTGTCAAAATAATAGTGGTTCTCAACAAAGTAATAGGTAACGTTATCCTGTTCGATTTTAAATATTGTTGCGCCGGTAGTTCTCCATGAAAGTTTGAAGGTCAAGTCGGCAACGTATTCGAGCGCCGCACGGTGCTCGACCTTCATATTGCCGTACAGAGGAAGTATAACCTCGCATTTAGAGGACGGATCCTTTGCGGCGACAGATTTCGGCAATGCACCTATAACATCGCCGAGACCGCCGCTTGCCGAATAAGGAGCGCCTTCGCTTGCAACGTAAAGTATTTTCATTTTTATCTCCTTAAAGAGCAATTAAACTTTTCTTTTCTTCTGAACAAAGAAAGGCATATTTGGGTTTCCGGAGAGCTTTACGCCGGCTGTAACGTGAACATCCTTATCGGTAACGATACAATTAAGCTCTGCGTTATTCTCTACGTACGTACCGTGGAACAAAACGCTGTTTTTAATAACCGCGCCCTTGCCTACGTGAACTCCTCTGAAAATTACCGAATTGATAACGGTTCCCTCGATTACACATTCATCGGCTATCATTGAGTTTTCTACTACAGCAGATGAGGTGTGCACCGTGGGGGCGGAGTTATGAACTCTTGTGAAAATCGGGAAGCCCTTTTGTCCGAGCAAGGATTCGCGCGCATTTTCATTAGTTGCAAGCTCCATAGAGTGCTTGTAGTAGTCAAGGAAGCTCGAAACCGAAGCTACATAGCCCTCGTGGCAGTAAACGTGATAGTTGGAGGATTTATAGCTCGAGAGGAACATTTTTGTCAGGCTGTCTAACTCATAGGCATCTGCCTCTTCTATAATTGTGCGCAAGTGAAGCGTTTTCATTACAAAAATGTTGAGGGCGAGCTCAGGATTTTTTTCATTGTAGGTGGAGTTCATGGATATGTCGGTTATTTTACCGGCAACCGATGAAACCATCATACGGGGAGTTTTTGATGTGTAGTCCTTGGATACCTTCTGAGTAACAAAGGTGACATCGGCATTGGTCTGCTCGTGTGCTTTGATTACCTTCGTAAGATCAATTGTAAGAACGTGGTCAGAGTCCATAAGGACAACGTAATCCTCTTTCAGCTCGTTGATGTACTCCTTCATGTTTTTAAGTGCCTGTAAATGAGTGGAAAAGAGCTGTGTTGATGAGGCGTATGCGGTCTGGAACGGAGAAATCATGGTTATACCGCCTTCTCTTCTCGCGAGATCCCAGTCCTTACCGCTTCCGATGTGCTCAAGAAGCGAACGGTAATTGTAGTTTGCAACAATATTTATGTTGGAAATGTTCGCGTTTACCATATTTGAAAGGCAGAAGTCAACGAGTCTGTAACGACAAGCAAACGGTATAGCCGCAACCGTTCTATCTGCGGTCAATCTTGACAATGTATTGTTATTAAGACTTGAAAATATAATTCCTGCTGCACTGATTGCCATTGTAATATCTCCCTTCCCTTTAATCGTTTACCTTGTCACCGGGGGCGATCACTTTACCCTTGCCAATGACGGTAATATTTTCCTTGGTTGCGGATTCCGTACCGACTACGGCTTCCTCGCCAATTAAAACGTCGGAATCAATTATAGAGGTGTAAACCTTAGCGTTTTTCTTAACTACAACGTCCTCCATAATTACCGAATCGCAAACCACGGCACCCTCTTCAACGATAACGCCGCCCGAAAGAATAGAGTTAATAACGGTACCGTATATTTTACATCCTTCCGAAACGAGAGAATTCTTTGTTTTTGAATTCTTGCCGTGAACCTGAGGAGGACGGGCAAAGTTTCTTGAGAATATTCTGAAATTATTATCCTGAATATTAAGGATGGGTTTTTCGCCTATCAAATCCATATTTGATTCCCAAAGCGAAGAAATAGTTCCTACGTCCTTCCAATAGCCGGAGAATTTGTAGGAGTAAAGCTTTTCGCCGTTGTTGAGAAGGTTGGGGATTATGTTCTTACCAAAGTCGTTGGAGGAATTTTCATCAGCTTCGTCGGTCTCAAGATATTCAATGAGCTTTGAGGTAGAAAAGATGTAAATACCCATAGAGGCTTGATTGTTCTTAGGCTGCTTGGGCTTCTCCTCGAACTCGTAAATGACGCCGTCGGGTGTAGTGTTGCATATACCGAATCTGCTTGCTTCTTCAATCGGGACGGTTATGGTAGCCACAGTACACGCCGCACCGGTAGCCTTATGCTGCTCAAGCATCTTCATATAATCCATTTTATATATATGGTCACCCGAAAGGATGAGCACGTAATCCGGATCATATTGCTTGATAAAGTTTATGTTCTGGTAAATTGCATTGGCAGTTCCCTTATACCAATCAGAGCTCTTGTTGCCCTGATATGGCGGCAGAACGGTAAGTCCGCCTCTTGAACGGTCAAGATCCCAAGGAGCGCCGTTGCCGAGATATTCATTAAGCGCCAGGGGCTGATACTGAGTTAAAACACCTACTGTGTCAATGGAGGAATTAATGCAGTTGGAAAGCGGAAAATCGATAATCTTATACTTTCCTGCAAAGGTTACGGCGGGCTTTGCTGTTTGCTTAGTGAGATCGTATAACCTTGATCCTTGTCCGCCTGCAAGTAACATGGCAATACATTCTTTTTTGCAATACATAACGTTTCTCCTTCTATATTGTGATTTTGTTCTTACTTGGAATTTGCTTATAAATTTTACCCGAAAACGGATGCAATTTTACCGTCACAAAGCGCTCCTGCTTTTCTGAAACAAATTCAACGTCGTCCGATTCATCGGTGGGCTCGGTTGAAAAGACGCAGGTGGGCTTAATATTTTTCTTGAGATCAATTCTTACGGTACGCTCGGCACCCGAGAAATTGATCACGGTTATGAGCTCGGAGCTTTTTGATTTTCTACGATATGCAACAATATTTAACTCTGCCTCATCGGGTAGAATCCACTCGAATCCTCGCGGTGAGAAATCAAATTCCCACAGGGCTTTGTTTTCAATATAGAAACGGTTGAGTGCAACTACGTAGTCGCGCATTGCTCTGTGATTCGGGTAGTCAAGCATAAACCATTCGAGCGCGCTTGCAAAGTCCCACTCGCGGAATTGCGCATATTCGGTACCCATAAAGAGCATCTTTTTGCCGGGGTAAGTCATAATCAGCATAAGCGAGGCGCGCATCTGCCTGAACTTGTCCTCATATGCTCCGTACATTTTATCTATAAAGGATAACTTTCCGTGCACCACCTCGTCGTGCGATATCGGCAATACGTAATTTTCGGAAAAGGCGTACATTATCGGGAAATTCAGAGCCTTATGCTTATATTTTCTGAAAAACGGATCCGTCATGACGTAATCGTAAAAGTCATTGGCGAAGCCCATGTTCCATTTCAGATTGAATCCAAGACCGCCGTCGTAAACCGGCTTGGTGATACTGCCGAAATCTCCCGATTCCTCGGCAATCATAAGTGCCTCGGGAAATTCGGAAAATACTGCGGTGTTTAATTTGCGAATAAATGCGGTAGCCTCGAGATTTTCGCGTCCGCCAAAGGCGTTGGGAACCCATTTGCCCGGTTCCTTATCGTAGTCGAGGTATATCATTGATGCAACGGCATCAACGCGCAGTCCGTCAACGTGATATTCACGGAAGAACCATAATGCGTTTGAGATAAGAAAGCTCTGTACCTCTTCTCTACCGAGATCAAAGAAGCGAGTTCCCCAGGATGCAGATTCCTTGCGGTCGTCGCCCTGGTATTCATACAGAGGTGAGCCGTCGAACTCATAGAGTCCCCACTGATCCTTGGGAAAATGCGCGGGCACCCAGTCTAAAATAACGCCGATTCCCGCCTTATGCAGGCTGTTTATCAGATACTTGAAATCATCGGGGTTGCCGAAGCGAGACGTAGGGGCGTAGAATCCGCATACCTGATATCCCCAAGATCCGTCAAAGGGATACTCGGCAATAGGCATAAACTCAACGTGAGTGTAGCCCATATATTTGAGATACGGGACAAGTGAGTCGGCTAATTCGCGATAGGTCAAATAATCGCCGTTTTCCTTGCGATTGAAGCTACCGAGGTGAACCTCGTAAATATTGAGTGGCATTGCAAGGTAGCCGCTCTTGGCAAGAACCTCGCGCTTGCGCCTTTTCAGCCAGGCTGAATCCGTCCAGGAGTGCTTGGATTCGTTGAAGATTATAGATGAGCCGTCAGCGCCGCCGCGTGAATATCTGGCGTAGGGGTCGCCCTTGTAAACTCGCGTACCGTTGCGCTCTATGATGAACTTATAGGTGCTCCCCTCGAGTGAGCGGTCGGCGGTGTAGGTGCATTCCCATACCCCGTGTGTAACTCTGTATAGCGGCAAGATCCCGTGAGTCCAGCCTGTAAAATCCGAAGCGAGAAAAACCGCATCGGCACCGGGTGCCCAAGTTCTGAAGGTATATATATATTGATTGTTTTCTCGGTGCAAAGTGCAGCCAAGATATTCGTAGGAGTAGAAGTTTGTCCCTTGATGGAATAAAAACGCAGCCTGGTTGTTTTCTGTAGTCATTCTTTTCACCTTCCGAGTTGTTGATTATAGAATTTTAACACAAGCGTAATGTCGAATTTAAATAAAACGTGTATAGTCATCAAAAGAAATTACATCAGCGGTGTTTTATTTTCCCTTTTTTATCGGATGCTTTCTCTTAAATGCGAGCTTTCCTTTGATGGATCTCATATTCTTTAGCAAATAGCCGCAGAGGCGCGAGATAGGAGATTTCAAACAGCCGATCAGAAGCTTTAGCGGGTAATTCAATATGTAAGCCAAAGCGAATGCAAAGGAATAAATAAAATAGAAAAACCAGAGTATTATCCTTTGAAATAATGAGCCGATGGTTTTTACAGAAAAGAAAAATGTTATAACCGTAATTGCGAACAAATAGAAGCGGAAAACGCCATCCGTTATTACGTAACAGATTATTAGATATGAAAGACCGAAAATCAGGAAAAAGAAAAAATCGTAAACATTGCGCCCCACGAATTTTTTAGTGCTTGAGTCGATAATTTTCCCTTTTTTGTATTCGGATATCGATTTAGCCTTCAGTACGTTTATTTCGAGCAGTAATAAATTCTTAATTGAAGCTATTATTGCAGAAAATGAGTGATAAGCCCCTCCGAAAAGCAAACCGAAGAAAAAGGAGATACAAACCGCAAGGAGTATTTCGGAAAAGGTATATGAAATCATCCGAAGATTCTCGCCATAAAGCCTTTTTTATCTTCGGCGGTTTTATAGAAGAACGCATCAATGCGGCCTATTACAACAATTTTGCCGTTTTCCTTTGACAGCTCTTCGATTTTCATATCTTTTCCTTCGATACAAACGGTTCCGCTGTTTGTCGAAAGAGTTAGTGTGCTTTCGTCAAAATCAATGACACCGAGGACTCCGCTGAGCGTGAGGGTGGAACGGTTCTTTAATAATAATTCCTGATGTACGTTATCTGCAGATGTACCCATAAATTCCTCCGAGAAAATTTAAAATCACATACTCTAAAGAATATGTGATTTTAAATAAAAATATGCCTGAACACAACGTGTTATCATTGTTATACAGGATTTTCTCGTGAAAAACTTACATATTCCCTTCGGAGATTATTTCGTACATTCCTATAGCCTCAGACTTTTTGGTGGTTTCCTTTAAGTCGAGGACACGAATTGTAACCTGCTTCGACCCGAAAGAAATGGTCAAAATGTCACCGAGTTTGACGTCGTGAGACGGTTTTGCTGTTTTTCCATTGACACACACGCGCGCAGAATCACAAGCTTCGTTTGCCACTGTGCGTCTTTTGATTAAACGCGAGACCTTTAAAAATTTGTCGAGTCGCATTTAATTAACCGTTTACCTGCTCCTTGAGAACCTTAGAAGCGGAGAAAACGGGCTTCTTGGAAGCGGGGATGGTGATGGTTTCGCCAGTCTTGGGATTACGTCCCTCGCGAGCGGGCGCAGCCTTAACTTCAAAGTTACCAAAGCCGATAAGCTGAACCTTGTCACCCTCCTTCAAAGCATCGGTAATAGCCTTAAGAGTAGCAGAAACAACTGCATCAACATCCTTCTTGGAAAGCTGGGTTTCAGCTGCAACTACATTTACAAGCTCTGTCTTGTTCATTGGTTAACATCCTTTCTTTTAAATTAACTGTAGTAATTATACCAAATATAAAGCGCAATTGCAAGAAAAAAACACTTTTTTAATACAAAAAAATTAAAATTCGTCTATATTTATAATAGATTTTATGGCTTTTTGTTAAATTTGACAAGTTTTATTATGTTTTGACGCGCTTTTTTGGATAATAGTAGCAATAACACAAGGTAAAGTGCGCCGAATAAAAGACTTGTTATTATTGAAAAAAGCCTTGCGCTTATAGGAAAAGTCAAATAATGCTTTAGCACTAAAACCGTCACAGCACCGACCGATGCACATATGAGCGGTGAAATAAGTGTGGAGAAAAGAAATCCGACGCTCTCCCTCCGGCTTTTTATGGCAAAGGTAGATACGATAAGCGATATCATATACGATGCCGAGGTGCCGATGGGGGCGGCGAGTATGGCAACATCTTCATTCGTTATTAAGAGTGCGGTAATTGTGAATTTTGCGACGGTACCGAGCATCAGGGAGAAAACAGAAAGGCCAACCCTTCCGTCTGCTTCAAGCGCGGTGTTTAAAACTGTCAGGTGGCCTATTATCAACACGCTTGGCGCTAATGCCGCGAGCATTGAGAATCCTATTACCGCGCTTCCCTCCTCAAATATTATAGTGAGGGCATCCTGAGCAAAAAACAGAAAATATATAAATGCCGGGGCAGTCAGAAGCGAGGTGAGCGTCAGAGCTGTGCCTAAATTTTTGTTATATTCTTCCCTGTTCTTTTGTGCCGCATTTGATGCTAGTAACGGCATAACTGCAGTGGAAATAGGCATAAGGAGGGTTGTCACCAATGATAGCATAGGTACGGCGAGAGTTGTATAGTTTCCGTATAAGGATACCGACAGAGCGTTACTGTAGCCTATTCTTTGCAAGCCGTTCATAATGATGCTTAAATCAAAAATACCGCTCATACCGGCTACTATTGCTCCACAGGTGATAGGAAGTGCGATTTTCAACACGTCGGATATGATTCGTCTTGGAGCAAGCGAGGCAATTGCACCTCCCCTGAAATTGATTTTATAGGCGATCAGAAGATATATAAGGCCCAAGAATGAGCCAAGGGTTATACCCAAGATGACATACGCGCATATCTCGGTCAACGGGCGATTGAATTTTAATCCCTGTACCGCAAAGAACAAGCCGAAGAACAGCTTGGATATTCCGCCTATCAGCTCTGAAATTGCAATGGGAGCAAATTTCATTTTGCCGGTGAGATAGCCCCTCACAACGCCGCCGGCGCAAACGAAAAGCAGAGACGGTGACACAGCGTACATCGCCGATAAGGCGCCGGAGTTACCGATAGCGCGCGATAAAAGCGGGCTGAAAATTACAAACAAAACAGTTAAAATCACGCCAATAATAAGGAAAGTATAAAAGGAGACTTTAAATATAGCATCTGACGAATCTTTGCTTTCTGCCTCATTTTTTGATACCAATATTGAAATTGCTTTTGGTATACCGCCTGTTGCAACGATATAGAAGAATGTGTATATCGTATAGGCGGAATTGAAATATCCCATTCCCTCGTCACCAAGCAAATATGAGATGGGAATTTTGTAAATCAGACCGATAATTTTCAGTATCAAGGCGGACACGGTCAACCATATGGCACCGTTTATAAACTGCTTTTTTGATTGGATAGTTTTCTTCATATTTATTTATACCATAAAAATAAGAGTTTACTAAATTTTTATTAGCAAACTCTTAAATTTATTATATTTTTGCGTAAAAATTTGTTACGCGTTCTTCAAAAGCTTTTTTGGTGTCAGTGGGTACCTCGCCCTTCTTTTGACGCAGATACTCATAGGGATACTTTGGGTTAAAAATTCTCTCTATGACGGTTTCATCGTTATCTCTGCGGTGAACAAGCTTGGTAACCGCGCTTGCGCCTATTCCGAAGATGGTTTGCATATCCTCCATCATAAATATATTGTAAAGTCCCTCGTGACCCTCGCGTGAAAAGCCAACGTTTTCCAAATTGCCTACAGTATTCTTCTGACGGTACATATAATATGGCTTATATCCTGCGAATTTTGCCTTCAACTGCGAATATGAAACACCCTTCGCGGCATCTGCACTTGCGATAGAATAAATGTTCGAATTGTTTTTCAGTATATCTGCCGCCTTTTTTACGCAAAAGGTATGTATTGTAATATTGGTTGGCTCCAGCTCAATGATTTTATCCACGCTTTCCGAAAAGCTCTTGAAATCATCTCCCGGAAGTCCCGCAATCAAGTCTACGTTAATATCCCGTATCCCGCTCTTTTTAGCAAGCCTGAAGGCGCGGTAAAAATCCTTGGTAGTATGCTTACGTCCTATTTCGCGCAAAACATCGTTATTCAAGGTTTGAGGGTTTACGCTTATTCGGGTTACACCGTAATTTTTTGCGATAGTAAGCTTTTCAGCAGTTATAGTATCAGGGCGTCCCGCCTCTAAGGTGAATTCATAAAGCTGATCCATCGGAATCTGGGCGTTAATTTCCTTTAAAAGACGCTTTAACTGCTTTCCGTTAAGCGTTGTAGGAGTACCGCCGCCGATATAAACGCTTAGAATAGGCAAATCGAGTTTTTTGATGAGGGCTACCGTTGTTTTTAAGTCTTCGATAATCCAATCAAGATACTCGTCAATCATAGCGAGCAGTCGCGGTGTCGTTGATGAAACGAAGCTGCAGTACGCGCAGCGTGATGGGCAAAACGGTATAGAAATGTATATCGAGCACCCGTTTTTCTTGATTTTTTTCATCAGCTTATTCTCGTTTGAAGCAACAGATGTGGCGAGAGCGGCTTTCTGAGGATTAAGGAAATATTCATCGCGCAATATACGACGGGTCTTAAAGATTCCCTTTCCCGATGCCAGAAGCCCGCTTGCAACCTTCGCAGGTCTGATGCCTGTGAGGATACCCCATGGCGGAATATGACCGAGTAGCTCCTTGCCTGCGGCAAAGAGAGCACGTCCAACGGCAATTGAGGCGTGTGTAGCAAAGGTTATCTCCTCGTCGTGACTTACAGTCTCTGTTGCCTCCGAAACTCTGTCATTAAGGCGAATTGAGGCGTAGGCGGTTTCTGAATTGTTTTCCTTATCATTATAGACACTTATAGTAACCTCGGGAACGTCATCGGAGCGTTCTTCCTTTTCTCCAAACGTTGCTCCGGGGAAAAACACCATGCAGAGCGTTTGAGCATAATAGCGGTTAATATTTCCCTCAAGATTAAGAATCATACGTCTGCTCCTTTTGCAGATTTGCCCCTTTTCAGCACGTCGGATTTCATAACAATAGTTACAGGACCGTCGGTTGACATCTCGGTTCTCATATCGGCACCGAAGACGCCGGAAGCTACCACCGTTAATTTATCGGATAGCATTTCAAGAAACGTGTTGTAGAGGCGTTCGGCATCCTCAGGCGCGGCGCCTGAGAAATAATCCGGGCGGTTGCCGTGAGAGTAATTGGCGTTTAACGTAAAGTTTGAAACTACAAGCGCTTCTCCGCCAACGTCTTTTACAGAAAGATTCATTTTGCCGTTTTCGTCCGAAAAAATTCTGAGCTTGGAGATTTTCTCGGCGAGCAGCTCTGCATCCTTCTCCGAATCGTCCCTTTCAACGCCGAGAAGGATATAAAGCCCTTTTCCTATTTTACCGCTGAGAATTTCGTCGGCGTATACCGTTGCGGAATTTACACGCTGTAATACTGCTATCATAGTGTCCTCCGAATTAGTGTGAAAAGCCTCTCGTTACTGATATAACCGTGGGTATGGAACGAAGTCGAGAAACTATTGAATCGTAGTGTGAGGTGCTCTTACAGCCTATATGAAGATTTATCATCATATCGCCATTTTTCTGAGGCTGGGTGTTAATTTGAGAAATTGAAACCTTCATATCCGCAAGAGCCATGGAAATTGCGGCAAGAACGCCAATGCTATCCTCGGCTATGATTTGAATAAGAGCCTCGTAAATACCGGTATTTTGTCCGGGCTGAGGATCGGGCTTTTCCCATTCTGCTCTAACCCAGCGAGCGAGATTTTCTTCATTTTTTCTCGATGAAGAAACGTTAGGGCAATCGGATTTATGAATCGATACGCCAAAGCCGCGAGTAATAAATCCAACGATTTTATCTCCCGGTAACGGGTTACAGCAACGTGCAAATTTCACCTGACAGCCTGCCTCGCCGTCGATAATTATGCCACCGTTTGAGCGTTTCTTATCAACAGAGGTGGTTTTTATTTTCGAAATTTCTTCCTCTGTCGTCGTCGGCTTCGATTCATCGGCGGTCATCTTATCGATTTCTTCCTTTACGCGCGGAATAAAGCGCTGGAAGGAAAGTCCGCCAAAGCCGATGGTATTATAAAAATCGTCGCAATTGTTAATGCCTATTCGTTTTGCAATTATTGTAACGATTTCGGTAATCTGAGCATCGGTTAGATTGCGGTTAATCTTCCTGATTTCCTTTTCAACCTCCGCCTTACCTACGACAATATTCTCTGCTCTTTTTTCCTTTTTGAACCACTGTCTTATCTTGCTTCGCGCTTCACCGGTCTTAACGATTTTGAGCCAGTCGCGGCTTGGTCCCTTTGAGGATTGTGAGGTAATTATTTCTATTATATCGCCGTTTTGGGGCGTTTTGTCAATCGGAACGATTACGCCGTTGATTTTTGCACCGACCATCTTGTTGCCGACGGCGGAGTGGATCGCGTATGCAAAGTCGATAACGGTTGCGCCCAGAGGCAAGGAAATGACGTCACCCTTAGGTGTAAACACAAAGGTTTCGTCGTGGAAAATGTCCGTCTTGAACGAGCGCATAAACTCGTCGGGGTCGCGAGTGTTTTCATCAGACTCCAAAAGCTTGGATATCCAACGCAATTTCTCGTCGATATTGGAGTCGGAGTTTTCACCGGATTTGTACTTCCAGTGTGCCGCAATACCGTATTCTGCCTCCTCGTGCATTCGACGGGTTCTGATTTGAATCTCAAACGGAATACCGCTTCTGCCTATAACCGTAGTGTGGAGCGAACGGTATAGGTTGGGCTTGGGTGTTGAAATATAATCCTTGAAGCGACCCGGAACCGACTTGAAAAGCTCGTGAACAAAGCCAAGGGCGGTATAGCACTCAAGCTCCGTTTCAACTATAACTCTTAAGGCGTAAAAATCGTATATTTCATCAAACTGCCTGTCATACATATACATCTTTCTGTACAGGCTATATACCGATTTGACTCTTCCCTCGAGGGTGAAGTTGATATTGTTTTCTTTTAGCTTGTCGTGAACTATCTGTTTAGCCTCGTGAAGAAAATCGCGACTCTGACCGTATTTCTTGCTTATTGCCTCTTGAACCTCATCATATCCGACTCTGTCAAGATAATAAAGGCTTAAGTTTTCCAGCTCCTGCTTTATTTTTTGAATACCGAGACGGTGTGCAAGAGGGGCGTAAATATACATCGTTTCAAGCGCGATTTCTCTTTGCCGCTGCTCTCTTTTTGCTGACAGAGTACGCATATTGTGAAGTCTGTCGCAGAGCTTTATGAAAATTACTCTGATGTCCTTGGTCATCGCAAGAAGCATTTTTCGTATATTTTCAATGTGAGCCTCTTCCTTATCGGCGAGCTGGACCTGAATTATCTTGGTAAGTCCGTCGACGAGCATAGCTATATCGGGGCCGAATTTCTTCACAAGAATTTCGAGGTTAGTTTTGTCGGAGCAGTCCTCAACCGTATCATGAAGCAGGGCGGCACAAATAGAATCCGTGTCGAGTCCAAGCTCCGCGACGATAACGGCAACGGCTACCGGATGGCAAATATACGGCTCGCCGCTCAATCTGAACTGCCCTTCATGCAGCTCGGCGGCGTACAGAAAGGCGCTTTTTATTTTTTCAATATCGTAATTCTTCTCGTTTTTTTCTATCATGTCGAGAAGAGGTTGCAATTCTTTATACATAGCTTTACCAATTATTTAAAATCCATCTGTGAGCGAATCCTTCTCAGAAGCGAGGATTTTTCGAGGTCTGTTTTTGAGGTGCTGTACTGAACCTTGAATCTATAGATTTCTTCGGCAATTTCCTCAATACCTACGAGATTGAGCTCTTGAAAGACTTTGATTATTATTTTTAGTTTGATGTAACCTATTTCATGCGGCTCGTGACCGTGCGAGAGGTTATAGCAAATATCGCGGTGAGCAATTACATCATTGCCCGAGCGAACGGATGCCACTATATATCTGTACACTGCAGCGAAGTCTTCTCTTGAGGGGAGAATTTTTTCATCACGGGTGTAATGTGCGCCGTTCCAGATTTCTTCAAAGCGGCGATGCTCCGCTTCATTTTTGATATCCTGATTCTCGGTAGGCTTGATGTCCTTGACAAAAAGCTGAACGCTTCTTCTGCCGAGATATTCGTTGATATCAATATTGAAGATGAGATCCACCTTGTCACCGTTGTATATTCCAAGGGACGCAGGTGAGGTGGAAAAGAACATAGCGGAAACCGTCTGTCTATCCTGCCCAAACGAAAATCTTGTGTGCTTATTATCGCTTACACCCGATATTTCGTTGACGTGCACGCCGTGCATCATAAAGTTGGGAATAGGATTGCCAACGCCGTAGGGCTCAAGTATCTGAAGCTCCTCTGCCAGCCTGAGCGAGATGTCCGAAAGAGATACCTCGCAGTCAGCCTCCACGGTAGGAATCATAGCATCCTTATCAAGATTATTCATCGCATATTCGTTTATTTTCTTACGAAATGCTTTTAGGTTGCCGCGCGTAACCGACAGACCTGCCGCGAGCTCGTGTCCGCCAAACTTGACCAGAAGATCGTCGCAGTAGCAAAGCGCTTCTACGAGGTTCATTCCCTTAATGCTTCTGCCCGATCCCTTGCCGATGTCGGAATCGCAGGGCTCACCCGAGGCCGTCTCAAACGAAACGAGGATAGTGGGGCGAGAATACTTTTCGGTAATACGGGATGCCACTATACCGATGACACCGTGATGCCATCCGTCCGCGTCAAGAACGATAACGGGATCGTCAGCCATATTTTCACTGTCGATCTTAAGATATGCCTCTTGCATTATCTTATTTTCTTCGTTCTGTCGCTCTTTATTAGCTGAGCAAAGCTCCTCGGCAATGCGTGAGGCGTCGCGCGAGTTATTCGAGAGAAAAAGCTCGACGGCAAGCTCGGCACTGCGGATTCTACCTGCCGCATTGATTTTCGGAGCGAGGGTGTAGCCTATGTATCCCGTGGTTATTTTCGTGCGCTTCCTGCGTTTGTCGGATCTTGCGCTCTGCTCGTTTTTCCCTGCCGCCGCTTCCATAAGCGCGATAAGACCGAGGCGCTTGGTGGATTCAATCATTTTCAAGCCGTAGCTTACAATGATTCGGTTTTCGTTACGAATGGGCATAACGTCGGCGATTGTACCGATTGCAACAAGATCGGCATATTCGGCAAAAATTCTCACAGCCGCTTGCATTCTTGAGCAATGCCCTATTCTCTCCTCGTATGCGGTTACGAATTTGAAAACAACGCCTACGCCGGCAAGCTCCTTAAAGGGATATGCACAGTCGGGTCTGTGAGGATTGATAACGGCGGTAGCGGCGGGAATATCTCCGTGGCACTCATGGTGGTCGGTGATAAGAAAATCAACATCGACCGATTTTGCGTACTCAACCTCCTCTATCGCCGTGATACCGGTATCAACGGTTATAATAAGAGTTGTGCCGGAATCCTTCAGAGCATCAATAGCAGGTGCGGAAACACCGTATCCCTCGCCTGCGCGGTTGGGGATATAGTAGCTTACGTCAGCGCCCTTTGACTTTAAGTACAAATAGAGTGTACAGACAGAGGTAACGCCATCTACGTCGTAGTCGCCGTATATGGTGATTTTTTCGCCGTTGTCTATGGCCTTTTTTACGCGCAAAACGCCCTTTTCCATATCTGCCATATCAAACGGGTTGCACAGCATTTCGCTCTCCATATAGAGAAAGCGTTTAGCCGCTTCGGGGGTTTCAAAGCCGCGTGTGTAGAGCAGGTCCGCAACTATCGGATTGATGCCGAGCTCTTCGGCGATTTTTCGCTTTGATTTAACGGCTTCGGGACTCTCTGACGATTTGAGAATCCATTTTTTCTCCTTTTTTAATCCTTTTGAGTTCATTGTATTTTTAAAACCGGTTGGGCAAAAGCCCGCCTTCCATTTTTATTATCGATTTTGCAACGGTCTAAATTTCACCCGTTGAATATAAGACTGTTATTTAGTTAAATCGTTTCATTATAGCGATGGCGGTTTTTACACCGTCAATTGCGGCGCTTGTTATGCCGCCTGCGTAACCTGCGCCTTCTCCTGCCGGATATATATTATCGAATCCGACAGCAAGACGTGTTTTTTGATCTCTGATAATTCTTATAGGCGCGCTTGTTCTTGTTTCGGCACCTGTTAAAATTGCCGAACCGTCGGCAAATCCGTGAATTTTTCTGTCAAAATCTCTGAGTGCATTTTTTATTGAGTTAGAAACTGTTTTCGGTAAATATGATTCAGGCGAAGCAAGGCGTATATTTTTTCCATTCATATACGTGGGAAAGACCTCATAAGGCTCTCTTTTGCATTCGCCATTCAAAAAATCGCCAACTGTGATTATTGGTCCAGAATAATCGGAGCCGCCCGCAATAAACGCGGCACGCTCGATAGCTCTTTGAAATTCTATAGCCTTTTGCGGAGTTGATCCGTAATCCTGCTTGAATATACTGCATACGACCGCTGAATTTGAGTTGTCGCCCGATCTCGCATGTCGGCTCATTCCGTTAACAACAACTCCATGCTCCTCGCTCGCCGCGGCAACAACCTCGCCGCCGGGACACATACAGAAGGTATAGACTCCGCGCTCCTTAGTATTGTACGAAAGATTATATTCCGCGTGTCCGAGAGCGCTGTGCCCTGCGAAATTTCCGTACATTGACTTATCTATCATAGCTGTTTTATGCTCTATTCTCAAGCCTACCGAAAATGCTTTCGGCTCGATAAGAAAGCCTGAATTGAACATATTTTGATACGTGTCGCGCGCGCTGTGACCGAGCGCGAGTAGGATAGCACCGCATTTTATTTCTCCGCGAGAGGTATGTGCTATTGTTTCACCGTTTTGGTGCGTACAACTGAGATATTTTGTGTGATACAGAACTGTTCCACCGAGAGCGGAGATTCTTGCGAGAATATTTTCGACTATTCCCGAGAGAATGTCGGTGCCTATATGCGGCTTAGCAAGATAGAGTATCTCGTTCGGCGCACCAAACTCTACCAAACGCTGCAAAACGTATGCTGAAATCGGATCGTTGACTCGCGTAACAAGCTTGCCGTCGGAGAAGGTTCCCGCTCCTCCTGCGCCGAACTGTATGTTTGTTTCCGTATCGAGAATTTTTAACTCGTTAAATGCTTTAACCTTGCTTTTCCGTTCTTCAACGGATCCACCGCGCTCGATGATTATGGGAGCGTATCCGTTTTCAGCAAGAAGGAGTGCGGCAAAAAGTCCGCATGGCCCCGAGCCGACAACAAGCGGCGGTGCGGAAAGCTCCTCGGTTCCGCGCTCGAAGTCGAGTGGGTCGCCTTCTGTAAGCAATGAGCCGGAAATTTTACTAAGCATTGCATCGGTGATGTTTTTATAGGTGCCTTTTGCACAGATGCTGTACACGAGCTTGATATCGCCTTTGTTGCGCGCATCAACGCTTCTTTTGTAAATTGACAGGTCGTTATCGCCTACATTGATACCGATTTGGCGCAACCGTTTTTTAGCAATTAAAAACGCCTCGTTGGAAGAGGCGTTTAAGGGAAGCTTAATGTTGTTAACAATTAAAACTTGAGTGTTTGAACTCATTGTGACCTCATATCAAATTTGAGAAATATGCAAACGAATTGGCGGTAGCCTCCGCCTCTTCGGATGACATATTAACGTATTGAACTATAAACCAAATAATAAAGGCAAGTGCGACGCAAAAAACAAATTGCAGTATTGCACTGATTTTTATTCCTAAAAACTTTTTATCCATAGCAATCACCAAATCAATTGTCGGCCTTGTTTTGACCGGGCTTTATCAGTTTTTGAACGAGAAATTTGCGAAGAGTGTCTACGGTGTAGTTACGGGTAAGCGTGCATTCGTATGCCACGGAGATGATTCCCGTTTCCTCAGATACGATTATTATGATTGCATCGCTTATTTCACTCATACCGATAGCGGCTCTGTGGCGCGTACCAAGATCGCCGTCGATGTCGGTTCTCCTGGTGTTCGGGAGCACGCAGCCCGCGGCGGCAATTCTGGTATCGTCGATAATTACCGCGCCGTCGTGCAACGGTGCCTTATCGTAAAATAGATTGCGGAGCAGAAATGATGATACCTCGGAATCAATTTTTACACCCGTCTGAGTCACCTCGTCAAGCGTAGTGGTGCGTGATATAACAATAAGTGCTCCGGTTTTGGAGCGAGAGAGCTCTCCAATCGCCGCAGATACGTTGTCGATAACAGAATAATACATCTGATGCTTCTTTTTTTGATCGCCAAAGCTCATAAGACCGCTTATAGAGCCCGATCCCACACGCTCGAGAGCATCGCGTATTTCCGGCTGAAAGATAATAACAATAGCAATAACGCCAACCTTGAAAAGCTGTGAAAATACATAGTGCGTAGCATCAAGATTGAACGCATACGCAACAGTTGTAATGAGAAGCACAACTGCGATGCCTATAAGCAATACCCCGGCCTTTCTTCCGCGAATAAAACGGAAGAGGAAAAAGAGGATAACCGAAAGAAGAAGAATGTCTATTGCGTCAATAAACGAAAAGCCTGAAAAGCATTTCTGTGCGGATTCTCCGATTTTTGAGAAAAATTCTCCGATGCTGGAGTGTATATATGAAATGTTAAACATAAAAACCTCGTAACACGCGTGTAAAGGCGCGTATATAAAATATTACGAATTAAGTATAGCACAGCGAAAATAAAAAAGCAATGTTTTTTAATAAAAAACTTATTTTTTTACTGATTTTTTGTCATTTGCCGACGGTCTGCTATTGACATTCAAGGAAAACGATGCTATAATTGTATCAAATGATACACTTTTGGAGATAAAATGGAAGAAAATATACAAAACATCAGCCCTAAAAGGCTATGCCGCTTTTTGCAATCCACGTTCCTATTTAAGGACATTTCGAGCGAAAAGGTAAGTTTACTTTTGAGCTGCGTTACCCCACGGCTTCTCGCCTTTTCTGCAGACGAGATTATATTTTCGCCTGGACAGTTTGACAAGAAAATGGGCTTTGTTTTTTCCGGAGAATGTGTCGTGGAAAGAGTAAAAAGCGGACATCCCTCACTACTTCTCAATACACTCGGTGAGTTTGATTCCTTCGGCGTTTTGACGTTATTCTCTGCCGAAGAAAAATATCCTACTTCTGTTAGGACAAAGCGGGCATCCACGATATTGTTTTTTGAACGGGGGGATGTGATGACCTTGATTGAAAAGGAATCGCAGATCGCTATAAATCTACTTGAGTTCATGGGTGGTCGTATAAGCTTTCTTAACGCGAAGATTGCAACATTTTCAGGCGATAATGTTGAGCAGAAGGTTGTTTCGTATTTAATAGAACTCCAATGCTCCTTGGGCAATCGCTTTAAATTTAACTGTAAAAAAGCGTCCGAGGAGCTCAACATCGGCCGTGCCTCGTTATACCGCATTCTTTCATCCCTGTCCGATGAAGGGCTCATTACATTTGAAAACAAAATAATTTATATAAACAACCCCGAAGGGTTGGAAAGGAAACTAAAATGAAAAAACTATTGGCAATTTTACTCACTCTCACCACTCTGCTCTTCTCCCTTGCGGCATGTCAGGATAACAATTCTGATGATCCTACGCCCGAAATCAATCTTGTTTCGGAAGCGGATCACGATGCCGTTGTTGCAAAGATGCTGACCGGAGAAATAGAGGTTGCGGTTCTTCCCGAGCCGAAGGCTACCGTTGCGGTTCTTAATGCAAAGCAAAACGGACATAGCTACTCTGTTAAGCTCAACATTTCAAACGAATGGTCGAGCGTATCAGAAAATGAGCTTGCTATGGGATGCATAGCTGTCAGAAACGATTTTATTACTTCCTACGAGGCATCTCTTGTTGATTTCCTCGCAGAATACAAGGCTTCCATTGAATATATCGGCAACAAAAGCAATGCGGAGTCCTCTGCACAAATGATTGTAGATGCCGGTGTTTTGCCGAAGCTTCCCGTCGCGAAATCAGCCCTCAACAATCTCTACGGCGCAATCGTATATCAGGACGGTGCCGAAATGAAGGCTACACTTAAGGACTTTTACTCTGCTATATCACTTACACAGCCTGCCGATGCATTTTACTATATTCCCGATAGTACCGCTCAAAATACAGTTGACAGAAAGATAGTTATAGGTATAATGAACGGTCCCACAGGTATGGGCATGGCGAAGCTGATATCTGATTACGGAAAAGAAAACGATAAATACGAATTTGTTATGTATTCCGACCCTTCTCTTGCAACTGCCGATCTTAACAATGGTGAAATTGATATGGCGTGTCTTCCCACCAACACGGTCGCAAATCTTGCAAACAAGGGCTCACAGATATCCGTAGCGTCTATTAACTGTCTCGGTTCGCTTTACGTGGTTGCGAAAGACGGTATAGAAATCAACTCCGTTGCAGACCTTTGCGGCAAGAATGTTTATTACGGCGTTCCAAATTCCACAACTGCTCCGATATTGCGTTATATTTTCGGTAAGCACAATATAGCTACAAAGGAATCCTGATGCAAGATAACGCCAAAAACAGCAAAAAAGGATTTGTTTTACGTCTTATCATAACGGCCGTATCCATACTGCTCTGGCTTGCTATTTGGGAGCTTGCAGCATATTTAATAGGATATGATTTCATATTTGTCGGCCCGATTAAAACCTTCACCGCTCTTTGTACCCTTGCAGGAACATTAAGCTTCTGGCAAACGGTTGCTCTATCTGTTTTGCGCATTTTAGCCGGGCTTGCGCTTGGAATTTTACTTGGTGTTACATTAGCCATACTGTGCCGCGCATTGCCGATCATAATAACGTTTGTATCTGTTGGTATGACTGTAATTAGATCTACTCCGGTTGCCTCAATTATAATGATTCTATGGATCATTGTCGGCAGCACGAGTGTACCGGTTGTGATTGCGGTACTTATGGTTGCGCCGATTATATGGCAAAATCTTATGGACGGATACGAATCCATTGATAAGGATTTACGCGAAGTGACGTTGGTTTTCAATTTTTCCAAGCGAAAGGCTTTTGTTCATTTGACTCTCCCCACACTTTTGAGATACTTTGTTCCCGCCGCCTTAACATCGGTTGGACTCGCATGGAAATCGGGTATAGCCGCTGAAATAATCGCCTATACGAAAAATTCTATCGGAAAAAACGTGTTAGATGCAAAATCTTATTTTGAAGCTGACGTTCTTCTCGCTTGGACAGTTGCGGTCATCGTCATCAGCTTGGTATTTGAATACCTTGTGAAATATCTTGTCAAAAGGAGTAAATTATGGGATTGAAATTAAAAAGCATAAAAAAATCCTTTGACAGCAAGACGGTTATTGATGATTTTTCTTACTCATTTCCTGACACAGGGCTTTATATAGTCAAAGGTGATAGCGGAAGCGGAAAAACAACTCTGCTTCGAATTATATCCGGAATTGACGATTTATTTGACGGTGAATTAATCGGGGGAGGAATCCAAAACTCCTCATTCTGCTTTCAAGAATACCGACTTTTTCCGCATCTTTCGGCACTTGAAAACGTGACGGTTGCATCCTTTGATAATGCCACAGATGAGGACAGGGCTCTGGCATTACAATTGCTTTTGCGCTTAAATTTTTCTACCGAGGATACCACCCTTCGCCCTGCACAGCTCTCAGGCGGAATGAAGCAGCGCGTTTCCTTCGCAAGAGCAATTCTAAAAAAATCCCCTGTTCTTTTGCTCGACGAGCCGACCAAAGAGGTTGATTCTTCTATTGCAAAAATTATGCATGAAATTATAACCGAGGAAGCTGCCACAAGGACGGTAATACTTGTTACGCACAAGAATGAGGATATTTCTGCGCTGAACGGAGAGATAATTTTTCTTTCTCCTTCTGAAAAGAAGCAGGACTCGAAATAATTGTTAACGCAAGGCAGATGATCTGCCTTGCGTATTATTTTTCAAAGATTTATATTAAATAAATATTAAATTACTATTGACTTAAAGGCTTTTTGATGGTATATTATATTTGGTGAAAGTTGGATATTTATATCAGACTGCACCGAATAGAAAGTTATTTTTAAAGGAAGGAGAGATTTGCATTTTGCAAATCGGGAATTCAGTTGGAACAATACAGAAAAACTGAAATCTGTGGATTGCCTACCGTAGAGGAGCTTCGTGCTACTCTTGCAGACGGCTCAGGCAGTGAGGCGCGTGCTAACCTTGCATTGCTTTTTGATAGAGACACATTCGTAGAAACCAATGCGTACGTTAAGCGTGCTATCACCGACTTTATTACCACAGAGCAAGCAAACGAATTTGAAGGAGTCATCACCGGTTACGGTGCAATTGACGGCAAGCTTGTGTTTGCTTTCGTTGAGGATTCTTCAAGAATGGGCGGCGTTATAGATGAGCGCCACGCTAAAAAAATTGCTGATCTTTATAGCCTTGCTATTAAGAACGGCGCGCCGGTTATCGGTATTTTTAATTCAAACGGTACCGATATTTTCCAGGGTACTGCAGGACTTGCGGCGTACGGAAGAATAATGAACTCGGTTATTTCTGCCTCCGGAGCTATTCCGCAAATAGCATACGTATCAGGCAAGTGCATCGGCTGTGCAGCCGCAATTGCAGCTATGTTCGATATTGTTGTTAAGGATGCCTCGGCATCATTCTACGTTTCTTCTCCCAATCTTACAGGAAACAATGACGCTCAGAACTGCGTGGTTGCTTTCAGCGGTGAAGCTGCACAGTGTGCCGGCTACATACGCGATGTAATATCCTTTATTCCTGACAATTCAGCAACTGGAGCGATCGTTTCCACCTGTGCGGACAACCTCAACAGAAAGCTCGGTGAGCTTGATTTCTCCGGTGATGCTCTTGCTGCAATATCGGTAATTGCCGACAATGGCGTATATTATGAGCTTGCCCGTGATTACGCCCCTGAGCTTTCGACAGTATTTTCTACCGTTGGCGGTGTAAGATGCGGAATCCTCGCATCCTCTTACTCGGTTAACGAGGGGCGTCTCTCTGCCGCTTCGGCAAGAAAGGCTGCTAAATTTATTAGCTTTTGCAATGCCTTCTCCATTCCTCTCGTTACCCTTGTTGATTCATACGGTCTTGTAATTGATTCGGAAAACGAGTCTGCTTATTTCTCGTCAGAGCTTGCAAGGCTTGCGATGGCATATTCTACCGCAGACGTTCCCAAGGTAACCGTGATTATCGGTCATGCAATCGGTGCGTCCTTCGTCCTTCTCGGCTCCAAGGCGCTTGGTGCCGACCTTGTATACGCTACCAACGATTCCGAAATCGGTGCGCTTCCCGCTGATAGCGGTGTTGCGTTTGCTTGGAATTCTAACATTTCGCTTGAAAATCCGAGAGAGGCTCTTGTTGAGCGTTGGAAGTCCACCGTTTCCTCCCCTGCTGTTGCCGCCGCAAGCGGTGAAATAGACGATATAATCAGCGTTAATGAGCTTCGCGCACGTATTTGCTCTGCCCTGCTTATGCTCGTTGCAAAGGGCAAGGTTGAGCCAAGCGATCGCAAGATACTTCCGCTTTAATTCGGAGGTGACTATGAATAGTATGTTCATTTCAGCCGCTATGGATTATTCAAAGCCCATCGAGGGATTTGCAGATACGCTTTCCTTTGGCGGTATGATGGTTTTGCTTGGACTTGCAACTGTATTTGCGGTTCTTATTATCATAATGCTCGCATTGATTCTCTTTAAGTATTTCTTCTCTGATTTAGCTTCGAAGGGCTCACAAAAGGAAGACAATAACAGCGCTACCGCTCCTGTTATGACTGTCGCCCCCACGGTAGCTAGCCAAGATGAAGAGATTGTGGCAGTTATTGCTGCCGCGATTGCAATGGCAGAAAGCGAAGAAAGCGGCGTTAAATTTAAAGTTGTCTCATTCAAACGCATATAAATGAAAGGAATAATTACTTATGAAAAGATACAATATTACCGTTAACGGTCACAATTACGACGTTATAGTTGAAGAGGTTGATGCAAATGCTTCGTATAGCGCTCCCGTTGCTCCTGTGGTTACTCCCGTAGCACCTGCGGTTCCGGCAACTGCTCCTGTTGCTCCCGCTGTTGCACCCGCGCCTGCGGCTGCTCCCGTAGCTGCTCCCGCAACCTCCGGCTCACAGGGGGCTACCAAGGTTACCGCGCCCATGCCAGGAACCATTCTCGATGTTAAGGTAACCGTTGGCCAGTCTGTTAAGAAGGGTGACGTTATATGTGTGCTTGAAGCAATGAAGATGGAAAACGACATCCCCGCTCCGTGTGACGGAACCGTTGCTTCCGTTAACGTTCAGAAGGGCGCATCCGTTTCTGCAAACGACATTATCGCAACTCTTAACTAAGAAAGATAAAGGTACCAATAATGTTAGATGCTATTAAAAACTTTCTTGGCACCACGGGTATAGCCAAGTTGTTTGCGGAATCTAATTGGTGGCAATATCTTGTAATGTATCTGATAATCGGAGTTCTCTTCTATCTTGCTATTGTTAAAAAGTTTGAGCCACTCCTTCTCTTACCCATTGCATTTGGTATGCTACTCGCAAATCTTCCCGGTGCCGAGCTTATACATCTTGATTATTTCTTCGACGACTATTACATAGCGGTTGAAAACGGAGAGCTTGTAGGAATGTTAGCTTCTGATTTTAAATTATTCCTTGCTAATATTCCTGAGCAGCTTTACACGTTGTCAAACGATTCTCTGACCTTTAATCTTTCAGGCCTCGACGAGCAAAACCTTGATACATTCAATTTCCTTTTTGATCAGTATCTTGACGGTTCAGCATACATTGAGGACGGTGCCGTTCATATCAAGATGACAACAATGGTCGGTGAGGTTATTAACCACGGCGGTCTTGTTGATATACTCTATCTTGGCGTAAAGTTTGGCGTTTATCCCTCGCTCATATTTATGGGTGTAGGTGCCATGACCGACTTCTCGCCGCTGATTGCAAACCCGAAATCTTTGCTTATGGGTGCGGGAACACAGCTCGGTGTATTTGCCGCATTCTTCTTTGCTCTCTTTCTCGGCTTCTCACCGATGGAAGCCGGCGCAATCGGCATTATCGGCGGAGCTGACGGCCCCACAGCCATACTTGTAACCAAAACGCTTGCTCCTCATTTGCTCGGTGCGATAGCAATTGCCGCATATTCGTATATGGCACTTATTCCGATAATTCAACCACCGTTTATGAAGCTTTTAACCACGAAGGAAGAGCGCAGCATTAAGATGAACAACTTGCGCCCTGTATCCAAGCTTGAAAAGATTGTATTCCCTATCCTTGTTACGGCAATCGTATCGTTTATAGTTCCCGATGCTGCGGCACTTGTAGGCTTCCTGATGTTAGGCAACCTGTTCAATGTTTCCGGAGTAACAGAACGACTCTCTAAAACCTCGCAAAACGAGCTCTGCAATATCATTACGATTTGCCTTGGAGTTTCTGTTGGAGCTACTGCCAATGCAGAAAACTTCCTCAAGCCTCAAACGATCTACATTATATTGCTCGGCCTTTCCGCGTTTATACTTTCTACCTGCGGTGGACTTATCGTAGGAAAAATCATGTGCAAGCTTACCGGTGGAAAAATCAATCCCCTTATCGGTGCTGCGGGCGTTTCTGCAGTTCCTATGGCGGCGAGAGTGGCACAGGATATGGGACGCAAGGAGGATCCCTCTAACTTCCTTCTTATGCACGCTATGGGCCCCAACGTTGCCGGAGTTATCGGCTCTGCTGTTGCCGCGGGCGTATTCCTTAGCTTTTTCCAATAAACAGAAAGGAATTTTAAGATGTCAAAGGTATTAATTACAGAAACTGTATTGCGCGATGCTCACCAGTCCCTCGCAGCTACAAGAATGACAACCGAAGAGATGGTTCCGATTCTTGACGAAATGGATAAGGTCGGCTATTATTCGCTTGAAGCATGGGGCGGAGCTACGTTCGATTCCTGCCTCAGATTTCTCCATGAAGATCCATGGGAAAGACTTCGCACCATAAAATCACACGTCAAAAACACCAAGCTTCAAATGCTTTTCCGCGGTCAGAATATTTTGGGTTATCGCCACTATGCTGACGACGTGGTTGAATATTTTGTTCAGAAATCTATCGCTAACGGCATTGATATTATCAGAATTTTCGATGCGCTTAACGATGCAAGAAACCTTGAAACCGCAATTAAAGCAACCATTAAAGAAGGTGGTCACGTTCAAGCTGCAATTTCGTACACCACCTCTCCCTTCCACACGAACGAGGGCTTCGCTCAGTACGCAAAGCAGCTCGAGGAGATGGGTGCGAACTCGATATGCATTAAGGATATGTCTGGCTTGCTCAAGCCCTACGAGGCATATCAGCTTGTAAAGACTATCAAGAATAGTGTTAAGGTTCCGGTACACCTGCACTGTCATTACACTGCCGGACTCGGTTCAATGACGCTCCTCAAGGCAATTGAGGCGGGTGTAGACGGCGTTGATACCGCTATCTCTCCTCTTGCAATGGGTACCTCTCATACTCCTACCGAGGCTCTTGTTGCAACCCTTCAGAAAACTCCTTATGATACAGGTCTCGACCTTGCTGCTCTCGATGTAATTGCGAAGCACTTCAATAAGATTCGCGAGAATTATATTGCAAGCGGACTTATCGACCCCAAGGTTCTTAAGGTTGATGTTAATGCTCTTCGCTATCAGGTTCCCGGCGGTATGCTCTCCAACCTTATCTCCCAACTTAAAATGGCGGGCAAGCTTGACAAGCTCGATGAGGTTTTGGAGGAGGTCGCAAACGTCAGAGCAGATGCAGGCTTCCCTCCTCTTGTAACTCCCACGTCCCAGATAGTAGGTACACAGGCAGTTAACAACGTCCTTTTCAATGAGGATGGCAGATACTCAAGAGTAACTAAGGAATTTAAGGGCCTTGTTCGCGGTGAATACGGAAGATGCCCTGCCGCTATCGACGATGATTTTAAGAGAAAGATCATCGGTGACGACGATATCATCGATTACCGTCCCGCAGATAAAATTGCTCCTGAAATCGACTCTCTCAGAGAAAGAGTTGAGCCCTATCGCGAGCAGGATGAGGACCTTCTCTCTCTTGCATTGTTTGAGCAGGTTGCTATTAAATTCTTCGAGTGGAGAAAACAGCAAAAGTATAAGCTCGACTCCAACGCAGACCCTGCAAACGGAATACACACAATTTAAAAATAAAAGGTCGGTTTTACGAAACCGACCTCTTATTTTATTTGTATACGCGAATTTCTATTCCGACTACGCCGTATTTTTCTATGTCCTCTTTTGAGTAATATCGTTCCATATCGTCGGGGTGCGCTTGCTCATTCTCTTTATACCCAAGTCTTATTTTATCAAATATGGCGTAAAGCTCGGCAAAGCTTTTAAATATGTGCTTATCGACAACCACCGTGTTAAGTATATCGCCTGTCAGAACATTTTTAAACTCTATTACATCAGATATTTGTATTTGCTGCCTTTTGGGATCGTTTAGGCGAAGCTCTATATCCTTCGTTCCGTTTAAAATTGATATAAACGGGGCGCTTTGAAGGTTCATTTTCCAAACCATACCATTCTCCTTGTTTAAAAGAAAGCGGACCGAAGTCCGCTTTCTTTATTTGTTGGAATTATCGGAATCTGAGGGATTCTCGTCGGTTGAATCAGTGGTTGATTCATCGTCACCCGAAGTGTTTGGTGCGTTCCAAACAGTGCTGAAGAAATCATCGCTTGAGAAGGCGCCGGAATTTGCACGCTCCTGACGCTCACGGGATTCCTTAGCTATTCTTTCTGCCTCAAGGCGCGCTCTTTCACGAGCTTCCTCTTCTGCTTTTCTGTTGGTTTCGTGCGCGATGTTGTTCTCCTCTGCGCTCTTTTTCTTCTTATCCTCTGCAATGTTCTCTATCTGCTCTATCGTGGGATTTTCGGTCTCCATAGCAACTCTGAACTGCTCTTCATCCATTGACTCATTCTTAAGCAAGAATTCTGCAACGAAATGAAGCTTGTCGATGTTGGCAGACAAGTGATTCTTACAGGTCGTATAACAATCGGAAATGATAGCGCGGATCTCATCATCAATCTCTGCGGCTGTTTTTTCGGAATAGTCCTTGCTGGTCGAGAACTGACGGCCAAGGAATACCTCATCAGAGCTGTTAGCAGAGCCGTAAAGGACGGTTCCGAGCTTGCTGCTCATACCGTATCTTGTAACCATATTACGTGCGATATTGGTTGCTTGCTGAATGTCATTCGAAGCACCTGTCGAGATATCGTCAAGCACGATTTCCTCGGCAACTCTACCGCCAAGAGCAAGCACGATGTGGTCTATCATTTCGTTTCTCGATGAGGTCATTCTATCCTCTGTGGGCACGCTGAGAGTAACGCCGCCGGTCGAGCCTGCGGGGATGATGGTGATGTGCTTGATGGGGTCGGTATGCTTACAGAAATATGAAGCAACGGCGTGGCCGGCCTCGTGATATGCGCAGAGCTTATTGTCAGCCTCTGTTCTGAGCTTAGATTTCTTTTGAGGACCGAGGAGAAGCTTCATATAAGACTCTTCGATATCCTCCATACCGATGAGCGCCTTATTTTTCTTAGCTGCTCGAAGAGCCGCTTCGTTCATAAGATTCGCAAGCTCAGCGCCTGTAAATCCAATGGTTGTCTGAGCGATTTTACGTAGATCAACGCTTTCCTCGAGGGGCTTATTGCGGCAGTGAACGCGGAGAATAGCCTCTCTGCCGTTCATATCGGGATAATTTACAGTAACGCGACGGTCAAAGCGTCCGGGACGAAGGAGTGCCGGGTCAAGTATATCGGGGCGGTTTGTTGCCGCCATAACTATAACTCCGGAGTTTGTGCCAAAGCCGTCCATTTCAACAAGGAGCTGGTTGAGTGTCTGCTCGCGCTCGTCGTGACCTCCGCCGAGGCCCGCGCCTCTGTGACGTCCTACTGCATCGATTTCGTCTATAAAAATTATGCTTGCATTTGTTTTACGTGCGTTTTCAAAAAGGTCACGCACTCTCGAAGCACCGACACCAACGTACATTTCTACAAAATCCGAACCGGAGATGGAGAAGAAAGGAACGCCAGCTTCACCGGCAACAGCCTTTGCAAGCAAGGTTTTACCCGTACCGGGAGGGCCAACAAGAAGAACACCGCGAGGTATTCTTGCGCCAAGCTTGACGAATTTTTCGGGTGCCTTCAAAAACTCGACTACTTCCTCAAGCTCTGCCTTTTCTTCATCTGCTCCCGCTACATCAGCAAATTTCACGGGATCCTTGTCATTGTTGGTGACCTTTGCCTTTGACTTTGAGAAATTATTCATATTTCCACCGCCCGGAGCCTGCTTGAGCATAAAGATCCAAAGACCTATGAAGCAAATACCGACAATGACATAGGGCAATATCGCCTGCCACCAAGGAGTTCCTTCGGCGGGGGTATAGTCATATTCCTCGAGGTTCGACGAGGCATCGGTGGTATATTTTTCATACGCTATTTCGTTGAGCTGATTAAGCTGTGTCGTGGTGCTCAGCTCGTATGAATATTCTGTATATACAGGAGCTCCGCTACTGTCTTGCTGGAATACTATTCTTCCCTCAGCGGTTCTCTCATAAGACCCGTCCTCATTTAGCTTGGGCGTTAAGGTCTTGAGCTGAAGAACAGAGGTCTCCTTGACAACAAATGAAACTATAATATCGTCCTCGAACATTTGTATTATTTCGCTGTAGGTTAAGTCATCCTTTTTGTTCAGGGCGCCCGAGAAATACGAGAACGCCGCAATAACTACAACGACGATTAATACGAGCAAGAGTATGCTCCGGAAATTAAACTTCATTAAGTATAGTCCATACCTTTCTTATAATAAATAAAAGGAAAATTATAAAGTTTTAAAAGTAAATGTGGTGGTATCCGATAAGGAATCTGTGTCCTGAATAGGCTCTGCAATAGCAATATACAACTCTCTCGGCTGAGAGATACCGTCGCGGAGCGGCAATCCGGGTACCCAGAGTATACCCTCGGAATCGCAAATTACGGGAACACGAGAGCGGTCGCAGGCTTCAATTTTTCGATCGTTAAAGATTTTCTTTAACCTGCGTGTCATTCCGCCATAGCGATAAGAGTCGCCGTCCTGCTTTTCTCTGACGTGCAGACCGTTATTAATTATATCACAAGGTATTTTCTGTTGTATTGAAATTTTGTAAATATTTGAATAACAATCAGATATATTTGCGTCGATTATAATTACCGTGGAAAAGCCGTCGATTACGTTTACACCCAACGATAGCGCTTTAAAAAAGGTGGGGGTGACTGCGGTAACGTTCTCGGTTATAAAGCAACGCCCGTTTCTTGACTCGAATTTAAGCCCTCCCGGTAGCGAATAGGAAAAATCGCCGTGATTCAAATGACTGTATATGCTGTCGATATGAGTTCGCTCGGGAACCTTGCTTGTTTTCTGCCTTAATATTTTTACCAAAAAACGCGAAACTATTGCTTTGTCCGCAGATAACAATGCATCAAGAGCAATTGATTCGTCGTGATAATTTTTAGAAATGAAATCATCAAGGGCAGAGTTTATGAAGCGGATATCATCGCGCAAATTAGTCGATAGCCTTGTAAACATTTTCTCCGGTGTTGCGTTTATTTTTTTGAGAAGCGGTGTGATTTCGTTGCGAATGTAATTTCTTGTGTATTCAACGTCATAATTTGTGGAGTCAATCACGTAATTGACTTCTGCACTGTCAAGAGCGCAAACTATTTCTTCCTTAGAGGAATATATGAGCGGTCTGATTATATTATCACGCACGGGCGAAATTCCTGCAACACCGTTAATACCCGCGCCGCGCAAAATATTGAGGAGTGCGGTTTCGAGATTATCAGTCGCATTATGTGCGACGGCGACGGTCGAAAATGACGGATGCTCGGCTATAACGTCGGCAAACGCCGCGTAGCGCACTTCCCTTGCCGCTTCCTCGATTCCGCGGCGCTTCTCTGCCGCAATACTCGGCACGTCAATTCTTTTTACAATCAGATTAACTTCGGCACGGCGGCAAAATTCAACGGAAAAATCTTCATCGCGCTGTGCTTCGCCACCTCTTATCAAATGATTGATATGAACAGCGAGTATGGGAAAATCGTAATAATCTCGCCGAAGCTTTTGCAGGAGCATAAGAAGCATAACCGAATCGGGACCGCCGGAGAAGCCGACAATAACGCCCGCTTTGATTCTCTGCTCCATCTCATAGTCGAGGATTGCGAGAAGCGCGTTTTGAAAAACCGTTTCACCGGCCTTGGAATTAAAAATGCTGTCAATCACTCTCTATCACCGTCAAGGGAGCGGAATTTGGTAAACTGTCCAACCCAGCCCATCTTTATATTACCGGTAGATCCGTGTCTGTTTTTCGCAACTATAATTTCGGCGGTATTTGCGGTATTGGGCGCGTTGGGGTCGGTGTTTTGAGTTCCGCTGGTTTCCTTATAATACTCATCGCGATACAGGAAAAGAACGATATCGGCATCCTGCTCAATGGAGCCGGAATCTCTAAGATCGGCAAGCGTCGGCTTTTTTGCATCTCCTCCGCGCTGCTCAGTGCCACGGTTAAGCTGAGCGCAACAGACGATTGGAACGCCGAGGTCTTTTGCCATAATTTTAAGGTTACGTGAAATTTCGCCGACCTGCTGTGCTCTGTTGTCAGAGTTTGACGTCGATTGCATAAGACCGATATAGTCGATAACAACAAGGCCGAGATTTGGTATTCTGCGAAGCTTGGACTTCATAACCGTTGCGGTGATTGCGGACGTATCGTCAATATAAATGTCACAGCCCGACAGGTCTGCCGCTACATTGGCAAGGTTATCCCAATCCTCAGGCTTTAGCTGACCTGTTCTTAATCTTGATGAATCTATAAGCGCTTCACTCGAAAGAATACGGTTAACGAGCTGCTCGCCCGACATCTCGAGGTTAAAAATAGCGACTGCCTTTTTAGTTTTCGCCACATTAACGGCAATATTCATCGCGAAAGAAGTTTTTCCCATACCGGGACGCGCACCGACGATTATAAGGTCTCCCTTACCCATCTGGATAAGAGTTTTGTCAAGCGCGGAGAATCCGGTCTTAGCGCCGGTTACGGCGCCGCCTGTTTCGGAGAGGGTTTCTATATCCTTATAGACATTCGTAAGAATATCCCTTATATGACGAAAATCCTTCGTTTCGTTGCTATGAGAGATATCGAATATTTTCTGCTCTGCAGAATCAATAATAGCACCGACTGGCGCTGATTCCTCATACGCGGTTGTATTGATTTCATCACAAGCCGCTATAAGCTTGCGAAGAGTAGACTTATCCTTAACTATTCGCGCGTAATCCCGAACGTTCGAGGTTGACGGAACCGAGCCTGCGATAAGTGAAATATACTGTATTCCGCCTGCCTCGTCCCTGTCGCCCTGCTCAACAAGTGCGTTTATAAGGGTTACGGTATCAATTTTTTTGCTTTGCATATACATCGTGGCAAGAGCCGCGAATATATGCTGATGCTCCGGAAGATAGAAATCATCTGCCGTGATCATTCCTCCTATAACGTCAAAGGAGTCGGGCTTGATAATGATAGTTCCAAGCAAGGCCCTTTCTGCTTCGATTGAAACGGGCATCTGTCTGATAAGACTTGACGCTTCCATAAAATTTCTCCTTTAAGTCAGTTATGCACCTTAACGGTAAAGGTTGCGGTAATATCGGTATAAAGCTTAATGCTAACGGAATAGCTACCGTAAGCCTTTATGGGATCCTTAAGCGTAATCTTTCTTTTGTCTATATCTATGGAAAGAATTTTTGAAAGCTGCTCTGCAATATCCTTCGGTGTAACAGAGCCGTAAAGTCTGCCGTCCTGTCCGTGCTCCATTTTGATTTCAACGGTTACGTCCTTTATTCTGTCGGCAAGAGCCTGAGCAGCCTTCTTTTCTTCGTTGATTTTATATTGCTTTGCATCTTCCTTGCTCTTAAGCTCACTCGTTGCCTTCGCATCGGCAGGAATTGCTTTCTTCTGTGGGAAAAGGAAATTACGTGCATAGCCATCGGAAACGTTGATTATCTGATCCTTTTTTCCCTGTCCTTTTACGTCACAAAGTAAAATTACCTTCATTGTTTAACTCCTCGCAATTAAATTTCCAAATATTTATCTATGCTTTCCTTGAGCGAAACCAAGACGGATTCAACAGAATCAGAAACGACCTGCGCACCTGCCACGTCAAAATGACCGCCGCCATTCAACCTTTCAAGTATGAGCTGAACATTGATTTTGCCGTTCGAACGTCCTGATATGTGTATCTGATCGCCAATTCTTACTAATGTAAATGCGGCCTCAATTCCGCGAAGGGTAAGCATTTTATCCGCCGCCTTAGAAGCAATAATTCGATAGGATTCGTCTGTTTCTCCATCGCAGCAGGATATGGCAATATTTTCCCTGTAAATACTGATTGCCGTATGGAACCGCGCCTCCTTTGAAAGCTCGGAGGGAGCGGTTTTGAAAAGATTGTAAACGTCCTGAGGGCTTGCACCTGCACCACGCAGATACTGAGCGACGCCAAACGTTCTTGTTCCTGTATTTCTTGTAAACTGCTTTGTATCTAACAGAACGCCTGCAAGCAGCATATCTGCCACCTCTTTCAAGAGGTTTTGAGAGCTGATAGCATTCTCAAGCATTTCGCTGACAAGCTCGCACGCGCTCGACGCCGAGGGCTCTATATAGGAAAGCTTAACGACAGGGGGCAAAGCCTCTGTTGTTCTATGGTGGTCAATTATAGCAATAGTATCAACCTTGTTAGCTATATTCGCGAACTGTGCGCGAGCGACGGTGTTGTGGTCGACAAGGATTACGAGAGTGTCGGGACCTACAAGGTCGAGTCCCTCTGCATTATCAACGAACATTTGCTGATATCCCTCTGTCGACTGCAAAAGTCTGATGCAGGGCTCAAGATTTTTATCGCGCATATCTATGGCGATATTGGTACGAACGCCGCAAAGCATACACAAGCGAGCAATACCTACCGAGGCGCCGAATGAATCGAAATCGCCATAGCGGTGTCCCATAACGACAACGTTATCGGCGCGCGCCATAAGAGACGTGAGCTGTGTTGTGAAGGTGCGGGAGCGAACGTTAGAGCGCTTATAAACGGATTTTGTACGTCCTCCATAGTACTCGGTGGAATTTTCCGTTTTGTAAACTACCTGGTCTCCGCCGCGCTGAAGCGCCATATCAATTGCATCCTTAGCAGCCGCTTCTCTTTCCGCAAGCGAGCCGCTGATTCTGGAAACGCCTATGGATACGGTAATCGAGACTCCGTCACCTACGCGGGTCTCTCTTATGGAATCAAGTATAGAGAAGCGATCCGCAATGCAGTCGTCCAGATACTTGGACTCGAAGATCATAATATATTTTTCGTTCTCGTATGCTTTAATGACTCCGTTGACGGATGCCGCCCAATTTTTCAGCTTATCCTCAACTATCGCAACGGCATCACGGAATTTTTCCTGAACATACTGCAAAACGTCCTCAACGTTATCAATGGCGATATAAGCAACCGCAACGCGCTCGTCGTTGTAACGATCCATCACTTCGGTAAGCGCGGTAACGTCGGTCAGGAGCATGAGATATATTCCCTCCTCGCGCTCCGAAACGGTGAAGCCCTCTACGTCATAGAGCTTGTCCCCGAGGGTAACGGTCTCACCGCTGAAAAGCCCAGCCCTGACTTCAGGAGAAAAAATATTATCAATATTTTCGCCGACGAGATATTCCTGATTATTGAAAATAGGCTGCATAGCCTCGTTATACCAGAGGATGGTGCCGTTAACGTCAAGAGCAACAATGGGAGATTTCGAGTTTTTCAATACAATGCTTCCGTCTTCCATTAAAAGATCGTGTATATCCGTCTTTGGCAAAAAGGTGCTGTTATTTGCACGCTTTATTCCCACTATTGCAATTTCAATCAAGTAGATTGCCAGCAACGCAATGGCAAAAAAGACCGTGCTCACTCCATTTGCGAACTCGGCGAGCAAGGCAAACAATATGATATTCAAGCATCCAAGTGCGATTACAATGGCAAATTCAAACCTTGATGCATAAGGGATGCGATTTTTATTTGATGAAGAAGGCTTTTTGGACATATACGTACCGTCCTTTCATTTTGTATATCACTAATGTGACAACCGAAAATACAACTTTACAGTATATTATAGCATACACTCGCGCAAAAGTAAAGAAAATATTTATTTAATTTTTATTTTTAGTGAAAATATTTCGGTTGATTATTGCAAAATAAACAAAAATGTTGTAGAATAATCTTATCAAGACAATGAAGGAGGGGTGTTTATGCAGAAACTTACGCTTGAATCATCGGTTGCAGAGCTCCACGGTGTCGGTCCTGCAAAGCAGAAGTCACTTGAGCGACTCGGCCTTTTTACAATACGCGACCTGCTCTATAACTTCCCTCGCTGTTATGAGGAGCGCGGTAACGTTCTTCCCTTGAGCGCGGCAGATACAGAGTCGCCGTATGCCTTCTTGCTTACGGTTGCTACCGAGGTTAAGAGTGTGATGATTCGCCGCGGACTCACGATTTCAAAATTCAGGGCTTTTGATGAAACGGGCGCTGTCGAGGTCGTTTTCTTCAACTCCCCCTTCGTAAAAGAAGTATTCCACACGGGCTCAACCTTCAGATTCTATGGCAAGCTGAATTTGTCGAAAAAGACTCTCCAGCTTACAAACCCCAAATACGAGCCCTACGTAGAGGGCTGCCCTCTTCCTCAATTTGTTCCCGTTTATCCGCTTACACACGGCGTAAACTCGAAGTTTATTGAAAAAACCACAACCATTGCTATGGAGGCGGTGCTCCCCTCGCTTATTGATCCCCTGCCGGAAAATATCAGACTTCAGAATTCGCTCCCAACCCTTTCCTTTGCTATAAAAAACGCACATACTCCCGACGATGCCCCCACGCTCGCAAAGGCGCTGAAAAGACTTGCCTTTGATGAAATGCTGTACTTTGGAATCGGCATCTCGCGTGCCGCTCGACACAAAAGCAAGGGCGAGGGGTTACGGTTTTCAAAATGCGATCTACAACCGTTCCTTAATCTTTTGCCTTATGAGCTGACAGATTCGCAAAAAATGGCAGTTAACGATATTTATGCTGATACGGTAATAGGCAAGGACGGCGTCGTTTCTCCTATGGCTCGAATTCTTGTCGGTGATGTTGGCTCCGGAAAGACGGTTTGCGCTGCCTTGGCTATATATATCGCCGCTAAATCGGGTTATCAGTCTGCATTCATGGCACCGACGGAAATTTTGGCGCGTCAGCATTATGCTGAGCTTAAAAAAATGTATGCGGAATTCGGAATCTCCTGTGAGCTTTTATTAGGTGCCACTACACAAAAGGAAAAGCGAAGAATATATAAGTCGATAGAGGACGGAGAATGCCTCGTTGTAATCGGAACGCATGCTCTTCTTTCCGACAAATTTTCTTTTGCTAATCTTGGGTTGATAATAACCGACGAGCAGCATCGCTTCGGCGTTAATCAACGCGCCATTCTCAAGGACAAGGCCAGACAGGCACATATGCTTGTCATGAGCGCAACTCCGATTCCAAGAACGCTCGCTCTCGCTATGTACGGCGATCTTGATGTCTCAAAAATTACTCAAATGCCCAAAGGAAGAATGCGTGTAGATACCTTTGTTGTAGACGAGAGTTACCGTTCGCGACTTAATGATTTTATCAAAAAACAAGTTCTCTCGGGCGGACAGTGCTATGTGGTTTGCCCGGCTATAGAGGCGTCAGATGAAGAGACAGAAAACGCTGTTATAATTGAATCCTTTTCGCCTGATTCGACAATTTCCACTTACAATTCAAATATCAAAAACGCGGTAAAACACGCAGAATATTTGGAGCAGAATCTAGAAGGAATAAGTGTCGCTTGTCTTCACGGAAAGATGAAATCCGCCGAAAAGGATGGGGTTATGTCCCGATTTAAAAACGGGGAGATTTCCGCATTGGTGTCAACCACGGTAATCGAGGTCGGAGTAAACGTGCCGAACGCCTCTCTTATGATTGTAGAAAACGCCGAGCGATTCGGACTCGCTCAATTGCATCAGCTTCGCGGCCGAGTAGGACGCGGAACGAGAAAGTCATACTGCGTGCTTGTTTCAGGCATTAAAAGCGAAAAGTCTGAGGCTCGCTTGAGCATTATGAGAAGCACCTACGATGGCTTTGAAATCGCAGAAAAGGATCTTGTTTTAAGGGGGCCAGGTGATTTCTTTGCCGCTCTAGATGGCTCAACCTTTCGCCAGAGCGGCGGCTTTACCTTCAAAATCGCTTCCCTTTGTGATGACTCCGAGCTATTCACTACCGCCTTCCAAACCGCAAAAACCATTATTACCGAGGATCCGGAGCTTTCACTGCCGGAGCATCGCGGTCTAAGGTTGGAAGCCGATAAATACTTCGCGCCCATCAATTCAACAATTTCTTAACAAGGAGATAAGATGTCTACTAAACCTCTCGCAGACCGTATGCGACCTTTGAATTTCGATCAAATTGCAGGTCAGGAGCATTTGATTTCAAAAAACGGAATTCTCAGAAGGCTTACCGAGTCCGGACGTATTCCCAATATGGTCTTTTTCGGCCCTCCCGGTACGGGAAAGACGACCGTTGCCAACATAATCGCTTCGATGTCCGGAATGCAGCTTTATAAGCTGAATGCAACTACCGCTTCTCTATCTGACGTTAAAGAGGTTATTGCGGGTACGGAAAATATTTTCTCCGAAAACGGTACCCTTCTGTATCTTGATGAGATTCAGTATTTCAATAAGAAGCAGCAGCAATCACTGCTTGAATTTATGGAAAACGGCAAAATCACGCTGATCGCTTCTACAACAGAAAATCCATACTATTGCGTTTACAACGCGCTCCTCTCAAGGTCATCGGTCTTTGAGTTCAAATCGGTTACGCCAAAGGACTGCATACCGACACTAAAAAGAGCTCTCGAGATACTGAACTCCGACTTTAACGACACCAAAACCGCCGAGGACAAGGTTTTGCTTGCCATAGCAAACGCGGCGGGAGGCGACGTGCGTATGAGTATAGGGATTTTAGAAAACGCCTTTTACATCTCGGGCGAGTCTATTGAGATAAAATCGGTCGAGGCACTGCTTCCGAGTGTTGTAGGTCATTATGACCGTGACGGTGATATACATTACGACCTGCTCTCCTGCTTGCAAAAGTCTATTCGCGGCTCCGACCCCGATGCTTCTATATTCTATTTAGCCAAGATTCTCTCGGGTGGCGATCTTCTCTCTGCTTGTCGCAGACTTCTCGTCATTGCCAGTGAGGATATCGGCGCCGCATATCCGCTCGCGGCTTCTATAACCTATTCCTGCGTTGAAGCTGCGAAGCTGCTTGGATTGCCCGAGGCATCAATCCCCCTTGCAAATGCTACCATAATGCTTGCTACTTGCCCGAAATCCAACAGTGCTTATTCCGCATATGCCGCCGCAAAGGCCGATATTGACAACGGAGCCGGGCTTCACATCCCCGAGCATCTGCGCTCTCCACTTTTCAACGGTTATCTCTACCCGCACGACTACGAAAACAACTACGTTGAGCAGCAATATTTGCCCTCCGATCTTCTGGGCAAGCATTACTATACCTTTGGTACGAACAAAACCGAGCAAGCGGCGAAGGCATACTATGATTATATTCGCTCGCACGCGAAAAAATAACTTTTATGCCGCCTTTTGTGGAATATTGTAGATATTTCTTGACAAAAAAACGTTTATTTGGTATAATTATTTTGTATTTTAAAATATTGATCCCCTTTTGGAGGATATATGATATATCACTTTATTCTGAACCCGAAGTCAGGACGCAAGCACCGTCACTTTGAAGCCACAATAAAATCCGCGTGCCAAAAAAGGCATTTGAGCTATCACATATATTACACCACCTGCCCCGGCGATGCAACGGAATACGTTATGTCTATGGTGCGCATTTCACAGGAGCGCCAGAGGTTTATTTGTGTTGGCGGAGATGGCTCCATAAATGAAATCGTGAATAGCGCACCGTGCAACGATAACGTTGAATTTGGCGTTATTCCAAGCGGCTCGGGAAATGATTTTGTCCGTAATTTTACCAACCGCAAGCTCTTTGAGGATATTGATGCGCAAATTGACGGCGAGCCCATGCCTGTAGACCTTATAAAATGCAACGAGCATTACAGCGTCAATATGGTTAACATCGGCTTTGACTGTGCTGTTGTCAGAGAGTCGGATAAGCTCAAAAAGCATTGGTTTATTCCTGCGAGTCTTTCATACATAGCCGGATTAATCGTCGTTGCCTTCAAAAAAATCGGCACTAAAATGAGAATTATACATGACGACGGTACAGTTTTGGAGAAGGTTTTCACTCTTACCGCGATTGGAAACGGCAGATTTTGCGGTGGAGGATTCTGTGCTCTCCCAAAGGCGATGTTAGACAACGGATGCATGGACGTATGTGCCATTGATAAAGTTTCCCTGTTCAAATTTTTGACACTTGTCGGTTCCTATAAGAAAGGTACATATATCAAAAACAAGCGCGCAATGAAGATAATTGACTATAAGCGCGTTTCGCATTTTAAAATGGAGTTCGATGAGCCCGTTCCCTTCTGCGTTGACGGAGAGATTAAAGGCGCCAAGAGCATTGATTTTACTGCTATACCCAACGGTATCAACTTTGTAATTCCCAAAGGGTGCGAATACAAATTTAAAGATTGACTTTATAGTGGTCAACGTACCACGGGAGCAAACAATGAAAATATTTGACAAAAGACCGCTTAGCTTAATACTCTGTATTTTGCTAAGCGGCTTTGTCTTTTTCAGTATTTACGGTATTGTTGTAAAAATTTCATTGTTGGCAATAGGCACACTTTTGATTCTTGTACCTGCATTCATTCCAATAGCGAAATTTGCAAAGAAATGGTTCACGGTTGCCTGTGGCGGAGTGCTTGTTATCTCCTGCTTTCTCTCTTTGCTTTATTTCAATACCTACTTTCTTACCTATGAGCGTTATCAGGGGGAGGCCTTTGTGTGCGGAACGGTTGAAAGCATCGAATCTCACACGGGAATGCGCAACGTTACGCTTGACGTTGATACAATAAACGGTGACAAGTTTATTTCTCACAAGGTACTCCTAAATTTAGATATAAATGAAGCGGAAAATCTGTCTGTCGGCTCCTCTGTTTCTTTCGGAGGCATCCTTTCCGAGTTTACCTCGGATACAGATTTTGATATTAAAGCGTATTATTATTCGCGCGGCTATTCCGCTACAGTTCAGGATGTAACCGATATTGAAATATCCCCCACCGTAAAGACAACAATTAAGAACAGAATTTCGTCTTACAGGCTTGAGCTGTGCAGACGTATGGTTATGTATTCAAATGCGGAAAGCGGCGGTCTTCTGGGCGCTTTGCTTCTCGGCGAAAAAGCGTATTTAAGCGGAGAGATACGCCATGATTTCACGCGAGCAGGAATTTCGCACATACTGGCACTCAGCGGTATGCATCTTGCTATTCTTTCGTATGCGCTCGGCAAATTACTATCGTTTTTAAAAATCAAAAAGACGTACAGAAAGCTTATAGAAATCGTTTTCGTTTTTGCTTATATGATGCTTACAGGCTTTCCTGTTTCGGTGGTACGCGCCGGTATTATGCTGATTCTTTCCTCCGTGCTCTTCCTTTTGTCCCACCGTCATGATTCGATAACAACGCTTTTTATTTCAGTAACTATTATTTGTGCTTTAGAGCCGTATGCCATATTTGATATATCGCTTTGGCTCTCGGCATTTGCTACGCTCGGCATACTTCTGCTCGTTGAGCTTGATACTAAAAATGCGGTAAAGCGCGAAGCACCTACTATACTTGTCAGAATAGTGAAGCCTATCCTCTTTTCTGTAATTTCGTCGTTGTTTGCTATCGGGGCTACTATAATTTTCAGCGCGACAAGCTTCGGCGCATTATCGGTTTTATCACCAATAACCACAACCTTGATTTCGCCGATAATACAGGTCTTTATGTATCTCGGCACCTTATTCTGCTTCTTTGGAAATATACTGTCCTTCGGAGAGTTAATTTCGGGATTTGGAGATATAATCATTAAGATTGTGCGATGGATTTCTTCAATAAATGCAATATATACCTCGGCAGAATTCGTTTTTATTCAGATTTCAATTTTCATTTTCACTTTAGCGTTCTTTGCTTTTGCTACCTTAGATATTAAAAATAAAAAGGCTTATACAGCCTTTCTGTGTATATTTCTTGTTCTGATACACATAAGCTCATATGCCGCCACAGCCATAACAAAGCAGAAGAATATCCTGCGATACAACGCGTGGGATAATAACGAGCAGCTAATCCTTCAGGATGGCGGTAATACTGCAGTTATTGATATTTCTACTCCTTCGTCCTCGTCCGCATACCAGTCCGTAAGCTTTCTGAAGGAACAGAATATTACAGAAATCGAGCACTACGTTTTTACAGATTATTCAACTCGGCTTTTGAGTTCGGTCGACAGTCTTATTTCTGTTACTTACGTAAACAAAATTTATATACCGTCCCCGCAAACTGCGGAAGAAACTGTCGTCGCAGAGAATGTTGCAAAATTATTGAAGCCGGGAAAAGCAACGCTCTGTTTTTATGAAAGCGGCGACTTTCTTACGCTTGGGGAGTTCGTTATGTATCCTGCCTACAGATCGGCAGATGAGGAGACCCGTTTTGCATTTACACTAATGTATAATGACAATTTTTACACGTATCTATCATCAGGAATGCTTAAAAATGATACAAAAAACGTGGCGTTGCCGCTGATTGATGGGTGCGATACCCTAATCCTCGGTCGCCACGGTTCGGTGTATGATGAGTATGAATTCATCTATAAAATTGAGGTAGATGCAATAATATTTGCAAGCTTAAATATGACGGTGCCAAACGAAACTCTTGATTTTTACAAAAACACAAGAATTTATTACTCACCGACACGGCAGGACATTATACATTGAACAGAAATTCAACAATGTCTCCGTCCTTCATTACGTATTCCTTGCCTTCACTGCGAAGCAGACCCTTTTCCTTGACCTTATTTCTATCGCCCTCGCGAACAAGATCGTCAAAGGATACAACCTCGGCACGAATAAATCCGCGCTCAAAGTCGGTATGAATTTTACCGGCGGCGCCGGGTGCCTTCGTGCCTTTTTTAATTGTCCAGGCACGTACCTCCTTGGGCCCTGCGGTCAGAAAGCTAATCAGACCAAGGAGCGAATATCCGGATTTAATAAGCTTATCGAGTCCGCTTTCATCGATGCCGAGATCGGAAAGAAAGCTCTCCTTTTCTTCACCCTCAAGCTCTGCGAGCTCTGCCTCAATCTGTGCGCTGACAGCAATGATTTCGCTGCCCTCGGATTCAGCATGCTCCTTAAGTTTAATATATCCGGGGTTATTGACGTAATCGCCGCTAACCTCGTCCTCGGTAATATTTGCTACGTAAATTATGGGCTTTAAAGTGAGCAAACGGGACTCCTCAATCAGTGAAGCCTCCTCATCGGTCAAATCAAGCGAGCGGGCGCATTTTCCTGCCTCAAGGCAGGCTTTTACCTTTTCGAGTACCTCGAGCTTTTCAAGAAGCTTTTTATCGCTTTTTGCGGCCTTTGTTGTTCTCTCAATGGCGCGCTCGACTATTTCAAGATCGGAGAGTATGAGCTCAATGTCAATAGTTTCTACGTCGCGCAGGGGATCGATACTGCCCTCGACGTGAATGATGTCATCATTTTCAAAGCAACGCACAACGTGAACAACAGCATCGACCTCGCGAATATTAGCAAGGAATTTATTACCAAGCCCCTCGCCCTTTGAGGCACCGCGAACGAGCCCTGCAATATCAACAAATTCGATAACCGCAGGGGTGAATTTCTCGGGCTTGTACATTTCTGCCAGCTTATCCAGACGCTTGTCGGGAACCATTACGACGCCAACATTTGGGTCAATTGTGCAGAAGGGATAATTAGCAGATTCAGCACCTGCATTTGTCAGAGCGTTAAAGAGTGTGCTTTTTCCAACGTTTGGAAGACCTACAATACCAAGTTTCATAAAAACTCCAATTAACTATAATATTTATTTCCTGTTTATTATACCACATCTTCCCTGTTTTCGCAATACTTTTGAGAAAATATAAGCGATAAATGTTAATAATTTATTCTTGACTTTTACATACTTATATTGTATAATTAAATTGTTAAGTTTTTCATCTTTTTAACAAAGTTAATATTTTTGGAGGTTATATGATGGATACAAAGCTTTTGATTGTGGATGACGATCCCAATATATGCGGCGCGCTTAAGCTCTATTTTGAAAACGAGGGCTATAAGGTGAAAACCGCTAATGACGGAATAGAAGGTCTTAACTGCTTCAAGATTTACGAGCCCGACCTCGTGCTTCTTGATATTATGATGCCTAAAAAGGATGGCTGGCAGGTGTGCCGTGAGATTCGCGAAATATCTCCCAAGCCGGTAATTATGATTACAGCAAAGGGCGAGGTTTTTGACAAGGTACTCGGTCTTGAGCTCGGAGCGGACGATTTCATCGTTAAGCCCTTTGATATGAAGGAGCTGTCCGCAAGAATTAAGGCGGTTCTCCGCAGATACAATGCACACTCGAAGGACAATGACGATGAAATCGTAAGATTTGAAAACATCGAAATCAGCCTTCAGAAATATGAGCTGAAGCTCAACGGCAAGGCTATCGATATTCCCCCGAAGGAGCTTGAGCTCCTCTACTTCCTTGCATCCAACTGCAACAGAGTTTTCACCCGTAATCAGCTTCTTGACAAGGTTTGGGGCTTTGATTATCTCGGTGATTCCCGTACGGTTGACGTTCACGTTAAGCGTCTTCGCGAAAAGCTCGAGGGCGTTTCGGATAAATGGTCACTTAAAACCGTTTGGGGCGTAGGATACAAATTTGAAACAGTGATTTAAATAAAAACACCGCGAATCATATTCGCGGTGTTTTTTGTTTGTTTTTAAAAATTAAAGGTTAATTGACTGAGCGATACTCCGGTTGACGGAAGAGAAAGCTTACGGCATTTTGTTGCATCCTCACCGAGCTCCTCGATCCTATCGGTCACAAACTCTACCTTTCCCTTCTTTTTGGGGAGCTGCATTATTTGAATGCCTGCGGCGGTACGTGTGCTCTTTTCGGGAACCTGCGAGCTCTTAATCAGCATACCCTTGCCCGCGTCGGAGCGGATAAAGATATAAACAGGCTTATCCCCCTCGTACACTGCACCCGCAAGCGGTGATGCCGCAGAATATGCTCCTGAGATCTTTTTGCGTTTTGTTTTTGCCTCATAAGCGCCTAAAGAAACTCTGACGCCCTTACCGTTTTCAAAAATATAAACCATATGATGATTTGGATTCAAATCATAGACCATTTTGCAGGCAATGACGTGCTCATCCTCTTCCATTGAAAGCTTTGTGGGAATATAATCACCTCTATGCGATGCTTTGGAAAGGTCAAAATCAGCAACTCTCGCTCTGTAAATCTGCGCTTTATCTGTGAAGAAGAGAACGTCACCGCGGTTATCGGTGTCTTCGCTATAAACTATGAAATCGCCCTCTTTCAGATTCTGCTCATCCGCACTTCTTGCCGCCTGAACAGAAAGCTTCTTGAAATAGCCGCCGCGTGTAAGTATAAGCTTACAGTTGTAATTTTCAAAGAATATGTCCTTGGCAGGTGTCACGATCTGTTCTTTTTCGACTATCTCGGTTTTTCTTGGCTTTCCGTGAGTTTTCTTGATGGCCTGCAAAGAGGTGATGATGTGATATTTCAGCTTAATCTCATCACGTAGAGTTTCCTCGATGTCTGCTATCTCTGCACGTAGGCTGTCAATCTCCTTGATTCTGTTGAGAATGTACTCACGGTTAAGATTACGAAGCTTGATTTCAGCAACGTATTCTGCCTGAATCTTGGTGATATCGAAGCCCTTACACAGATTGGGGACAACGTCCTCCTCTTTTTCGGTCTTCCTGATAATACGAATTGCTTTATCAATGTCGAGCAAAATTTTTGCAAGACCCTCCAGCAGATGGAGCTTGTCCTTCTTTTTACCAAGATCAAATTCAAGCTCGCGGCGCACACATTTTGTTCTGAACTTTATCCACTCGAGGAGTATTTCCCTTACTCCAAGCTGATACGGTGTTCCCTCAACGAGAATATTGAAGTTACAGTCAAAATTATTCTCAAGCTCGGTTGCGGCAAAAAGCTTCTGCATTACTATTTCCGGGTCGGCATCCTTACGTAAATCAAACGTGAGTTTGAAGCCATTAAGGTCGATGGCGTCACGGACATCGGTAACCTCGCGCAGCTTACCGAGCTTTATCATATCCGTTGCCTTTTTCATAATAGATTCAATGCTTGAGGAGTACGGAATTTCAAGAATATCAATACAGTTATCTTTTTTGACGTACTCGTACTTTGCGCGCATTTTAAAGCTACCGATACCGGTGGTATATATCCTCTTCATCTGCTCACGATCGTAGATTATTTTCGCTCCACCGGAAAAATCGGGTGCCTTTACTATGTCAAGTATTCTATCAACGGTCGTATTGGGATTTTTGAGCAATGCGATCGTTGCATCACAGATCTCGGCAAGGTTAAAAGAGCAAATCGAGCATGCCATACCTACGGCAATTCCTAAGTTGGGGGAGATAAGAATATTCGGAAAGGTTGTCGGAAGAAGGGTCGGCTCTGTTGTCGTGTTATCAAAGTTCGGAACAAAATCTACCGCATTTTTATCAATACCGGAAAACAGTTCCTGACAGAAGGTATCAAGCTTTACCTCAGTATAACGCGATGCCGCGTATGCCATATCACGAGAATAGTGCTTACCGAAGGAGCCCTTTGAATCTATAAAAGGATGCAAAAGAGCCTCGTGGCCTCTGGTAAGGCGCACCATCGTCTCATATATAGAAGCATCACCGTGGGGGTTGAGCTGCATTGTTTGTCCAACAACGTTAGAGCTTTTTTTGCGCTCGCCCTTAAGAAGCCCCATTTTATACATGGTATAAAGAAGCTTTCTGTGCGAGGGCTTAAAGCCGTCAATCTCCGGAATCGCGCGCGATACTATTACGCTCATCGCGTATGGCATATAGTTTTTCTCAAGCGTTTCGGTTATGGGTTGAACAGTCGGCATTGCCTCATTCAACATAGGATTTTCAACCTGTGTTTTTTTCTTTTTTGCCATTTTTATTACCGTCTCAATCTAATAATCTTATGCGCGGCTGCGCGTATCATTCTGTTATATAGAGCGAGTCCGATTCCTTCCTTTGAGGGTAACGGTGCATATATAACGGAAAAGCTATCTTTATCTGTGTCGCGAAGGAGCGAAAACAGGCGGTGTGCCTGCGCCCCTTGATTGTCCTCTTCCCCAAAATCGTAATAAGTGATATCAGGTCGCATTTTCTTCAAATCAGAAATATATTCCGTGTAAATTATTATTGCTGTTTTCTCGTCTTGCGGGAGAGAAGAAACAAAGGAGTAAATATCCTCGTACGAACCGTCAAGCAGTACAAGCGATGCTTTGGGGGCGTAATGTCTATACTTCATTCCGGGAGAAAGCGCTTTTTCTGAATCAGCGAGAATTTCAGTTACCGCATCTGCTATTTTCACCTCATTAGCGGCGGCCAACAATTGCTCCACAGTGATTTTACCGGGGCGAAGGAGCGTGAGTGTATCATCGTCTTCTATTTTGACTATGGTTGATTCAAGTCCGAATTCCGCATCGCCGCCGTCGATGATAACGTCAACTCTACCGAGCATATCGCTTATAACGTGTGCCGCGGTTGTGGGCGAAGGCGAGCCGGAAAGATTGGCAGAGGGGGCCGCAATGGGCACACCTGCCGCTGAAATAAGCTGTCGTGCAATAGGATGCGACGGGCATCTGACTGCAACCGTATCAAGACCGCCTCTGGTACGAAGAGGAACCGTATCCTTTGACTTCAAAATAACCGTAAGCGGCCCCGGCATAAAAAGCTCGGCGAGCTTATAATACATTGGGGTGGTATGTGTGTATGCCTCTGCCTGCTCCGGAGAAGAAACGTGGATTATGAGGGGATTATCTGATGGGCGTCCCTTTGCTTCGTAAATCCTCGTTACCGCCTCTTCGTTCGTAGCGTCGGCTCCTATGCCGTAAACCGTTTCCGTAGGAAACACTACCAGTCCGCCGTGCAATATAACATCTGCCGCCGACTTGATTTCTGCCTCGTTTTTTTGCCGACAAGAACTGATATTTATAATTTTAGTATGCATTTTCTTCACCCTTTAAGCGTTCGGCAGTATCTGCGGCAATAAGATCTAAAATTATATCGTCCATATTACCGTTAAGAAAAGATGCAAGATTGAATATGGTTTTATTTATTCGGTGATCCGTTACGCGAGATTGCGGATAGTTGTAGGTGCGTATCTTCTCGCTTCTGTCACCGCTTCCAACCTGACTTTTTCTGGTTGATGCTATCATTTCATCCTGCTCTTGCTGCTTTATATCATAAAGCTTTGTATAGAGAATCTTCAGGGCGCGCTCCTTATTTTGAAGCTGACTGCGCTCCTGGTCACACTCTATTACAATACCCGTTGGCTTGTGGGTTAAGCGAACGGCAGATTCGGTTTTGTTGATATGCTGTCCGCCTGCACCGCTCGATTTACAGGATTCGATTTTTATATCGGCAGGATTAACCTCAACTTCAACGTCCTCTGCCTCGGGTAATACGGCGACAGTTACGGTCGAGGTTTGTATTCTACCGTTGGATTCGGTGACCGGTATGCGCTGTACTCTGTGAACACCGCTCTCAAATTTAAATTTTGAGTATGCCCCCTCGCCAACAATCATAAAGCCGATTTCCTTAATTCCGCCGAGCTCGGTTTCATTAAGAGTCGTTATCTCTATTTTGAAGCCGTTTGAGGCAGCGTACATCGAATACATACGGTATATGTCCGCCGCAAAAAGAGCCGCTTCCTCGCCGCCTGCGCCCTGTCTGATTTCAACGACCACGTTCCTGTCGTCGTTTGGGTCTTTGGGTATCAAAAGAATACGAAGCTCCTCGAAAATGGTTTCAAGTGCCGCTTTGTTTTCCTTGTATTCCTCTTGCGCAAGCTCGCGGAGCTCCGGCTCAAGAGATGAGTCCTTTACCATTTCTTCCGCGTCGGCAAGAAGCTTTTTTACATTTTTATACTCCCTGTATTTATCGATTATCGGAGTAAGGGCCTTATATTCCTTCATTAGCTTTGAATATTCCCTATTGTTCGAAACGATATGCGGCAGGGTTATAAGCTGTTCTATTTCTTTATATCTGTCCTCTGCTCTGTCAAGCTTTTTAAATATCATAATTACCTCCCTCGAATTCAAACAGAATTATCGAGAGAATGACTACTTAATAAATGCAACAAAAGCCTCGTAGGTGGAATAAACGTCCGCCTTGGAAACAACCTCGTAGGGCGCGTGCATTGATATAACGGGCACGCCGAGATCGACGGTTTCGATATTGTGGTTAGCAATGTACATTGCTACCGTTCCGCCACCGCCGGCATCTACCTTGCCAAGCTCTGCAGTCTGCCAGATTATTCCATTGTCGGCAAAGAGCTTTCTTATGAAACCAACGTATTCAGCAGATGCATCATTTGTTGAGGATTTGCCTCTGGCGCCTGTAAATTTGCTCATGGTTGTACCGCAAGAAATTATCGCGCTGTTTCTCTTCTCGTAGACGTCGGGGAAATTGGGATCGTAAGCCGCCGTTACGTCTGCACTGAGGCACTTGGATTTAGAACGAACAACCGCGCTGTTTTTGCCAAGATTAGCGGAAATCTCATTGATTACGTCTACAAGCACGTCGGATTGCATACCTGTCATGCCGACAGAGCCGATTTCCTCCTTGTCTGCAAGCACAACCATAACCGTTTTATCGGTGTTTTCGGTATCAATCAGAGCTGTGATAGCAGGATAGGAGCACACACGGTCATCATGGCCGTACGCGCCGATAAGCGCCCTGTCAAATCCGATATCGCGAGCCTTGAAGGCGGGAACGAGAGAAAGCTCTGCGCTTATGAAATCCTCTTCGGTTATACCGTACTTATCGTTAAGTATGGAGAGCGCTGTAAGCTTAATCTTTTCGCTAACCTCCTCGTCAGCATACGGAAGTCCGCCTATGAGAATATTGAGAGCTTCTCCAGCAATAGCAGTGCCGAGAGGCTCCGCGGATTGACGCTGTCCAAGGTGAGGAAGGAGATCGTTGATATAGAATACGGGATCCTTATCATCCTCGCCGATTACCACCTTAACTACCTCGCCGTCTGCTTTAACCACAACGCCGTGAAGAGCGAGGGGTATTGCAGTCCACTGATACTTCTTTACACCGCCGTAATAATGAGTCTTGAGGAATCCCATTCCCGAGTCCTCGTACATAGGTATCTGTTTAAGGTCTATTCTGGGAGAATCAATATGAGCCGCGAGAATTCGGATCCCCTCTTTAGCGATGTCCTCGGTGCCTACTCTGAAGGCGATAAGACATTTGCCCTGCTGATTAAGGTATCTCTTGTCACCAACCGAGATTTTATCGCCGAGCACATATTCGGTGTAACCAGCCTTTTTAAGCATAGCGATAGCAACCTCGGTAGCCTCGCGCTCGGTTTTTGCGTCGTCAAGGAAGGTCATATATCCATCCGAATAATCGTAAATCGCCTTTATCTTTTCGGTAGATGCCTCTTCAAATACGTTTTTCTTGGTATAGGAAAGCGCCGAGAGCATTTCCTGTCCTTTAGTTTTGTTTGCCATAATATATTCCTCACTTTTTATTATTTTTTATTCTGGTCCACGTATTTTCAACGTTTCCTATGAGCTCTTGCTCGGTGCCGTTATTGGTTATAATATAATCGGCATGTGTTCTTAAGTAATCATTAGACAGCTGTGAAGCTATCCGCTTTTTCGCGGCCTCAGGCGTAATCGAGTCGCGCATTATAATTCTCTCCACGCGTATTGCCTCGTCAGCGATAACTGCGACAACAACGTCACATTCCTTGTGGAAGCCGGACTCAAAAAGCAACGGTGCATCAATAGCAACTCCGTCATAACCGTTATTTCGCGCTGTATCAATAAGCAATCTTACCTCACAAAGCACGTGGTAATGTGAAATAGTATTGAGTCTTGATAGCTTTTCTTTATTAGAAAAAACTATATCGGCAAGTCTCTTACGGTCGAGTGTGCCGTCAGCGGAGATAATACTGTCGCCAAATTCACTTCTCAATTCATCGAGGCACAATGACGGCGATGAGGTAAGCTTGTGGTATATTTCATCCGTGTTTATGGGAAAAATATTATAGGCTGTCAAGAGCTTTAATACTGTGCTCTTTCCGCTACCGCTTCCTCCGCAGAGTCCAATGACTGTCATAAATTAGTCTCCTGCATAAACTGTATTTGTGCATACATATTTATTATACAATATTTTTAGCGCGAAAGTCAAGTGAATTACGGGCAAAACTATTAGTTTTAAAATATATATTACAGAAAGTGTGGAAAAGATTTATGAAAAACTCCCAAAAGCTACAGAGGTATTTTGCCGCCGCAAACGGCTATAGCGGCTTCAGAAGCTACTTCAACGATGTATTTTCGCCTTTTGAGTTTTCAAATATTTTAATTCTTAAGGGCGGCCCGGGAACCGGAAAAAGCAGTATAATGAAAAAGCTTATTTCCGAATTCGAGCATCATGTTGATAGCATCGAGGCGATTCACTGCTCCTCCGATCCCGAATCGCTTGACGGAATCATCCTTGAGCATAACGGCTCTATGGTTGCGGTTATAGACGGAACCGCACCGCATATGACCGACCCACAAATCCCAGGTGCTTCTGAAGAAATTGTTAATCTCGGAGTTGCGTGGAACAAAGAACTGCTCAAGAATAACCGTCAAAAAATTGAAAAGCACTCTGTTCTCAAGTCTGACGCTTACAAATCTGCATATTCACATTTATTTATTGCAGGAGAGATAAATTCCTTATGCTATACCGCGGTGGAGAAAATGTATGACAAAGACGATAGTGAGATAATCAGCTCGTTATCCTCTAATGCAACCGGTGGGAGTAGCATTAAGCGCAGACTAATTTCTTCATACGGAAAAAACGGCTTTACTCATCTTGAAACGCTTTACAATTTCACGGATAAGATTTATACACCGATAGGAATATACGGTAGCGAATACGTCTTTATGAATCATCTTTTTGCATCACTAAAAGGCAAAGGGGCTGATATGATTGTATGCCCTTCTCCTCTTGATGCGAATAAAATCGAAGGTATATATATATATTCAGCCAAAACCGCTGTGGTCGCTGAGAAAGAAAGTGCTTTTTCTTCAGGGATTGTAATAGACACAGCGCAATTTCTTAACGGCTACTCGCTTTCGAATGAGCGCAATAATCTTGAATTTTTTAGACGGGAGCGTGAGATATGGCTTTGGAATGCGGCGGAGCAATTCAAAATAGCATCCGATGTTCACTTCGAGCTTGAGGATATCTATACCGCGGCTATGAACTTTAAAGCAATTGATGAGATATTTGAATCCGTAGCGTCTGAAATCAAAAAAACGCTCTCCATAAATTGAAGCTAAAAGTTGACTTTTATTTATTTATATGCTAAAATATAATAGCCCACGGGTAAATCCGTGGGCTATATCGAATTTCTGTGAGTTACATTGCCTTAACAATTCTTTCGGTATCCTGAGCGATTACAAGCTCTTCGTTGGTGGGTATCATATATACCGCAACCTGCGAATCGTCTGCCGAAAGCTTGACAGGAGTGGAAAAGTGACCGAACGTGTTTCTCTCAGTATCAAGCTTAATGCCGAGATATTCAAGTCCCTTCAGCGCATTTGCTCTGATGTAGGGCGAGTGCTCACCGATTCCTGCGGTAAATACTATTGCGGTGACGCCACCCATAGCCGCGGAATATGAGCCGATATATTTCTTTATCTGGTAGCAAAGCATATCATAAGCCAGCTTTGCACGCTCGTTTCCTTCATTCATCGCACGCTCAACATCGCGAGAATCCGAGCCGACACCGCTGATTCCGTCAAGACCGCACTTCTTGTTCATATAGCTTTCAACCTCTTTGGGAGAAAGGTTTTTCTTTTCCATAATGAAAGGAACTATCGCGGGGTCGATCGTACCGCATCTCGTGCCCATCATTATACCCTCAAGAGGTGTGAATCCCATGGAAGTATCAACACACTCGCCATCCTTAACAGCGCTTATGGACGAGCCGTTGCCGATATGGCAAGTAACGATTTTTGTACCCTTAGGATCTCCACCGAGAATTTTTATCATTTCGCCGCTAACGTATCTGTGAGACGTGCCGTGAGCACCGTATCTGCGAATTCCGTACTCCTCATACATATCGTAAGAAAGACCGTACATATATGCCTCCTTGGGCATAGTCTGATGGAATGCGGTATCAAAAACAAGAACCTGGGGAGTTTCGGGCATTACAGCCGTGCAACCCTTGATTCCCATAACGTGTGCGGGTGTATGCAGGGGTGCATACGAGGTGCAAAGCTCAACCTTTTCTATAACCTCAGGTGTTGCGAGCATAGATTCGGTGAAATACGGTCCGCCGTGAACAACGCGATGGCCGATCGCTTCGATTTCTGCGGGCGAAGATATGCATCCTACTTCTTTATCAAGCAGTGTTTCAACAACAAGCTTGGTTGCTGCGGAGTGATCCTCAAGAGCCATCTCCTTTATGTACTCTTCCTTACCGCTTGTTTTGTGAATTATTCTGGAACCTTCTATTCCTATTCTTTCGCAATTTCCTTTTGCGAGAACGCTACCGCTTTCGGTATCGAAAAGCTGATATTTCAGGGAGCTTGACCCTGCATTTACAACAAGAACCTTCATAATTGTCTCCTAATTAGTTTTTATGGTTATATTATACATCAACTTGGCAGACAATTCAAGTATTTTTCCAATTTTTGAGAGGAATTTGAGATGAAAACCGTTGCAATTGTTTCAGAGTATAATCCGTTTCACAACGGCCATCTTTATCAAATCGAAAAAATCCGTGAGGAATTTGGAGCAGATACACGCATAATTGCGATTATGAGTGGCAACTATACCCAGCGCGGTGAAATAGCGATACTCGACAAATGGGAACGCGCAAAGATTGCGGTCAAGTGCGGAGTTGATCTTGTGCTTGAGCTTCCCTTTCCTTATAGCTGTGCAAGCGCGGAGTTCTTTGCACGCGCCGCAGTTCATATCGCCAACAGTCTCGGCGTCGTTGATATTCTTTCCTTTGGAAGCGAAGCTGGAGATATCGAAATACTGAAGGAGACGGCGCAAAACACACTTAATCCCACCTTTTTGAAAGAGGTAAGCGCGTTAACTCAAAAGGCTGAGCTTCAGAGCAACGGTTACCCGGCCATTCTTGAGGTGGCGTACTATAACGTCTACGGGGTCAAGTGCTCTTTTGACAGCCCAAACAATATTCTCGCTATTGAATATATCAAGGCATTGATTCAGCTTGAATCAAGTATAATGCCACATACAATCAAGCGCTTGGACTCTGAATACAACGAGGAATCCATCATAGATTCTGAGATACAAAGCGCTACTGCAATAAGGAAGGCATTGTCTGAAGATATCTATTCTGCCCAAGATTATATTCCAAAGCCTGCATTTGATATTATATCTCTCAACTCGCTTGACAAAAAATTCCCCTGCGATGCAGAACGGATTTCGTCCGCGATAATTTCAAATTTGATATTTAACGTTGCCGACAGTGCAGACATACACGATGCCGGTGGCGGTTTATATAATCGCCTCATAAAGCAAGCCTATGAGGCAACAAGCATATCCAACCTGATAGACCTAACCAAAACAAAAAAGTATACTACCGCTCGAATCCGTCGTGTAATTTGGTACTCTTTCTTCGGCGTTACCTCCTCCGATCTCAGAGAGCTCCCCTCTTATACGCAGGTTCTTGCTATGGATAAAAACGGTCAGGCACTACTCAAAAAAATTAAGAAAACGAGTTCTTTCTCTGTTTTGACGAAGCCATCACGGCTTCCCGAGGAGCAGACGGCAAGAGGTCAAAAGGCGCTTTGCGACAAAGCCGACATTCTGTTTCAGCATACGAAGCATTCGCCGGAGCCCGCGAGCAGTATTTATAAACGCACACCGTTTATTTTGTTGTAATTGCGCGATATTTTAATAACCGATATATTTGTCGAAGCTATTTACTTTTACAGACTCATCTGTTATTCTAATATCGAAACGGACACCGCGCCGTCGTTTTCAAAAAAACTGAAAGGAGCATTGCTATGTTAAACGCACAGGGCGTTACAAATGAAGAATTCCTTGAATACAAGGGCAGACCGCTTGTACGTCATGATGCCGATATTTACTACGGCGATTTGTCAGCAAAATATCACGTACACATGATAGTTATGAGCGAAAAAGAAATTAAGGGAGAAATGGTTCCCGACAAAATAGTTGTGCAGCTCATACCCAAGGGCTCTATTATGCCCGAGAAAAACATTATGTCAACGAGTCTTATTGACGCACTTGAGACTGCAGCAGCGTGGCTTGACCGCCGCGTATAATATCTGTTCGCTGTAAGGCACAGCGGACAAGTTGTTTAACGTGCGCGCCTTTTTCTCAGCGGCGCGCAAGGAGGTAAAAAATTGAAACAGCAAAAGAAAAGCACATTTTACAAATTCCTTTCTCTTGCGCTGATTGCGGTTTTTATTGTTTCGGCAGTCGGCTTTGCAGTAAGCGGACGAGAAGGAAATGAACCACCGACAGATAACGGAGAAGTCGGCAACAAGACCGATGATTCCGAGCAAGATAAAAACAATTCAAACACACCGCCCAATAATTCCAACGGCGACGGCGGTGATGATAGTAACGTTGACGAAGGCTCCGATACACCGCCTGTAGCGCCGCCTGAGGTCACTTACATTAACAAAATTACAGGGCTTTCGGTTTCTGAAGCGGCTGCTTCTGCAATTCCCGTAGGCATTGTCCTCGACCCGAGCACAGCACTATACGGCATTTCGAATTCTGATATTTCTATCGAATTTCCAATTGAAGATGGCTCCACCCGTCTTCTCTCGTATTCTACGAATGAAGAAATAATGTGGAAAATAGGAGCCCTAAAGGCAACGCGAAATTACATATCTAATATGTCTAATTTCTTCGGCGGTGTCGTTGTTTCCTACGGTAATGACGATAAGGTTATTTACGATGCCTGGGAGACCGACAAAATAACGCTTGATCTATCTAAATATTCCGATTGCTACTATGTTGAAAACACTATTTATATTTACACTACGGAAAGCATGATAGACACCGCTAAAAATCGCATGCCGACGGACACTACCCTTGCGCCCTATAATACGCCGCCCTACGCCTTTTGCGAGGATGGCACCGTTGAGGGCGTAACGCAGGCATCAACTGTGAAAATTGATTATTCCGCTAAGAGCTCAACCGTTCTTTACTATCATAAGGACACCGGTAAATATCTATATTACAAGGGCGATAGTCAAAAAATAGATATGCTTACGGGCAAAAGTCTATCATTTGATAACGTGTTTATTCTCTTTTCAAATTCGGTTACCTATGAAAATTCTACCGGCACGGAGCTCGTAATAGATACCGTATCAGGTGGCAAGGGATATTATATCTCGCGTGGCACTCTGACAGAATTTGTTTGGGAAACCACAAGCAACGGAGAGCTTGTTTTCAAGAGCCTTATGGGCCAAACACTCGTCGTCAACCGTGGCACCGCATATATTGCATATTACAAGGCATCACAGACTAACGGTATAACAATTTCATAAAATAAAAAAATCGGGTATTTCCCGATTTTTTTATTTTATGATTCCATTTGCTTGCCAAGAAACATTCCCGCAGTCTGTATCAGCTTTGATTCTACGGCATCTGCCAGCTTGTCCGAGGTAGGGCTATCATACTGCCATCCGGAAATTATGGCACCCGTTAAATCCCCCTCTGCTATTATCGGCATCGCACAGCTGACGTAATGCCCGCCGTCATCGGTAAGTGCTATGGTTTCCTTGCCGCTATCTCTCTGATATAAGGTACGCGAATCAATAATTTGCTCAAGCGAGCGCGAAATCTTTCGATCCAAATATTCGCGCTTTGATGCTCCCGAAACGGCAATGATCGCATCTCTGTCACATATAAAGATCGGCATTCCCGAGGTTTTTTGGAGCGTTTCCGCGTATTCGGTTGCAAATTCATGCAGCTCACCTATGGGGGAATATTTTTTAAATATTACCTCTCCGTCTCTGTCAGTATATATCTCAAGAGGGTCTCCCTCGCGTATGCGCATTGTGCGGCGAATTTCTTTGGGTATAACGACACGGCCGAGGTCGTCGATTCTTCTTACAATTCCTGTTGCTTTCATATATAATAACTCCTTTATTTAATGGATACGATGTTATTGTTTGTAAAAAACGGGAATATATTCGCAAAAAACATAAAAACCCTGTGCCGTATGGCACAGGGTTTTAAATTACATCTGAGCAAAAATTTCATCAGATTTTTCTTTTATTACGGATAAAGAATCGCCGAGCGCCTTTTTTGCCTTCTCGAAGCGGTGATACGCCTTTTTATCAGCGCCGTGTATATCACTGCCAAGAGCGACCACAAGTCCCTCGCGAGCCCATTCCAAAAGATGCTTTTGCTTAAAAATACCGCAAAGAGATTCTGCGTTCAACTGAAATTTTCTGACGCCAACGTCGTACATGCTTTCGATATTTTCCTTCGAATATCTGTCAACGTGTGCAAGAATAACTTCAATTCCCGATTTCATGATTTTTCGTACGGTTGTGCAATATTCTTCTCTGAAATCAGAAAACGGAAGCTCAAGCAAAATATATTTTGTACCACCAAGGCATAAAGATTCAAGACCCGCGAAATTTTCAAGTCCTTGGCAGAGCAAAACCTCTGCACCGAGCTTAACAACCGGGGAGTCTTTAGGAGCGGCTCGAAAAAGTGCTTCTGCCGATTCTGCGCGACGAGTCAGGAACTGCTCAAGCGTATGCTTGTGAGGATAAAAATGCGGGGTGGCAATAATGCGTGAAACGCCTGCCTTTTTTGCTAAATCAAGTTGGGCAAGTGACGTTTCAACAGAACTCGAGCCGTGGTCGGCACGAGGCAAAATATGTGAATGGAAATCCACTATGTCCATACTTTGCTTGTTCATAGCTTATCTACCTCTTATTAAGAATAGTAACCGGAATTCTTATAGGTCTTGTAAGTGTATGATCCGCGAGCGTTTTTGGGGTTTACGGAAGAAAGAACGACACCAAAAACCTCACCGCCAACATTTTGTACTATCGAAACTGCATCGGACAGCGAGTTGATATTGGAATAATCCGCTCTTGCAGCCATAATATAACCGTTTATTCTGTCCGCCAGAAGAACAGCATCGGAAACAACGGTAACAGGAGGAGTATCGAGAATGATATAATCATACTGCTCGCTGCACTTGTTGAGAAGCTCGTCCATCTTCTTAGAATTAATAAGTCCAATGGGATTTGCACTTTCCTTGCCGGAGAAAAGTATGGAGAAGTTGGGGATATCAGTCGAAATAATGTTAGGCTCGTCGTGAATACCTGCGAGGTATTCGGAAAGTCCGCCCTCTTCCGCCTTGTCACCAAAGTACTTAGAAAGGATTCTCGCAACGCGCGGCTTTCTCATATCGGCGTCAATAAGAAGAATTTTTTTGTTTTCGGAGTTTTTAGCAAGAGTTATCGCAAGATTTATTGAAATATAAGTCTTTCCCTCGCCTGAAAAAGCGCTGGTAAGTGCAATTTTACGACACTTATCCTCGATGGGAAGATACAACACCTTTGTATAAAGCGCTCTGAACGCCTCGTTTATGGCAAAGGGGGTATCATCATCAATCAAACGAAGTTCATCTATTTTGTCATTTGAATGTGCTTTTGTTTTCTTAAACAGCATTTTTGCTCTTCTCCTCCGTCGCGCTGATTTCATGCCTCGGGATAATACCGAGAATCGGGAGATCGAGGTTGTCCTCGATTTTCTTGGAATTTCTGATAACAACATCAAAAGCAGAATAAATCCAAACTGCGAGCGCCGTAAGAACAAAACCGATTACAAACGCGAGTATTGAATTTCTTACGGTGTTCTTGCTATTAGCAGAGGTAGCGAGCGAGGGATCCTCGAAAACGCTCGACTGCAGAGCATTTTTGATTATACCGTTCTCACCCTGGATATGCTCAGCGATACCATCGGTAATAACGTTAGCAACATCGTACGAAAGCTGCTTATCGCCGGATGTAACGCTTATTCTGAAAACTCCGGTTTCATCAACCTGCTGAATAGAAAGCATCGATTTTACACGTGAGGTGGTAAGATCATACTGTGCCAACTGCTCGTCTGCACAAACCTTTAGCAAAAACTTTTCACCTGTTATGGCTATTTTATATACGTTTACCATTTCCTCAGCGGCTTGAAGGTCGCTTGTTGAAGGAGAAGAGGTATTTCCCTTGTCATTAAACACATACACGAGAGATGAGGACGTGTACGTATCATTTTTAACAAAAGACGAGTAGGCACCAACCGCCGCCGCAAGAACTGCGCCAACAAGCAGAAGGAGCCAGATTTTAGGAATAAAAATTTCCAAAATATCCTTAAAGGTCGTTTCCTTGTTTTTCTTTATCATCAGAAGCCTCACGAAATAAGTATTTTTACAAAACGTTAAACACGTTCAAGATAATTTTTAAGCATTTGAGCTATGCGGTAAGCGCCTGCATCGGACGGATGCAGACCGTCCGGCATATATTTCTCTCTTATGATCGGAATTTCGGGTTGCATACCACTTGTTGAATACAGGTCAAGAACAGGGATTGAGTAATAGCGGCAAACCTCCAGCATTACATCAACATACTCCGAAAGCTGCTGAACGGGGTTACCGCGTTCATTTTTACCGCTATTTTCTCCCAATCTGTGCAACGGTGTCATGAACATTATGTAAGCATCGGGATATTTCGACACGAGCTTAATAATGAGAGAATGGAGAGCGCCGTAGAACGTATACTCGTCATAACCGTTGAAATTGCCGATAGGAGCATCGCCGTGGCCGTAATCATTCGTGCCGCCAAAAACAACGATAACGTCAGCCTCATCATTCATAAGCTCTGCACGCTTCACAAAGTCCTCGGAATCCCACGAGAGCTCATGGGTTAGCTGCTTTGCAATGCGCGAGCCGGAAACACCGTAGTTATACATTTCACAACCGGTCATTCTTTGAAAAACATCGGTATATCTATTAGGAAATTCACCATCTACCTGGGTAGTTCCGCCTCCCGCGGTAATACTATCGCCAAGAAATAAGATTTTTTTACCACTAAGCTCCATAATGTCCTCACAAGAAAATCGGGAATTTCTCCCGATTTTCTAAAAAATATTAATTTGCAAGAATAGCCTGCTCGTTTTGCTTTTGGCCGCTTATTGCATTTTCCAACGTCCAGCCAAGCTCATCGCAGTACGAGCAAATAAACATATTTCCTGTATATTCAATGTTCATGCGGTAGGAGTTCTTTTCAGAATCTACCATAAATATCTCGGAAACGCCGTCCTCGTGAGTTTCGGTATAGTTTGTTCCCGCAACTCCGTATTGAAGGAGATTTCTGAGCTCTGTATCGGAGCTGAGCGCGTAGATAATTTCCATAGCGCGCTGATTAGCAAGCTCTGTTGAATTAACGATAGCGAATGCCGAAGAGAACGCCTCCTCTGCTGTTGACTCAGGAAGTGAAACAACGTTGCAAACATTTCCCTGTGCCTCAAGCTCAGCCTTGAGAGAATAGGGGCCATTCTGTATGTAGACATACTGATTTGCATCATAACCCGCCTGAACCATCTCTGCACGAAGCTCTTCGGTAGATTCATAGGTGTTATAGGATGCAAGCTTCGAGGGGTTCTCCTTGAGAACGTGCTTTGCAACCTCTTCGTTAATTACGAGATATTCGTACTCGCCGATAATGTGATTATTGGGGAGCGCATAAAGGCTCTCGCCCGTTTTAGCCGCATCGAGAAGCACGGTGGGAATCTTAACCTTAAGAGTACCAAAATCGTCGGTGTCAAGGTAAGGAACAAGATCCACAAGCTTTTCTGTTGCTATCAAGGAATTCATCGTATCAATAGAGTTAACAAGAACGATGTTCGCAGCGCTTGCATCGGTAGCACCGACAGCAGCAAGCATTGTTGACTCGTATTCATCGGCGGAAACGTACTTAACGTTAAGACTGGTGTGATACGTCTTAAGCGTGTACTGTGAAATAGCACGTGATACGGTATCTATGGCATTGCTGGAGGTTCCCTCACCAACGATGATATACATATTGAGGTCAACCTCGGGAATTGTATCATCGATGTTCGGATAATGCTCCGGCACCTCGCCTATATCCTCCTCGTCACAGCTGACGAGCATAAAAGAGGCGAAAATAATGCATAAAATCAAGCACAGAATTTTCTTCATTTAAATTGAAACCTCCGGTAAAGAGTACTTACCTAAATATTTTACTATATAATTTTAAAAAAGTCAAGGTATTTTACAATTATTGCACAAAAACGCAAAATAAAGGATCAAAATTAATTTGCAAGGTAATCCTTCAGAGTTTTTGAGCGGGAGGGATGTCTGAGCTTACGCAATGCCTTTGCTTCGATCTGTCTTATGCGCTCACGCGTGATGTCAAACTGCTTTCCAACCTCCTCGAGCGTTCTTGGGCGACCGTCCTCGAGTCCGAAGCGAAGCTTGATAACCTGCTCCTCACGAGGGGTAAGCGTGTGAAGAATATTACAAAGCTGCTCGCGTAGCAACGAATAGGATGCGCTGTCCGACGGAGCGGGTGAATCGTTGTCCTCTACGAAATCACCAAGGTGGCTATCCTCCTCCTCACCGATGGGAGTTTCAAGAGAAACGGGATCCTGAGCTATCTTCATAATCTCGCGAACCTTCTCCGCGGTGATACCGAGGCGCTCTGCAATCTCGTCAGTGGTAGGCTCTCTGCCGAGCTCCTGCAAAAGCTGACGCGCAGTTCTCGACACCTTGTGTATGGTTTCAACCATATGTACCGGGATACGTATGGTTCTCGCCTGATCTGCTATTGCACGTGTGATCGCCTGTCTAATCCACCACGTTGCGTAGGTGGAAAATTTATAGCCCTTACTGTAGTCGAATTTTTCTACGGCTTTAATAAGACCAAGGTTGCCCTCCTGTATAAGATCGAGGAAATACATTCCCTTACCAACGTGGCGCTTCGCAATACTTACAACAAGTCGAAGGTTAGCCTCGATGAGCTCATCCTTTGCACTCTTTGAGCCGAGTGCGATCTGCTCTGCAAGATATTTTTCGCGTTCGGGGGTCAAAAGCGGTATTTTACCGATGTCTTTAAGATACATACGAACGGGGTCATCAATGGCAAGTCCCTCGGAAGAAAGGAATTTTTCCATTTTTTCGGCTTCATATGCCTCAACGTCGCGTTCGATATCCTTAAATGTATCGCCGTCAATTTCCTCCGCGGAAACGCTGTCGATATCAACCTGCGCTATATCGTAATCAATATCTTCAAGCGCCTTCATTATGTCGGAGTTCAGTATGCCGCCATCGTTCTTGGAGTCGATTATGTCATTTGCATGTGCCTTTTCGTTTGCCATAAAATTTTACCGTCCTTTATTCATTGTTCTGTAATTTCAATATTAAATTTGCAAGATCGTCAAGCGTTGATACGCTTTCTGTTTCTCTTTTTTTAACCGCATCCTTAAGCAGCTCTATCGATTCAAGCAGAACCGTCTCGCTGTTGTCGGTTAGGTTCATTCTTCTGATTTTCATTTTTGTTATTCTGCCGACCTCTTCCGGAGTAAAATACGAGTTTACGTCGGTGGAGTCCGCCTCGTTGTCATTATAGAGCACTCGCACGTACTCAAAGACGCGGCGATTAAAGTCGGTGAAGAAATCGCTCTCCGAAACCAGCCCCTCGGCAAACACCTTTTTCCTGTGCTCCGGGTATAAAAGCAACAGACCGAGAACGTTCTCTTCCTTACCGGCGATAGCGGGGGCTCGGGCATAGTCGGGATTAACTCTGTCTGCATATCCCGCAGCTTCACGACGCGTTTTCTCGCTTTCGTTCTTTCGGAATGCCCCTGCTTTTTTCCGAGCAAGCTTGTCCACGTCGGCTCTCAGGCTTTGGGGTTCCACATTAAGCTTTTTAGCAACAGCCTGTATGTAAACATCCTGTTCTGCCCTCGAATAAACGTCAGAAATAAGGTTTACAAGCTCTGTAAGCGCATTGATACGCTCCTGAGGTACCTCGATGTTATACTTGGAAAGTATCGTATCCATATTGTATTCAAACTTGCTTTTCGACTCGGTAATAACACGAGCAAATCCGTCCTTGCCGTATGCTCTGATATATTCATCTGGGTCCTTAGCGCCCGGAACGCGAATTACCGAAACGTCGAGTCCGACCTCTCCGAGCATTTTTAGCGCTCTTTGCGCCGCCTTCTGCCCCGCTTCATCGGCATCATAGCATATGATAACCTTTTTGGTATATCTGCTCATCAGTCTTGCCTGCTCTGCCGTTATTGCGGTACCGAGAGTAGCAACAGCATTTGTAAAGCCTGCGGCATGCAGAGCGATAACGTCCATATATCCCTCGCACAAGATTAACGACTCGGCGCCGGTAGTGCGCGCAAAATTCAAGGCAAAAAGATTCCTGGACTTTTTGAACACCGGAGTATCCATGGTGTTTCTGTATTTTGGCTTTGAGTCATCCATAACGCGACCGCCAAAAGCTATTACGTTGCCAGACACGTCTATTATGGGGAACATGACTCGGTTTCTGAAGTTATCAAAATAGGTTCCCTTCTCTGTTTTAACAGCGAAGAAACCCTCAACGAGCTCGTCCCTTGTGTACCCCTTCGAAAGCATATATTTCATCATTGAATCATAGCTATCGGGGGCGTAACCAAGTCCGAAGTGCTTTATCGTAGCGATTGAAAGCCCACGCGTAACCGTAAAATATTCAAGTGCCGCCTTTGCCTTCGGATGAGTGCCAAAAAGCATCGCATGGAAGAATTTGGCCGCATCAACGTTCATCTTAAGGAGTCTTTCCTTTGAAATCGAGCCGGTACGTACGTATTCGTTCTCTCCATCTCTTATAACCGTTATACCTGCCCGCTTTGCAAGAAATTCAACGGCATCGGGATAATCGAGATGCTCGATTTGCCTGATGAATGTTATTGTGTTTCCACCAACGCCGCATCCGAAGCAATAAAAGCTGTTATCTGCAGGATACACGGTAAAGGAAGGAGTTTTTTCGCTATGGAACGGACAAAGTCCCTTTAAATTTGAGCCCGCTCTTTTCAGAGAAACGTAGCCGCCTATCAGCGATTCAACGTCTGTACGTAAAAGCACCTCGTCAACAGTTTCCTTGCTGATCATATAACCCCTCCTTTTTTGTATTACATATTAATATACGACTTTTTTTATAAAAACACTCTTATTATCGTCAAAAAAATTAAAAATCAAATATTTCTTCTACTATTTCCGCTTTAATTCTACCGGAAGTTACCTCTGTTATTGATTTATTGAAGCCATCGACAGCCTTTTTGGAAATTTTTCCGTTGATAATAACAGAATCCGCATAAACTGTTTCGGTAATTCTGAAATCACATTCCGTGAGTATAGGCATAATCTTCTGATAATCGGAATAGGAAGCAGTGATATTCATTACCGCATATATATCATAGGTAATAATTTTTGCGTTTTCAAGCGCGCCAACCGCGGCGGCGGAATAAGCGCGGACGAGTCCGCCCGTTCCAAGAAGAGTTCCGCCAAAGTATCTGACGACAACTATCGCAACGTCGGTGCAGGAATTTTTGCGTATTGCATCAAGCACCGGCATTCCTGCGGTTCCCTGCGGCTCTCTGTCGTCGGAGAAACGCATAATTGAATTTTCTCGCAAAACGTAGGCATAAACGTGATGTCTGGCATCGGGATACTTCTTTTTAATAAATGATATAAAATCAAGTGCCTCCGACTCAGTAGATACGGGGACTGCGTTTCCTATAAATACGGATTTTCTGTCCTCGTATTCATATTTTCCTTCTCCGAGAACTGTTGTGTAGCTCTGCATAGCACCCTCCGCTGAGTAAAAATGAATATTATTCGACTATATAGCTTCTGTAAAGCCCCCTGCCACGCTCGTCAAGCACGGCTTCCACGAGCACGCCACCGTCTGCATATTCAACGTTTGTTACAACAAAATTATTATACATATCGCTTACAAGCGACTGTTTATCGTACGGTATCAGAAGCTTATACGCTTTTTTGAGCCTATCAAGCTCGTGTTTTATCAATTCAAAAAGTCTGTCTATGCCCATTCCTGTTTTTGCTGATATAAATACAGTATCCTCTCTATCTGCGGCAGAAATATCTGCTGCATCAGACAGGTCGCACTTGTTATAAACATAAATTTTGGGCTTATCTGCGGCTCCAAGCTCCTCTATTACCTCCTCAGTTACCTTAAGATGCTCGGGAACCTCGGGATCGTTAACGTCAGATACGATAAGCAGAATATCAGAATATACAACCTCATCGAGAGTTGATTTAAACGCTTTTACAAGATGGTGCGGAAGCTTACGAATAAAGCCAACGGTGTCGGTAAACAAAACAGATTCTCCCGTCGGGAGCTCTGCCTTGCGCGTTGTGGGATCAAGCGTTGCAAAAAGCTTATCCTCGCTCAAGACGTCAGAACCGGTTATCTTATTTAATAATGTAGATTTTCCGGCATTTGTATAACCGACAATGCCTATCTTTGTTATTCCGCTTCTGTCACGCTTGGCTCGCATTACGGCACGGTTGTGCTCGAGCTCTTTGATTCTTCCTTCAAGAGATGATATTTTTTCTCTTAAATGACGTCTGTCGGTTTCGAGCTTGGATTCTCCCGGACCGCGCGATCCGATTCCTCCGCCCTGGCGCGAAAGCTCTACTCCTTTTCCTATAAGACGCGGCGCCGAATAGCGAAGCTGGGCGAGCTCAACCTGGAGCTTACCTTCGCCACTGGTGGCATGGAGTGCAAATATGTCGAGTATGAGCATGCTTCGGTCAATAACTCTGACTCCGTCTATATCATTCTCAAGGTTTCTTATCTGCGCGGGTGAAAGCTCGAAATCAAAAACGGCAAGCGTAATGCCGCTTGATGCGACAAGCTCCGCAACCTCAGCGACCTTGCCCTTGCCAATGCAGGTGCGGGGATCGAAGGCTTCCTTTACCTGAATAACACGAGCCTTGGCTTCAGCACCTGCGGTGTTCAGAAGTCTTTCAAGCTCGTCGAGGCTTCTCTCGCACTCCTCGACCTCAGCGCCGCTTGCGGCAATGCTGATCAGAACGGCTAATTCTCTATTTTCCTCTGACATTTTATTACTCCTTTCGACAAAATAGATACAAAAAGAGCGCGGATAACCAATGCCTGACTATCCTGCGCTCTTTTGTATTAGTAATTACTTACCAACCTTTGCAAGACGCTTCTTGAACTTGTCAACACGTCCGCCGGCATCTACGAACTTCTGCTTACCTGTATAAAAAGGATGACACTTGGAGCAGATTTCAACGTTCATATCGCCCTTTACAGAGTGGGTAAGAACGGTTTCGCCGCAAGCACATCTTATGGTAGCTTCCTTATATTCGGGATGTATTCCTGCCTTCATCTTTAACACCTCTTAACATAGTTATTCATTTTAATTGCTCTTTATTATAGCATAGTTTTTTTCATTTTGCAATAGTTTTATGAAAAAAATCATATTTTTTCTTGAATTTTTTTTCGAAGCTCGCGCATTATTTTCTTTTCGAGGCGAGAAATGTAGCTTTGGGAAATGCCAAGGGCATCAGCTACCTCCTTTTGAGTAAGCTCATCGGCACCATCCAAGCCAAAGCGCATTTCGATAATTACCCGTTCTCTTTCGGTCAGCGTTAATACCGCGGAGCGCAGGATTCTCTTCTCCTCGTCGTCCTCCATCCTTCTGGATACCGAATCGCTCTCGGAGCCGAGAACATCGGATAAAAGAAGCTCATTTCCGTCCCAATCAACGCTTAGCGGCTCGTCTATTGACACTTCCCTGCGCTTTACGGACGTTTTTCGTATGAACATCAAAATCTCATTTTCGATGCAACGCGATGCGTAAGTAGCGAGCTTTATATTCTTCTTAGAGTTAAAGGTGCTTATTGCCTTGATAAGTCCGACCGTACCTATTGAGACGAGTTCCTCTATTCCGACACCCGTGTTTTCAAATCTTTTTGCTATGTAAACCACCAAGCGAAGATTGTGTTCTATTAGCGCATCACGTGCTTCAGGCGAGGAAATGTTTTCAATCAAGCTCTCCTCTACCTCTTCCGACAAGGGCGGCGGAAGCGTGTCGGTTCCGTTTACGTAATACGCGTGAGCCGAAAACAGGCGCAAAAACGCATGGTATATTCTTAATATAAATTTCTTCAACATTTAAAGCTCACAATCCCTCAACCGCTACGGCAGGCATAAGCGCATCGCAGCCGTTAAAGGTCCCTCCTTCATCATCTATAACAAAAGCAATTCTTACGTCCTCAAATTTTCCGTTCATCAATACCGATGCTCTGTCCGGTCTTATGCCGGGCTTTATATCGTTTTTTCCGTTTCGGGTAATTGGTATAAGGCGAATGTAACGCCGAAGCTCGCTCGGTATGCTACCGTCATATATTTGCGGCGGCTCTCCCGAGAATAAAGCCTTAGCCGCAGCTGCTTTAACCAGCATTACGGGCGTTGAATCAATAGGATCCTTCAACAGATTTCCTGTATCAATAAGTGCCTCGCAGGTTACTTCACGCCCCAAAAGCTCGATTTTGACGGTAAGGCACCTTTCACTCCGCGCAGTCGAAAAAACATTCATAATAAAGCGAATTAAGGCAATACCGAGCAATAGTATCACGGAAAAAATCAAGAACGAGCGATTCTCAACCTCGGATTCTCGGTTCGGGAAATATTTGTCCAAGGCACAATATGCAAAATAAACTATTCCGCCTATTATAATCAAGAACAAAAAGAAGGCTATCAAAAGCTTAATTCTGCGCAGTATTGACGCTTTTCTTACCATTATTATCATTGTTAAAGCTATGGCGACTATTCCGGCAATAAGGGATATGACGGGGCTGTTCGCCAACACGGCAACGCAGGAATACACCCCACCAATAGCGGACACTATGATAAGCCTGGTAGTACCAATCGGGATTTTTGTAAAGCACGAGGCGAAGTGAGCGGCTAGCAGATCAACGGTGAAGTTAATAAGGAAAAACACATCAATATATAAGGTTTCCATACTGTCCTCCAAATTGCATATTAATTTTAACACACACATAAGGAATAAATTGTCGTAAACAGTAGCAAATAAAAAAATGCGGGGCTTCTTTTTTAGAAGTCCCGCATAAGAGCATAGGGGTAGAGAGTGCCTTGATATATTTTGTGAAAAAACGATGTTAAAATTATTTGTTGAACGCCGCTTCTATAAGATCGGCAGCACCTTCAAGATAATCGCCCTCAAAAAGCTCAACCACGCCCTTGTCGCAAGCGGAGGCAAGCTCGGGATCAATCGGAATTCTCGCAAGAACGCTCGTGCCGTGAGCCTTTGCAAGCTCGTCTATATGGCTCTCGCCATAAATATTGATTTTTTTGCCGCAATCGGGGCAGGAAAGGTAACTGTAGTTCTCAATAAGACCGATTACGTTTATATCCATCATCTTTGCCATATTTACAGCCTTCTCAACTATCATCGAAACGAGGCTTTGAGGGCTGCTGACGATTACGATACCGTCAAGCGGCAGACTCTGGAATACGGTAAGCGGTACGTCGCCGGTGCCGGGAGGCATATCAACGAACATATAATCAACCTCATTCCAAACGACGTCTGACCAGAACTGCTTAACCGTGCCGGCAATTACAGGACCGCGCCATACGACAGGGCTGGTTTCATCCTCCATCAAGAGGTTGACGCTCATTACCTCTATTCCCGTTTTAGTCTGCGGAGGGAACATACCGAGGTCGCTTCCGCTTACGCATCCGGGCTTAAGTCCAAACGCCTTAGGTATAGACGGACCGGTTATATCAGCGTCGAGAATTGCGGTTTTGTATCCGCGTCTATTCATAGTTACGGCGAGCATCGAGGTTACAAGAGATTTTCCGACGCCGCCCTTTCCGCTTACTACTCCGATTACATGCTTTACGTTGCTTGCTCTGTTTTGCGGTGCGAGAAGCGATTCCTTGGAGCATTTTTCGGAACAATTAGAACAATCATGTGAGCATTCTGCCATAATATTTCTCCTAAAAATGTTAAATAGAACTTATTTGAATTTGATTATCGGCAACGGTGAGGTGTATGCCGAGCAAGGTTGTTTGCGCCTTGTCGATAATGAGAGAGGCTATCCTATCCTCGACCTCTCGCTCAATAAATCTGCGCATATTTCTTGCACCGTATTTTTCCGAATAGGATTTATCGGCAATGAAGGAAAGGACGTCATCGGAGTACGTAAGCCTTGTGCCCTTTTCGTTCATAAAGTTTGCAAGCTTGCCGAGCATTATTGAAGCTATGCCTATGAAATCCTGCTTATCAAGATGTCTGAAGACTATTATTTCATCAATACGGTTTATAAACTCGGGGCGAAGGAAGGAGGCAAGAGCCTTTTCTGTCTTCTCCTTGCTCTTCTCTTCTCTGTTTTCGGCAAATCCGGAGATAGAGGTTGATACCTCACTTCCTGCGTTGGTCGTGAGTATGATAATCGTATTCTCGAAGTTTACCTGTCGTCCTTGTGCATCGGTAATCTTTCCGTCGTCAAGTATCTGAAGCAGGACGTTCAAAACATCGGGGTGTGCCTTTTCAATTTCGTCAAAAAGGATTACGGCGTGAGGACGGCGGCGGATTTTCTCTGTAAGCTGACCAGCTTCGTCATAACCAACGTATCCGGGGGGCGCACCGATAATTCTGGAAACCGCGTGCTTTTCCATAAACTCCGACATATCAAGTCGAATAAGCGCCTCGGGCTGCTTAAACAGCTCGTCGGCAAGGATTTTAACAAGCTCGGTTTTTCCAACGCCCGTAGGACCTGCAAAAATCATAGAAACAGGGTTCTGGCGGTAGGAAATGCCGGCGCGCTTGCGCTTTACGGCTCTGACAACCGCATCAACCGCCTCTTTTTGTCCAATCAATCTTGCGCTAATGCGAGTCTCGAGTCCTTGGAGCTCGGCGAGCTCACCCGCCTTAATGTCGGATGCGGGAACACCCGTCCATACCTCTATAACCTCTGCGAGATCTGCGACGGTTACTACAAGCGAAGATACCACTCTTGTGAGCTCCTCTTGGCGCTCCTCGAGCTTAAGCTTTTCAACCTTTATATCGGCGGCTGCCTTATAATTTTCTTCGGTCTGCGCCTCGGGCTTTTCAAGCTTTGCGTTAAGCTCGGATTCCCTTTTCGTCAATGCGATAAGAGCCTTTTCGTTCCTTTGCTTTTCATTAAGCTCGGGTGAGGTGAGTGCCACCCTTGCGGCAGCCTCGTCGATAAGGTCGATGGCCTTGTCGGGAAGAAATCTATCCGTTATATAGCGCTCCGAAAGCACTACCGCCGCCCTTGCAACGTCATCGGGAATTGTGATTCCGTGATAAAGCTCGTAATATCCCTTTATTCCTTTGATAACCTGAACGGTATCGTCAATTGAGGGCTCGTTTACCATAACCGGCTGGAAGCGGCGTTCAAGCGCGCTGTCCTTTTCGATATACTTTCGGTATTCCTTGAGAGTTGTGGCACCTATCACCTGGATTTCGCCGCGCGAGAGCGCAGGCTTAAGAATGTTAGCGGCGCTCATGCTTCCCTCGGAATCGCCCGCTCCGACTATCGTATGAACCTCGTCAATCATAAGAATGATGTTACCCGCCTGCTTAACCTCTTTTATAAGACCGAGGATTCTGGATTCAAACTGTCCGCGGAACTGTGTGCCTGCTACAAGCGCTGTGATGTCAAGAAGCCATATTTCAGCATCAGCAAGCCTTTCGGGAACGTTGCCATCCACGATTCTTTGAGCAAGTGCCTCTGCTATGGCGGTTTTACCTACTCCGGGCTCACCAATAAGACAGGGATTGTTCTTCTGTCGGCGGCAGAGTATCTGTATTACTCTTTCGAGCTCGCGGTCACGGCCAACAATTCTGTCTGTGGCACCTGAACGCGCCTTTTCAGTAAGGTCTGTGCAATAGGTCGACAAAAGCTTTTTGCTCTCGTCCTTTTTCTGCTCCTTCTTGCCCTTTCCGCCATTCGCGGGGCGCTTGGGAGCGCCGAAGCCGAAGTTAGCAAATAATTTCTGAAAGTCAACGGCAGGCGCTCCGCCGTCGTTTGTGCCGTCAACCATACCGTCAGATACGGGCTCTATCGCCGAAAGCATACCCTCGACCTCCCCCGACATATTTTCTATATCCTCGTCGGTCATTCCCATATTTTTGAGTATATCGTCGACGGGCTTTATTCCGAGATTGCGTGTGCAAAGGAGGCAAAGCCCCTCGTTGAACGTTTTATTATTTTCCATACGCGTGATGAAAACAGCGGCCGGCCGTTTTCCACATTTTGCGCATTTTTGAAATTCCATTTTTATACCTTTCCAATAAATAGGGCTACCTCATTGCAGGACAGCATAAGATGCGATCCCTAAAGTGTAGCCCGATTTATCACTTATCAGAAGCTTAAGAGAAGTCCAAGAGGACTCAGACGTGTGAAGAACCTGAAAATAGGTCCACCCGTGAAATTGGCCGCCCATTCATTTTCATGAACGGCAGGAATATTCACGATAAAGTTAAAGATTATGACAAGAAGCCATACGATGATTGCCGCAAAGAACAAGCCGAAAATCGTACCTATAACCTTGTTGGGCACTACGAGAAGCGTGGTATTGAAAAAGAGGTCAAGAAGCCAGAAAACGAACCACAAAACAAGCTTAGCAAGGAAATAAAGAATAACAAAGGTCACAACGATACAAATAATGTGAACGAGCGGCGCCGTAAGCTCTGTTATTATTTCCGAAACCGTTTTGCCGTCAAGATCAATATCTACAAGGCCTGCAGCGAATTTAACGAGCGTGGGAAGCTCTGCATTCGGATCCGCGGCGGTTTTGTTTAAAATAAACTGCTCTATCTGATTTGCAATCGGTGCGTTTACCCAAGGCTCAACAAGCTTGACTGAAACGACATCCGCAAGACTGAAGGCAAGAGCAAAGGAGCCGACGAAGCGCAATGGTCCGGATACGAATTTTACAAATCCGCAGCAAACGCCTATTATACCGCCGGTAACTATTAAAAGTGATATAACTATATCGAGTATGATATTCAATGTCATATACGGTCACCTCTCATAAAAATGTTGGAATTTTAAGTATATTATACATCATAGCGTAACGCGTGTCAATATTGGAAATGTTAAAAATTAATTATTTTATTACAACATTCGACTCTCCGAACATTGCAATCAGCCTTTCAACTACCTTCTCGCTAGGCTTAAGCGCGATGTCCTTGAGAGCAAAGGAACGGCGTGTTTTGGCATCAACAACAATCACCCTTGACGTGCCGGGATTGAGGAGCGCCATTCTGGTAATAGAATTCATACGCTTTGAATCAAAAGCCTCAACCTTGATATAGACCGTAGGAGATTTTTCCTGCGCGGCAACAAAATACGAGTATTCCGTGTTGCTCTTCAGCGGTGAAAGTTCTGAAAGAAGTATACGCGCCTCGTCACCGTCCTCATAAGAAAGAGTTCCGGTTATAAGAACTGCATTGTCCTCAAACAGCTCGTCCGCATATTTGGAATACTGTCTTGCAAAAACTATTACCTCCGCCTCCGAATATCTGTCCTCAACCGTCAAGAAAGCCATGGTATCTCCGTTTTTAGTAACCTTTGTTTTTTTGGCGGTTATTATACCTGCAATTTTTACGGTTGCACGGTCACGGTATGCCGAGGTGGGATCATCTGCGGCTTCCTGAGTGAAATCGGATATTTTATCGGGTTTAAGAGAGTTGATATGCGATGCGTAATTGTCAAGCATATGTCCCGAGAAATAAATACCCGAGCTTTCCCTTTCGAGAAGAAGAAGCTCACGAATCGGATACTCCGCGATATTGGGATATTCGTACTTGCCACTCGAATCGCCAAGCATTGACGTGCCGATTGAGAAAAGGTCGAGCTGTCCCGAAACGTTATTGCGCTTTTTATCAAGCTCGGAGTCAATGATGTGCTCGTGGCAGGCAATAAGGGCACTTCTCGGAATGCCGAGAGAGTCGAAAACTCCGCATTTTATAAGAGATTCGACCGTGCGCTTATTGATTTCGGAATCTGCCATTCGGGATACAAATTCATCGAAGGAGGCGAAGGGAGCCCTTTTGCGCTCATTGACAACCGCGTCCGCAAAAACTCTGCCTACGTTTTTGATAGCAAGCAGTCCGTAACGGATGTTGCCGTCGACTACGGTAAAGTCAACGCCGCTGGTGTTGATATCGGGCGGAAGGACGCTTACGCCGAATTTTTGAGCATCGGCGATATATTCGCGAAGCTTGGAGGTATAGGAAAGGACACTGGTTAAGAGCGCGGAAAAATATTCGGCCGGGTGATGAGCCTTCAGATATGCCGTGCGATAAGAGATAACGCCGTATGCGGTTGCATGGCTTTTGTTGAAGGCATATTTCGCAAAGCCGACCATTTCATCAAAAATCTCTTGCGCATCTGAGGGCGGTATGCCGCGTGCGGCGCATCCGTCAATGAAGGCATTTGCCTCGGCGAGCATTACGTCAGCCTTTTTCTTTGACATAGCGCGGCGTACTATATCCGCGTGGGCATAGGTATATCCCGCAAGCGTGCGGCAAATCTGCATAACCTGCTCCTGATATACGATACAGCCATAGGTGACGTCAAGTATATCGGCAAGGACAGGAATTTTATATTCCGCTTTTTCTCTGCCGTGCTTTCTCTCTATGAATTTATCAATGGAATCCATAGGACCGGGACGGTAAAGCGCTATACACGCAATCACGTCCTCGAGCGAGCTTGGCGCTAGGCGCGTTAACACCTGCTTCATGCCTGCGGATTCAAGCTGGAATACTCCCTCGGTGCGTGCCTCGGATAGAAGCTTGAAGGTTGCCGCATCATCAAAGGGGACGGTGGTGATGTCAAAATCGGGGATTTTTTTCCTTATTTCGAGCTCGGCGTCGTGAATTACGGTAATATAACGAAGACCGAGAAAGTCAAATTTCACAAGACCGAGACGGGCATCCGTGTTCATATCGAACTGTGTTACAATGCCGGTACCGCTGTAAGAAAGCGGAACGTATTCGTAGGTAGGACGCTCGGTTATTACTACGCCTGCAGCGTGAGTAGAGGCGTGGCGAGGCATCCCCTCAAGGCTACGGCTCATATCAAGGAGTCTGCGCACGTCGTTATCGGTGTCATATAGCTCCTTTAGCTCCTTGCTCTCGAGCGCTGAGCTTATCGTTACGTTGAGCTCTCGCGGAATGAGCTTTGCAATTGAATCAACCTTACTGTACGGCATAGCGAGCGCACGGCCGACATCGCGCACGGCGGCTCTTGCGGCAAGTGTACCGAAGGTAACTATCTGTGCAACCTTATCGTCTCCGTATTTACGCTTGACGTAATCAATTACCTCTTCACGTCTGTTGTAGCAGAAGTCGATATCAAAGTCGGGCATCGAAACTCTTTCCGGGTTGAGAAAACGCTCAAACAGGAGGTCGAAGGCGATGGGGTCCACGTCCGTGATACCGATACAAAAGGCAACAAGGCTTCCGGCACCCGAGCCACGTCCTGGACCGACGGGAATGTCGGATCTTTTGGCAAAGGAAACAAAATCCGCAACAATAAGGAAATAGGCATTAAAGCCCATTTTATCGATAACTGAAAGCTCGTACTCTATCCGCTCCTCGTATTCTGTGCGGGGATGAGCGGAGAAATCAAATCTTCCCTGCTTTATCCTTTCCTCAAAGCCGTCGTATGCATCCTTGCGAAGCTTGGTGGCGTGCGACATACCGCCCTCTGCCTTAAAATCAGGAAGATGGAGCTTGTCAAACTCAAAATCAAAATTGCATTTTTCTGCAATTTTTACAGTATTTTCAATAGCGCCGGGGAATGCCGCAAAAAGAGAGCGCATTTGTTCGGTGGATTTAAAGTAGAACTCGTCGGTTTCAAAGCCGAAGGGTCTGCCGTCGGTTATGACGTTGTTAGTCTGTATGCACATGAGCGTCGCCTGAGTATCGGCATCGGCGTGCTCAAGATAATGAACGTCGTTGGTGGCGACGAGAGGAATACCGTGCTTTTTGGAGATGAGGGAGAGCGCATAAGCGACACGGCGCTCGTCATCCAGACCGTGATTCTGAATTTCGAGGTAAAAGTCATCTTCGAAGAGATCACGCATTTTTATTGCTTCGGACTCAGCCTCGTCCATATTTCCGGTGAGAATGTGCTGTGGTATTCTTCCCGCTACGCATCCAGAGAGCGCAATCAGTCCCTCGTGATGCTCGGTAAGAAGGTCCATATCTATTCTTGGCTTCATATAAAAGCCGTTTATAAAGCTTTCGGAGACCATATAACAAAGATTTCGGTATCCGATTTCATTCTTGCAGAGAAGAATGAGGTGCGAGCCCGAGGTGTCGCGCCTGCCATCCTTGTCAAAGCGAGTACGCTCGGCAAGATAGACCTCACAGCCTATTATCGGCTTGATGCCCTTCTTTTTGAGCTCGGTATAGAACTCAACAGCACCGTACATAACGCCGTGATCGGTTATTGCAACAGCGTTTTGATGCTCTTTTATTGCTTTATCAGCAATATCGGAGATTCGCGTTGCTCCATCGAGCAGGCTATATTCGGTGTGAAGATGAAGATGCACAAAATCTCCCATAGTACCTCCCTATTTTTTCCCTGTATCCTTTAGTAGCTGCTCTGCATACTCACAGATTCGGTTAAGCCTGTGAATAAGCCCCGACTTTGATATTGCCGGCACCGAAATTGCCGCGAGCTGCGCAAGAGTCAAAGATGCGTTTTCAAGACGGAAGAGTGCGGTTTCCTGAAGCTCCTCTGGCAAGAACGAGAGCATATTTGCCGCTATCAGCCTTTTGATTACGCGAACGTGCCGTTGCGAAACGTTAACCGCACGTGTAATATTGTTAGTTTCGCAGTTTACTCCGCGATTTATGTTATTTCTGAATTCGCCCTCTATCTTTGCGTTCATAAACGCGAAGGCAACGCTGTTAAGGTTTGCGAGAGCGAAGAAGCTTTCGATTGCATCGCAGCTGTGAAGATACAGAATCCTGACACCGCGGCGCGTGGTTGATTTGAGGGAGATACCCTCCGCGTTAATCAGATCGAGATATTTTTCGTGGTGATCAATCGGAGAAAATTCGAGCGAATATTGCTTCTGCGGATCGGAAACTCTGCCGGCCGCAAAGAAAAAGCCGCGTAAGAATGCCGATTGACAGTTAGGACACCTCGCTGCCAGCAGCGGAGCTCCGTTTGCGAGAGATTCAAGATAGCGGTCTGCCGCCTTGGACTCAAAGGTGACAACCCTGCATCTGCCACCCGATTTCGGAACCCCAACGGTGGGCTCCTTCCCATAAAATTCAACAATATATTTAGCAAGCGCGGCGGCGAGTGAAGCGTTCTCAATATTGAATGAAACAACGCCGTTTTCCGAGCGCGCCTTTGAAGACAAAACGCCGTTTATAAACGCCTTTCGGCAACAGGTGCTTTTGTAGGTCTCTGCGGATATTTTTTCCTTAATCTCAGATGAGAAAGACATTACAAAATCACCCTTTCATTTTAAAATTACATATAATTTGCGGCAGAAACTATAAAATATCTATTTCAGTTTCTAATTCGACGGCGAATTTTTCCCGTACGGTCTGCCGTGCGAGTGCCACAAGATCAAGAAAATCCTGCGAGGTCGCGGTGCCGTGATTAACTATAAAGCCTGCGTGCTTTTCTGAAATTGAGGCACCGCCGATACGTGTTCCCTTAAGGCCGCATCTGTCGATTAGATATGCGGCAGAGGTTCCGTCCGGCAAGCGTTTAAAAACGCTGCCAAGGCTATAGCTTTTTATTGGTTGTGTTTCCGCTCGCTTTTCCTTAATTTTTGTTATATCGGAGTATATGATATCCGCTTCCTTTTCCTTAAAATCGATCCGAGCAGAAAGAACCGTCGCTTTACTGCTTTTTATCATACTGCTCCGATATGAGAAGCCGAGCGAGCTTGCGGTAAGAGTCATTGTAAGGTCATCGCGCGGAAAATACAAGGTAACGTCTCTGAGGACGGATGCCATATCAAGACCGTATGCTCCTGCGTTAGATGCAACCATTCCTCCGACCGTACCAGGTATTCCAACGAGCAGCTCAAGCCCACCGAGATTGTATCGTGCCATACGTATTATGAGCGCTGACGTCATTGCCCCTGCTTCGACGGTTACAAGACAGTTTGTCACTGAAAATCCTGTGAGTGATGCCGTGCATACAAGCACGCCGTCATACCCCTCGTCGAGCGGCAAGAGATTTGTCATTTTTCCTATCACGCGATGCCGTATGCCGTGAAGGTATAGATACCGCATGACCTGCTTTAACTGATTTTGAGTGCGCGGAAATGCTATAACCGCCGCACTGCCGCCAATGCGCACAGACGTGTACGGTGCCATCGGCTCATTCCTTTTATATTCAACATCCTTTTCATCAAAAAACGCAAAAAGATTGTTGATCATTATTTACTCACTTTTTAATGTATAGTTCTCTTTCGTTCAGCATATCCTCCGCAGCCTTGCGCTGTGATTCCGTGACGTCAATTCCGCCGAGAATGCGCGAAAGCTCGGAAATTCTTCCCGTCCTGTCAAGCAGTGTTACGCTCGTTTCGGTTTTTGAGTTTATTTCCTGTTTTTTTATGAGGAGATGAGTATCCGCCAGGGATGCTATCTGCGCGCTGTGAGTTACGCAAAGAAGCTGAGCGCTTGCGGAAAGCTCGAGCATTTTTATGCCGATTTTTCTTGCGGTTTTTCCCGAAACGCCCGCATCAATTTCGTCGTAAATGACTGTAGCTATGCCGTCCTTGTCGGAAATTGCGGATTTAAGTGCGAGCATTATTCTGGCAAGCTCGCCGCCCGATGCTATACGACTGAGGGGCTGAGCATCCGCACCCTTGTTGGCGCTGATATAAAAATCAAGCCTGTCGTAGCCCGTAGGATAAAGCACCCGTCTTCCGGATTCGTAATCAGAGGTCATAGATGCAAAGAAAACCACCTTTGGCATATCCAGAAATTCAAGGGTACCCTTTACGGTTGCTTCTATTTCCTTCGCCGCTTGCTCGCGACGCGTGTGCAGAGCCTCGGCCACCGAAAGTGCCTCTGTGTACGCCGCCGCCTCTTGCTTCTCCAGCTTTTTGAGCAGCTCGTCGGAGTTTTCAAGCGTATCAAGCTCTGCCCGCGCTTTATCTCTGAAGGCGAGAACGTCGGCAACGGTAAGACCGTATTTGCGTTTAAGCTTCGATATTTTATCAAGCCTTGATTCTATTTTATTAAGTGCCTCGGTCGGGTCTGATTCCATATCGGAAATAACGGCATAAACCTCTTCGCCTATATCCTCAACCCTGTAGAGCATATCACGCAGAGTCTCAGCGTATTCGGCAAATACAGGAACGACATCGGATATCTGTTCAAGCGCGCTGATGCTACGGTCAAGCAAAAAGGAAATGCTTCCCTTCTCGCTTCCCTTTAACGCCTTAAAAACAAAGCCCGCGTTCTTACTTATTTTCTCACTGTTTTTAATTTTTATTTTCTTGTCTATCAGCTCTTCCTCTTCGCCGTCGTGCAATGAAAGCGAGTCGATATCCTTTATCTGGTACTGCAGAATCTCAACAAGGCGCTCACGTTCGTTCTGAAGCTTTGCAACCTCTTCCTTCCGGCGTCTGATTTCCGTCAGCGCCGCATACTTTTGCGAATATTCCGCGAGAAGCGGAGCGTTTATTGCATAGATATCGATAAGCTCGAGCTGCTTTTGCGAATCGGTAATTGCCGTAGTGTCGCTCTGCCCGTGTATTGCAACGAGTGATGGCATAACGCTTCTAAGAACAGAAAGAGTTACAGACCTGCCGTTTACCTTAATTTGTGAGCGGCCATCCGAAAATACAGAGCGCTGAATCAGTATATTCCCATCCTCATCGGGATATACGCCTGCATCCTCGAGAGATTTGCGTGATTCGTCCGTAAGATTTGTGAAAAAGCCGCTCACCATCGCCGAATCCTCGCCCGTTCTCACAAGCTCTCTATCCGCCTTTGCACCGAGCAAAAGACTGATTCCGTCGATTATTATTGATTTACCCGCGCCTGTTTCTCCTGTCAGGGCTGTGAAGCCCGAGGAAAAATCAATATCCGCTTTTTTTATAACTGCAATGTTTTCAATATGTAAGGATTGAAGCATTTTATTCTCCGTGGTTTTACAGTTTTATTAAATGCCGAAGGCAACCTTTAGCTCCTTAGCAACCTCACCTGCGACCTCCTCATTGCGAACGACGAGAAGTATGGTATCGTCACCGGCAACACTGCCGATGATATGGGGCTTTTCAAGCGAATCAACACATACGGCAAGGGCATTTGCCATGCCGGGATAGGTTCTGACAACAACTATATTGCCTGCCGCCTCAATATGAAGAACAGAATCGGTTAATGCAGAATTAAGGACGGGGGTATTACTGTCCTTCCTCACACCCGGAAGTATATATTTATATCCGCCATTGCCGGTGGTTCCCTTAATCAGCTTGAGCTCGCGAATATCTCTTGATATCGTGGTCTGCGTGGCGTTGATACCGACCTCGCGAAGCTTTTCAATCATCATTTCCTGTGTATCGATATTGTAAATCTCAATCAATTCAAGGATTTTCTGCTGTCTTAAATTTTTCATATTTCCTCCCGCAATAAGCGAATTATATTTTTTCTATTTTTCTCATTTTGCCGAATAGCGTGGCAAACAGATTATTTTCCGTAAAGGTAAGCATTTTGACTCTTTTTTCCGATGCACGAACTGTGCAGGCTTCCTCCGGAGCAAGCTTTGCGAAAAATCTACCGTCGACGGTTACGTTCAATGCACTTCCACCGTTATTGCATACTGTGATTTCTTCGGTCGGCTTAAAGATGACCGAGCGGTTAAAAAAGGCGTGCGGACATATCGGAGTTACAAGTATTGAGTCTATATCGTGTGAAACTATGGGGCCGCCCGCCGATAAGGAATATGCAGTTGAGCCAACGGGGGTCGAAAGAATAAGTCCGTCGGCGCGGTATTTTACGCCCGAGCCGTGCGAGTTTTTAAGTGAAAGCTCCGCAAGACCGACGTAGGTTTCGTGCGAAATTATAACGTCATTAAGGGCGAGCCGCTGTGACGTTTTTACTTCATTTGCCGACGTCACCGAAACCGAGAGAAGCATCTTTTGCTCTATTTTATATTCGCCTGTAAACAGACCGTTCAATGCATCAAGCTCCGACGGCTCGACCTCGGCAAGATATCCGAGATTACCAAGATTTACACCGAGGATCGGAATATCAAGCTCGACAGCAAGAACCGACGCATCAATTACGGAGCCGTCACCACCGACAACGAGTATGAGATCAATTGAGTCTGGTATGACGTCAGCTACGATGGCGTTGCCTGTAAGATCGGTCGAATATTTGCTTTCAACAAGGACGGTTGCGCCCTTGGATTTTAAGAGCTCTGCCACTCTTGTGCTTGTGCATAAATCCCTATCCTTGCTTTGATTTGGAACAATTAAAATATTTTTCATATAACTGCTATCCTTTCTGCCGCAGCCAGCTATCATCTTTTACGAAAATGCGCAAGAAACTCAACGTTACCGTCGCCGCCGACAATAGAAGATTTTACAAGTGCAAGCTTGTCAAATCCAACACTGTCTGCAAATGCTACGACTCGTTCAACCGCGAGCGTGCGTGCCTTTTCATCCTTTACGATACCGCCCTTGCCGATGTTCGCCCTGCCGACCTCGAATTGCGGCTTTATAAGACATATAAAATCGGCTCCTGAGGGTAAGCATTCCGCGAGTGCGGGCATTATGTAGGTGGCGGATATGAACGAGACGTCCATTACCGCAAGGTCGGGAACGTACGGCAAATCCTCGCGGCGCATAAAGCGTGCGTTATAGTTTTCAATCACTGTAACCCGTGAGTCTCGGCGCAAGGAATCCACAAGCTGGTTGATACCCGAATCAACGGCGATGACCGATATCGCGCCATGCCTTAAAAGGCAATCGGTAAATCCGCCGCTCGAGGCGCCAACGTCCAATGCTCGCTTACCCGCAATAGTGAAGTCAAAGGAATCAATGGCACATTTGAGCTTGAGACCGCCGCGGCTGACATAGCGCTCGGAGATATCGGCTACCTCGACCCTATCCTCATCCGAGACCTCGAGTGACGGTTTTGTTGCGAGCTTGCCGTTGACGGTGACGAGTGAGTCTGCTATTATCGATTTTGCCTCGGTTCTGCTACGTGTTATCCCACGCTCAAACAGATATACGTCAAGCCTCATTTTCGCTTGTACTGAACGGAACGTCGGTAACGGTACCGTCCGCCTCCTCTATGAGCATTTTTACCTTTTGCTCTGCCGATTCAAGCTTGGAATTGCAAAGCTTAATCAGCTCCACCGCTTCCTCGAACGTCGCCAAAGACTCATCGAGAGAAAGCGAGCCGCCCTCAAGCCGCGCAACAGCGGCCTCGAGCTTCGTCATAGCTTCCTCAAAGGTTATATTTTTCTTCATTTTGTTTTCCTCTTGTTTTGTTTTGTGACTGCCTTTACCTCTGCATCCAGTACGCCGTCTGCAATACGGATAACGATGGGGTCGCCTTCTGCAATGTCCTTTACAGAGTAGATCACGTTGCCGCCGTGCTCTGTTATAGAATAACCCCTCGCCAGAACCGATAGCGGACTCATGGCGTTTGCTTTACCGGATTCTATTTTTAGAGCTGACGAAAGATCTGCAAGCCTGCGTTTGATTGCCGCCTCAGCGGTCGACATTGCCCCTACCAAAGCAAGCGAACGGTCGGAAATCATAGCCCTTGAATCCTTAAACACGGGTTTGTCAGCAATACACTGAAGCCGTTCCCTTTTTCTCTGTGCCACTCTCGTAAGTGAGCTTGAAATACGTGAGGCGGTATTGTCGAGCGCTATGGCAACGTCGCGAAAGTCCGGCACGGCAAGCTCTGCCGCGGCTGATGGTGTCGGGGCTCGCAAATCGGATACAAAATCACAGATTGTAAAATCGGTTTCATGTCCCACTGCGGAAATTATCGGAGTTTGTGCCGAGAAAATACGCCGTGCAAGCGGTTCACTGTTGAACGCCCATAGATCCTCGATAGATCCGCCGCCTCTGCCTATTATGATAACGTCAACGAGCGCCGATGCGTCGAGATAATCGAGCGCCTTTATCAGATTTTGCTCGGCGCCATCGCCTTGAACAAGCGATGGGTAAAGATATATGTCGGCAAGTGGATATCTGCGCGACGTCACGTTAATTATATCACGGACAGCGGCGCCCGTCGGTGAGGTTATAACGCCGATTCGACGCGGAAACCGCGGTATTGGCTTTTTATGCTCATCGGCAAATAGCCCCTCGGAATCAAGCTTCGACTTTAACTGCTCGTACGCTTTATAGTGAGCACCGATTCCGTCAGGCGTCATAGAGTTGACGTAGAGCTGAACACTGCCAGTTTGAGGATAAACCGACACCGAGCCGTGCGCGCTTACCTTCATTCCCTCCTCAAGTGTAAATTTTAGTCGGGAGTGGGCATAGCGAAACATAACCGCACGTATTTGAGCATCGGAATCCTTGAGTGTGAAATAGACATGACCCGAGCGATGAACAGTGAGATTTGAGATTTCACCCGTTACGCTGACTGCACTTAAAACACGGTCGGAGTCGATTATACTCTTGACGTAGTTATTTAATTCGCTTACTGTAAGCGCTGATTTTGATGGGCGCTCACGAAGTGAAGAAATGTCCATTATTTTTTCTCCGTATTGAAGGCTCTTTCGGTAAGGTAAGCAATTCCGACAGCATTGTCGGACGAAAGCTGAGGCACGGCAAAGCTCGCATCAAATCTGTCAGCAAGCCGCGCTTTAATTATCGAATTGCTCATAACTCCGCCGGCAAAGAGGAATTCGCTCTTGCAGTGCTGTGATTCATAAAAATCGGCAAGTGAAATAAGTCCGCGGGAAATGTACTCGAGAACGAAAGCGGAAACGAGCGACTTATCACCTGTTTCTGCATACATTTTTGCCGCTATGTTTTCGCCTCCCGAAAGATTGATATAGGAACCGGAAAGCGTAGGCTTGCGGGACGTGAGCTTCTTGGTATTAGCGAGGGCAAGCTCCTCGATATGCGAGCCGCAGGGGAAAGGAAGCCCCATAAGTACGCCGACACGGTCAATAAGCTGACCCGCATTAAGATCTGCGGTACCGCCGACAACGTCCGCCTTGAAGGCTGCCTCATCGGGTACAACGCGGAGCATTTCTGTAGTGCCGCCTGAGACGTGAAATGCACAAAATTCCCTGTCAAAAAGGTCGGACCTATTAGAAGAATAGAGCGCCGCAGCAATATGCCCGCACTGATGTGAGAATTTATAGATAGGAATGTCAGTTGCAGCAGATACCGATGTAGCCGCGGCAACGCCCGAGAGGAAGCACGGCATATACGAGCCCTCTACGTTTCGCGGCTTTTCGCTTACACCAATGGCAACAACTTCACCGTCGCCGATTTCCCTGCGCGCCCTTTGCATAGCCACCGGCAGATTTTTTATATGAGCAAAGACGGCATCCGATTGACGCAACCCACACTCCCCCGCCTTGACCGGCAATGGAATTTTGATGTTCGCGGCAAGCGTACCGTCAACTCCTATAAGTGCAACAGAGGTGGTGTAATTGCTGGTGTCGACACCCATTACAAACTGTTTTTTCATTTTCTACCGAGAGCGCCTGCGATTGAATTCATAACGCCGTTGACGAAGGAATACGCCTTTTCGTCATCAAACTTTTTCGCAAGCTCAACGGCTTCGTTTATAGACACCTTTGCAGGAATGTCCTCCATAAACATAAGCTCATACGTAGACAAGCGCAGTATTGCCACCGAGGCAATTGATATTCTGTCTTTCTTCCAGCCAACGAGATTTTTTTCTATACATTCCTCGATAACTCTCGCGTTTTCATAGAAGCCGAAAAATACGGTCCTGACGTAATCGTTACACTCAAGTCCTCTTACACCCGTTGCTTTTTCGAAGATTTCTTCTGGCGTTTCATCGTTTTTGCTTGCTCCTTCAAACAAAAGTAAGAAGGCATTTTCTCTTGCTGTCTTTCTGTTCATAGGTAAAATATCCTCAAAATAAAATATATTATTAACATTATAAATCTTTGCGCACAAAATGTCAACCGAAAAAGAATAAAATTATTCATTTTTGCATTTTTATTCATTGTGCAATACGCGAATGAGCGAATGAAAGATATTTTTGCTAAAAGGCTTGCAAATTTTTTATTTATGTGATATTATATTTTCGTTACTGACCGCGAAAGGAGAGGAATATGAAAAGGCTTGAAAAAATTTTGCTTCATACCTGCGCTTTTACCGTACTTATTTCCCTGTTGTTCTTCATTGTGGCGCGAATCGGCAAGACTGATGCTACAATAAACATCGAGTTAATTCAATACCTGATTATTCTTCTTTTCGGCCTTATCATCGCTATTGTTAATCTCGTGTTTGAATTAAAATGGCATATTGCTATAAAGGTTGCTGTGCATTATGCGGTTCTGCTTGCCGCTTTCCTCATAGTCTTTGCAAACGGTGCTATTTCTCTCGACTCTGCTGCTGACTTTTTCGTTGCGATAGTAATTTTCACTCTCCTGTATGCCGTTTTCTTTGCGCTTTCGGTTGTTATAAGCAAATCGGTTAAAAGCCTTGACGATAAGATTGATTCCACAAAGAAAAGCGATAATCAGGTAAAAAAGGAAACAAAAAAGGAAAATTACAAGCCTCGTTTCAAATAATTTGACACGGGTACCCACTTTTTTTGAAGTTTTTCATTCAAGAATCGTGATAAAATTCATTTCTTCATCTATATCAGCGGGCGTGTGCGCGACAAATTCCGCCACTTCCGCTCACATATTGGCGGGCGTGGCGGAATTGGCAGACGCGCCAGACTTAGGATCTGGTGGTTACCCCGTGCAGGTTCAAGTCCTGTCGCCCGCACCAAAAACAACCTAAATTGAACCGCAAGGTCAATTTAGGTTGTTTTTATTCAAGTCGCAGGCTTGAGTATGGCATCACGCTTTAGCGTGTATGGAATTGCCGAAGGCGTATTGCATTACGCTAGATGTATTTTCTGCTTGCCTGATTCCGTAGAATGCTTTATGTTTTTATAACAAAAGGAGCCTCGTAAAAGCGAGGCTCCTTTTGTTGAATTTATTTTGCGGACTGTTCCCTTTTGTAATCGAGATACTCCTCGTAGGTACAGCGACGATCCGTGAAGCTACCGTCGGGGTGAATTTCAATTATTCGGTTAGCAACGGTATTAACGATTTCATAGTCGTGCGACGAAAACAGGATATTTCCCTTAAAGCTTTTCATTCCGTTGTTAACTGCGGTTATAGATTCAAGGTCGAGATGGTCTGTCGGTTGATCTATAATCAGCATATTTGAGCCGAACATCATCATTCTTGCGAACATACACCTTACCTTCTCTCCTCCCGAAAGAACGTTTACGGGCTTAAAGACAGCTTCGTTTGAGAAAAGCATTTTTCCGAGGAAGCCGCGCAGATAAGTTTCCGTCTGATCCTTGGAATACTGGCGCATCCAGTCGAGAATAGACTCGGTGTGCCCATCAAAATATGCCGAGTTATCGTGCGGAAAATAAGATACGGTGATCGAGACGCCGATTTTAAATTCACCGCTATCGGCCTTCTCTTCATCATTCAGAATTTTGAAGAGCTGTGTTATGGCAAGCTCGTTACCAATGAAGGCGATTTTGTCCTCCTTATATACGTGGAAGCTTAAGTCTTTGAAAAGAAGGTTGCCGTTAAGGCTTTTGGTAAGCCCCTCTACGTGAAGAATTTCCTTGCCCGGCTCCCTATCCATTTCAAATCCAATGAACGGATAGCGACGGCTGGATGCGGGAAGCTCTTCAACGGTGAGCTTATCGAGAAGCTTTCGGCGAGAGGTTGCCTGGCGAGATTTTGATTTATTTGCCGAAAAACGTTGGATAAAGCTCATCAGCTCTGCTATTTTTTCCTCGTTTTTCTTGTTTTGCATTTTAATCATTCTTTGAATGAGCTGGCTTGATTCGTACCAAAATTCGTAGTTACCTACGTACATTTTAATGCCGGTGTAATCAATATCGACGATATTGGTACAAACGTCATTCAAAAAATGTCGGTCGTGCGAAACGACGAGCACGGTTCCGAAATAATCGGACAGAAAGTTTTCAAGCCAGATAACCGCATCTATGTCAAGACCGTTTGTAGGCTCATCGAGCAGAATAATGTCCGGATTGCCAAACAGTGCTTGTGCGAGAAGAACCTTGACCTTTTCACTTTCCTTCAGCTCCGACATCTGCATATACAGGTAGGAGTCGGAAAGACCGAGCCCCTGAATGAGCTTTGAGACATCCGATTCTGCCTCCCAGCCGTTAAGCTCTGCAAACTCGCCCTCGAGCTCTGATGCGCGTATGCCGTCCTCATCGGTAAAATCCGCTTTGGCATACAGAGCATCCTTCTCCTTCATTATGCTATACAGGCGCTCGTTGCCCATTATTACAGTATCAAGAACGGTATATTCCTCATAAGCGAAGTGATTCTGCTTAAGGACGGACATGCGAACGGTGTCGGGAATATATACGTTGCCCTTTGTTGGCTCGAGTTCGCCGCAAAGTATGCGTAAAAAGGTGGATTTGCCCGCGCCGTTTGCACCGATAATACCGTAACAGTTACCGGGAGTAAATTTTAAGTCAACGTCTTTAAAAAGAATTTGACCACCGAACTGAAATGTAAGATTGCTAACTGTGATCACTGATTATACCTCTCTATATATTGTCGCAAAGCTCGCGAATATTCTTCATAATGTAAGTGGGCTTAATTTCAGATGATTCAACATCCTCGAGCGTTCCCTCGCCCGAAAGAACAAACACCGTGTCGACGTCCGCATTATAGCCCGATGCAATATCGGTGTATAGTCTATCTCCTATCATAAGTGTTTCATCCTTTGTGAAGCCGTACTTTTTCATTGCAAGGAGCAGCATTTCCGGCTTTGGTTTTCCGATAAACGTGGGCATTCTTCCTGTCGCGCGACGCAAAATATCGGCGAAGGAACCGCAATCCGGAACGTAGCCATATGAGGTCGGGCACACCCAATCGGGATTAGTAGCTATATACTCAATGCCTCTGCCGAGGAGAATGCAGGCATCATCAAGCTTGCTGAAGGTAAGCTCGGTATCGTTAGACAAAACGATTCCGAAAATATCATCTTCAAGAGTATCTGTAACGTTAATACCTGCGCACCGGAGCTGCTCTGTGAAGGATTTTGTTCCAAAGGAATAGAACTTTCTGCCTTTAAATTTATCTTGTAAATACAAAATAGTTGCATCTGTGGATGTTAGAAAATCCTCTTCAACTGCTTCTATTCCAATCGCGGCGAGCTTCTTTACGTAGTCGGAGCTACTCTTCGATGAATTGTTGGTAACAAAGATATATTTTCCACCCTTCTCTCTTACCTTACTAAGAAAATCGAGGGTTCCGTCGAAAAGCTCGTTACCAAGATATATTGTGCCATCCATATCGAGCAGAAAGAGTTTTTTATCTGAAAGCTTCATTTAATCTCCATTCTGTCGCCAAAGGCGACCGCAGAAATCTATGTAGTCCTATAAAAAAGAGGCGCAGGGCGTGCGCCTCTTTAATTGAATGTTAATCTTCGAGATAACCGTCGGGGTTATTTCTCTGCCATCTGGCAGCATCCTCGCACATCTTATCAAGACCGCGCTCTGCCTTCCAGCCGAGTACGTTATATGCCTTGGTAGGATCTGCGTAGCATTCTGCGATATCGCCGGGACGTCTTTCGCAGATCTTATACTTAACGGGAGCTCCCCATGCCTTGCCGAACGCCTCAACCATTTCAAGAACGGAATAGCCGTTGCCCGTTCCAACGTTGATATAGTCAATACCCTGCATTTTTGCGGTATATTCAATAGCCTTGAGGTGCGCAAGCGCGAGGTCGACTACGTGGATATAATCGCGCACACCCGTGCCGTCCTTGGTGTCGTAATCGTTACCGAAAACGCCGAGGCATTCGAGCCTTCCTGCTGCAACCTTTGCTATATAAGGCAAAAGGTTGTTTGGAATGCCGCGCGGGTCCTCACCGATAAGGCCGGATTCGTGAGCGCCGATCGGGTTAAAATAGCGAAGCACGCACACAGAGAGCTCGGGGTATGCAATGGTGCAATCCTTGAGTATTCTCTCTATCATAAGCTTGGTTTCGCCGTATGGATTCGTAGTTGAAAGAGGAAAGTCCTCCTTGATCGGAACGGTTTTAGGAAGTCCGTAAACTGTTGCGGAAGAGGAGAAAACGATTCTGTTTACACCGTGCTCGCGCATTGCGGTGAGAAGATTGAATGTTCCTGTGAGGTTATTGTGATAATATTTAATAGGAAGCGAGCAGGATTCACCTACTGCCTTGAAGCCTGCAAAGTGGATTACAGCCTCAATATCGGTATGAGAATCAAACACCTCTGTAAGCTTTTGCATATCAAGAAGATCGCACTCGATGAATTCGGGGCGCTTACCGGTAATAGCCTCTATTCTGTCGAGGACGCAACGCTTGCTGTTGGAAAGGTTATCTACGATAACCACCTCTGCGCCTATATTCAAAAGTTCAACAACTGTGTGAGAGCCGATGTAGCCTGTACCGCCTGTTACGAGAATTGCCATAATATTACGTTCCTTTCAAATATAATATTATAAAACAAAAACGAGCAGTTCGAACTACTCGTTTTTGACATATTAGTTAGCAGTATAAACGCTAACCTGCTTCTTACCGCCGGAAATGTGTTCGAACTTAACAGTTCCGTCAACTAGAGCAAAAAGAGTATCATCGGAGCCGATGCCTACATTCTTGCCGGGATGAATCTTTGTGCCACGCTGTCTAACGATAATATTGCCTGCGATAACTGCCTGTCCGTCAGCCTTTTTTACGCCAAGGCGCTTGGATTCGGAGTCGCGGCCGTTTTTAGTAGAACCAACGCCCTTTTTGTGAGCGAAGAATTGCAAACTGAGCTTTAACATTTCTTGTACCTCCGTATTAATTTGTGGCATTCGCCGTTTTTGCGCTTATATCTCGCGCTCGATCTCTTTTACGTCGAGAAATTCATAATATTCCTCGACAAGATCCATAAGCTGGAAGAAATAAGCTTGTATAAGACCTGAAACAGCAAACTGTTTCTTTTCATCTTTTTCGTATTTGGGAAGCGCGGATTTTGCTATCACGCGGATATCGGTGGTTTTTTCATCAATCGTATACTGAACGTCGCAGGCATACGATACCTCAATGGCGTTGATGAGTAACATCGTCATGCTGGAGAGCGCCGCACAAAGCACATCATCGCCGGATTCTCCGTAGCCTGTGTGCCCCTTTTCCTCAAAGCCGTAAAAATAACCATCGGTCTTATAAAAGATAATTGTTGTCATTTTTTAATCAGCCTTCGATTTTTTCGATCTGAATCTTCGTATAGTCCTGACGATGACCGATCTTTTTCTTTTCGTTCTTCTTGGACTTGTACTTGATAACATCAATCTTCTTGGACTTACCGTTCTTAATAACGGTTGCAACAACGGTTGCGCCTTCTACCTTGGGAGTACCAACGGTAAGGGTTTCACCACAAACAGCAAGAACGTTATCAAAAGTAACCTTCTCGCCCTCAGCAACGCCAAGCTTCTCTACGAAAACTACGTCACCCTCGGAAACCTTATACTGTTTACCACCAGTTACGAAAATAGCGAACATGAAAAAGCACCTCACTTTCGTGTAAAATCGCTACATTAGGCGTGCATACACACTTAGGGAGCCTAATCATAAGCGTCAATATATTATACAACTATTATTTTTAAATGTCAAGTAGTTTGTATAAGTTTTTTAAATATTTTTGTGCATTTTGCGGCAAAAAAGGCGGTAACAATACCGCCTTTTAAAATTATTATTCTTCCTCGCAAGCCTGGCTGTCGCAATTCTCGCATTCGCCGTCGCAGATCTGAACGTCTGCGATCTTTTCGCCGCAAGCGGGACAAACAAGCTCATCAGGGTCGATGGATTCGTCAAAGCAGATTATTTCGCCGCATGAGGGGCATTCGAGCTCGTAGTATTCCTCGTCCTCGTATTCTTCATCCTCATCTTCGTCGTCATCTTCTTCTTCATCATCGTCATCATCATAGTCGTCATCGTCGGTTACGTACAAATCCTCTTCTACCGCACCGAGATCGTGATCAAGCTCCTCGACGTACTCGCGAAGCTCTGCATTGTCAGCCTCAAGAGCGGTAATGTGATCCGCCATCTCGTCGATAAGCTCAAGCATTTTGGTAAAAAGCTTGGTTTCCTTCTTGTTGCTGTCAAGCTCGAAGCCTTCAAGAAGACCGCGCAGATATGCTGATTCCTTATTGATATTCATAACTCGTAAAATTCCTTTCGGTTTTTATTTTGTAAAAGCGCTCTCCCCGAATGCACGAGGAGAGCGACAGAATTATGCTCTTTCGAGATATTCGCCGGTTCTGGTATCTATTCTGAGAACGTCGCCCTCGTTGATGAAGATCGGAACCTTGATTACAGCGCCGGTTTCAAGAGTCGCGGGCTTTGTAACGTTGGTAGCGGTATCACCGCGAACGCCGGGCTCAGTTTCGGTAACTGCGAGCTCAACGAATGTGGGAGGTTCAACAGAGAAAACGTTACCCTTGAAGGAAGAAATACGGCATACGGTATTCTCCTTTACGAACTTGAAGTTATCACCAAGCTTATCGCTGTTGAGAGGAATCTGCTCGTAGGTTTCGGGATCCATGAAGTAGTAGAGCTCACCGTCGTTATAGAGATATTCAAGATCGCGGCGCTCAATTACTGCATTTTCAAACTTTGCGGTGGGGTTGAAGGACGCCTCACGGATAGCACCGGTAACAACGTCTCTGTATTTGGTTCTTACGAATGCAGCACCTTTGCCGGGCTTTACGTGCTGGAATTCAATAACCTGATATACCTTACCGTCCATTTCGAAGGTAACACCATTTTTAAAATCACCTGCTGTTAACATAGTTATTCATTTCTTTCTTGGCGATTAGTTTATTGAAGAGCCTGCCGATCCGCCACAACCTACTCATAATGAGCGCAGTACTCGTATTCTATGCCTTTATTTTACAATATTTTTCTTGGTTTTGCAATAGGTAAAACAAATTTTTTTATAAAAATCAATAAATTTCTATCAATTCCTTGGTTGAATGGGTGAAGTTATGAACGCCGAACTTCTCTATTGCAACCATATCCTCGATACGACAACCGTATTTTCCCATGAGATAAATTCCAGGCTCAACCGAGGTTACCTGTCCTTCACAAAGCTTTGTTCCAAAGCCACGCTTCGAAAGTCCGGGAGTTTCGTGTACGAAGAGTCCGATCGAGTGTCCCAAGGAATGTCCGAATGCCCCTTTAAATTCGGGCACCGAATCGATAATATCACGTGCAACCTTATCGGCCTCGCCGCAATCGATGCCCTCGCGCAAGAAATCGATAGCCGCAAGCTGTGCGTTCAGAACGGTATTATAAAGCTTTTTCATTTCGGCATCTGCTTTACCTATGACAACGGTGCGCGTCATATCGGAGCAATAGCCCTCGAATTTTGCACCGAAATCCATAGTGAGAAAGCCGTGCTTTAGCTTAACGTTTCTCGGGGTGCCGTGCGGAAGCGCCGATGCGCCGCCGGATACGGCGATTGTCTCAAATGCAAACGCGCCCGCGCCGTTTTTACGCATAGCGTATTCAAGTTCAACCGCAACGTCAAGCTCGGTCATTTCGGGAGTTATCATACCAATAACGTGAGAGAAAGCCTTGTCGGTTATATCCTGCGCGAGCTGCATTTTGCGGAGCTCTTCCGGCGTTTTTATTCGGCGCATAACCTCGAGCATATCTCCGATAGGTGCAAATGAGACGAAGGGGTATTCCTCGACGTAGCGGTTGAATGTTTCGTACGAAACGAAGGAGCCCTCAAATCCGACACGCTCGCAGGACTGCTTTTTCAAAATATCGGTTATGAAGTCCTTGCGATTTTGAGGCATTACCGATTCAAATGCGGAATTTGCGCGGGTGAGCGCCATCTCATAATAACGGAAATCCGTTATAAGATAAGCTACCTCGTGGGTTATCAGAAGAAGACCGTCTGTGAAAGCAAAATCCGAAAGATACAGCTGGTTTAATTCATCGAGGATAATCACCGCATCAAGCCCACGGCCTTTCATTTTTTCTCTTAATACTTCTATCTTCTTCATTTTAAAAGCTCCGTATAATATTTTTTCATTGAAAGCGCATCGCCGGACTGTGTTCCTGCCGATTCGCAAATTATGGTTGGGGTAAGATTATTTTTGGCTATCGCGCTGACGAGCGGCTCAAACTCCGGGCCGTAAACGGCATCCTGAAACGTAAGATGTCTCTTTTCTCCCTTATCGGTCCACTCTATTTTAGAAAAGTGGCAATGCAGGTTCTGCGCTATTTCTGCTCCTAATTTTCTATCGATTTTATCAAATACGCGCATATAATCATCTTCGTTTTTAAAAACGCCGCCGAGGTCACGTGCGTTGAGATGCCCAAAATCTATCACCGGAACGAGCGCGCTGTCAATGCGGCAAAGCTCAAGAACCTCATCCAGCGTACCGAGCTGATTTTGCTTTCCCATTGTTTCAAGTCCGATTTTTATTCCGTAGGTATCCACTGACGAGAGCGTTTTTACAAGGGTGTCGGCGGCAAGGCGCATTGCCTCGTCACGCGTTATTTTTGCGGCTGAGCCTGTGTGCACTACTATCGTTTTTGCTCCGAGGAGGTTAGCGGCATCAAGGCTCGCGGCGATATAGGAAATGCTCTTCAGCCTCTTCTCTTCCTCTATTCCTGACAAAGAGATAAAATATGGCGTGTGAAACGACATCTTTACGCTATAAATCTGTGCTTGACGCCCAATTTCGCGAAGCATAGCAGCAGATGCGGCAATTCCGTTTCCTGCTTCATATTCATAGGCATCAAGTCCGAGATCGCTTACAAACTTGGGAGCATCAACCGTAGATTTACCGCCCCAAAGCTTAAAATCCTCGCTGTTGCCTCCGGGTCCAAAATGCGCAATCATTGTTTGTTTAATCTCTTTCTTTCATATTTTTTGAGTATGGGTCTTTCAAGCAGGCGTTTGAAGCGTGTGAGAAGGTCACGCTTATCCTTTATCGGAGGGACGAGGATTGCGCGGATTCCTGCATTGTGCGCCGCCCACACGTCAGTGAAAATCTGATCTCCCATAAGCACTGTGGACTCCGCATCAGCCCCAATATCCGCCATAGCGCGAAGAATATTCTTTTTAAACGGCTTTCCTGCCTTGCTATAGGCAACCAAACCAATATCCTTGTTAAAGAGGTCGATGCGCTCCGCATCGTTGTTTGAAACTATTGCAGCTTTAATTCCGTGTGTGGCAAGGGTATCAAACCAAGCTATGACCTTGGGTGTTGGCAAAGGATTCTCATACGGCTCAAGTGTATTATCAACGTCAAGAATTATGCTTTTTACGCCTATTGACGTCAAAAATTCTGCCGATGCCTGATCAAAGGTGTCAAATCTGAAGTCGGGCATAAAGGTAAATTTCAATTTACTGTCCTTCTCTTTCTTTTTGTCATATCATCCTATATTTTATCAAATACAGAGTAAAAAGTCAATACAAAACCTATGGTTTAAGTGCCTGTGCTTGGATTGAAAATGAGAAATGAATCTTTTTTGAAAAAACATTTAAAAACATTAAAAAAAGTCTTGACAAACAAAATATTTTGTGATATTATATAAGGGCTGTCAACGATATGCGAGTGTAGTTCAATGGTAGAATTCCAGCCTTCCAAGCTGGTCGCGTGGGTTCGATTCCCATCACTCGCTCCAAATGCGCCCATAGCTCAGTGGATAGAGTGCCCGGCTACGAACCGGTAGGTCGAAGGTTCGAATCCTCCTGGGCGCGCCACA
>JAFURQ010000004.1 GCA_017471825.1 Clostridia bacterium
AGCAATCCGCAACTCTGGGTTCAGAGTCCCGAAACTTTGTGCACCTCGGTTCTCCCGAACCTGACCCCCACAAATTAAGAGCCCTTGTTCTACCAAGCGTACTGCGTACGCGGAGCAACTGACTCTATTCCGCGACAAGTCACGGATTCCATCCACGGCTTCGCCGTGATTTTTCGGCATCTCGAAACGTTCGATGCCTTCATAGTTCTTTCGAAAACATAGTTGAAAATCTTAATTGTTTTTCTGTAAAATTATTCTGTATAGTTGTAATGAATGGTTGCGTTAGTTAAGTTGTTATAATCGTACTTAATTTTTTCCCATTCCTCAGCTGTGCCCGTATAATAAATATCGGTGAGGTTTGTGCAATTGTTGAGGTCCTGAAAAATAGCAGTAACGCTACTGGGAATGGTTATACTTCTAAGATTTGAGCAACCAGAAAAGGCATGTGCTCCAATCTCACTAGCACCTTCGGGGATAGTTATACTTGTAAGACTTGTGCAATTGATAAAAATACCTTCAGCAATGTTTTTATAGCCGTTTCCAATAGCTATGCTTTCAAGACTCGAGCATTCACTAAACACTCTATCACCAATAAATGTAACACTATCCGGTATAGTTATGCTAACAAGATTTTTGCATCCTTGAAATGCACTAGGGCCAACGCTTGTAACGCTATTGGGGATGTTTATATTTTTAAGAGCCGAGCATTTATAAAATGCATAATCGCCAATTGTTGTAACATTATTTCCAAGAGTTATACTTTCGATGTTATAGTAGTTATCAGAGAATGCATAATCTCGAAGGGCGGTGACGCTTTTGTTGTTGTAAATATCTACTACTATATCCTTATCAGTACAGCTTCCGATTCCCATCAATGTATAAGTGCCATCAGAATTTTCTGAGAACAATAGTCCGTCAGAGCTTTCAACTCCTCCACATTCGGTACATACTCCGTTTTCCATGGTGTGAGTAACAGCTTCGCCGTTATCACCGTTGCTTGAACAGGAAAACATTGCGAGTATCATGGCAAAAAGTGTGAGAATTGAAAGCAAAACAAATAGCGCCTTCTTTGTTTTTGGGTTTGTTGAGCTTGATTTTTATATTTAGGTGTGCTATAATCTTCACGGAATTGTTCTCCGACGCATTTTAGGTATATTGGGGAGGAGAAAAGCGAAAGTTAAGCGGGAGAAGTGCTATGCAGGATTTTCAGAGCAATATAGTTCCTGCGCTGGATCAGAACAGCGCGAACGTATTTCTTTATAAAGATAAAAGAAGCAAGCTGAAGATACTTTTTGTAGGAAATTCAATAACCAAGCACGAGCCGAAGCCGTCGATTGGGTGGCATAGGGATTGCGGTATGGCCGCCTCGTCGGTGGAGAAGGACTACGTTCACCTCATTGTCAGAAGAATAATGGAAAAATACGACGAAAACGTATCCTACGGCATTGCACAGGTGGCACAGTATGAGTGGGATTTCTTTGAGTGCGGCCCCGAGCGCGACTACGGGGAGGCGCGGGCTTTTGATGCGGACATAATACTGATGTTCTTCGGAGCGAACGTGTCGAGGGATTACGACACGATGGAAAATCCGCCGAAAACCTTTGCAAAGGCTTACGAGGATATGCGAAACTATCTTGCCCCGTCCGATGCCGCGGTATTTCACTCGGCAGGCTTCTATATCCGCCCCGTGCTTGATGCGGAAAAGCGCTTGGTGGCGGAGAAATATGGCGACAAATACATTGATATTTCAGATATCAGTAATCTTGCGGAAACGCACGGCTTGTTTAATCACCCGAGCGATCTCGGAATGCAGATGCTGGCTGATATGTTCTTCGAAGCGATAGAGGCTGACGTTAGACGTATATGCGAAAAATAACATAAAAAGGCAGGTTTTAGGACCTGCCTTTTATTGCATCGAATATACGTATTTACAGATATTGTGCTTTTTGCCCTGAAACGTGCCTGCTCCCTCGTATTGCTTTGTAAATCCGCATTTTTCAAGCACCTTAACCGATGCCAGATTGTCTGAAATGCAGATTCCGTTTATTTCATTTATTGAGAGTCGCTTCATAATTATAGGAAGGAATGCGGTGACAGATTCGGTGGCGTAACCCATACCCGTGTAACATTTTACGGTGTGATAGCCTATTTCCCAGCCGTTATTTTCAAGAGAAATTGCTTGTACGTAGCCGACGTAGGTGCCGTCCTTTAGCAAGACGGCGTAAACAAACGGGCCCTGCGCGGTTTGGTAGCGGCTTGTCAGAAATTTTATTGCTTCCTGTGCTTCTGCCTCGCTATCAAACACCTCGTCGGGTGTGAAGCGGCGCGTGTCGCTGTCAAGGGAGCCTGTGTGTACGGCGTTTGCCATGCTCAAATCGAGCTCGGTGATTATCAGCCTTTCGGTTTCGATTCTCATATTGCCCTCCTGTGAGTGCCTTTTTGTTAATTATAGCGCAGATTTTTGTTTTTTGCAATAGTGGGGTGCTGTCAAGATTGACATAGGGGACGAGGTGTGTTATACTTTAATCAATATTTGTTTGTGTTGGAACGGAGATTTTATGAAATTCATTTCTTGGAACGTCAACGGCTTCAGGGCCGTCCTCGATAAAGGCTTCGCCGATTTCTTTTATACTGCGGATGCGGATTTCTTCTGCATTCAGGAGACGAAAATGCAACCCGAGCAGGCGAGCTTTTCACCAGAGGGGTATTATCAGTATTGGAACAGTGCGGAAAAACGCGGATATTCGGGCACGGCGGTATTCACAAGGCACGAGCCGATGTCGGTGAAATACGGAATAGGGATTCCCGAGCATGATACAGAGGGAAGAGCGATAACGCTCGAGTATGAGGATTTTTATCTTCTTTGCGTTTACACGCCCAATGCGCAAAGGGAGCTTGCGCGTCTTGACTACCGTATGAGGTGGGAGGATGCGCTCCGCGATTATATTACGTCGCTTGATGCAAAAAAGCCTGTGATTTATTGCGGAGACCTGAACGTTGCGCACAACGAAATAGACCTCAAAAATCCGAAAACCAATCATTTCAGTGCCGGCTTTTCCGACGAGGAGCGCGGAAAGTTTACCGAGCTTCTCTGTTGCGGCTTTAAGGACACATTTCGCACGATTTATCCCGACAGGGTTGAGTACTCGTGGTGGAGCTATATGTACCACGCAAGAGAAAAGAACGTCGGATGGCGTATAGATTATTTCGTTGTTTCCGAGCGGCTTATGGAAAGAGTTCGTGACAGCTTCATTCTTACTGACGTTATGGGAAGCGATCACTGCCCTGTTGGAATAGAGTTAAAAAAAGGATAGGCAAGCGCCTATCCTTTTTTATTATTTGTTTTTGCCGCCGTCGGAGAGCTTACCCGTCAGCTTGCTTATAGCGTAGGTTGCTCCGATGATGATACCGATGATGATAAATACACCGAGAAGGCCTATTCCCATATATTTGAGATTGTAAATAAAATTCATAGGATTAAATTCCATAGTTCACCAATCCTTTCTTAGCTGAAGAAGCCGAGGACGAGAGCGCCTGCAATTACCGAGGCTATCTGGCCTGAAACGTTAACGCCGATGGAGTGCATAAGAAGGAAGTTCTGATTGTCCTCCTCGAGAGCCATCTTATGAACGATACGTCCTGACATAGGGAATGCGGAGATGCCTGCCGCGCCTATCATCGGGTTGATAAGGGGCTTGCCGAGAAGCTTCATAATTACGTTATAAAGCTTTGCAAAGAGCACGCCGCCTGCGGTATCGAATATGAACGCGATAAGTCCAAGACCCATAATGAGAAGGGTTTCAACTGCGAGGAACTGGCTTGCGTGCATATTGAATGCGATAGTGATACCGAGGAAGATGGTGATGAGGTTTGCAAGAACCTTCTGCGCTGTTTCCGAGATGGATTCAAGAACTCCGCACTCGCGAATGAGGTTACCGAACATAAGGAAGCCGATAAGCGAGCCTGCAGAGGGAGCGAAGATACAAGCAACTATGGATATGATTATCGGGAAAAGAATCTTGGTAGTCTTGGATACCGACTTCTGCTCGTAGGGCATACGGATTCTTCTCTCGTTTTTGGTGGTGAGGAGCTTGATTACAGGGGGCTGAATGATGGGAACGAGCGCCATATAGGAGTACGCCGCAACCGTTATTGCGCCTATGTAATTTGAGCCGAGGGCGTTCGCAACTACTATTGAGGTGGGGCCGTCAGCCGCGCCGATGATGGATATGGATGCCGCATCCTTTATATCGGGGAAGAACATCGAAGCCATGCAAAGCGTGAAGAATATACCGAACTGTGCCGCAGCACCGAACAGCATAAGCTTGGGGTTGTTAAGAAGCGGACCGAAGTCTATCATCGCTCCGATACCGATAAACAGAAGGAGCGGGAAGAGCTCGTTTGCTATACCTGCATTATACAGCTCGTGAAGGGGCTCGGCGATACCGCCGTACTTGATGACACTGCTACCGCCACAGGCGACGTCATTGATAATTGCCTCACAGGTAGAGCCGTTGGCGAGCGCGGCGCCGCAGGTATCACACACGTGACTGATAACGCCGGGGAAGTTCATAAGTATGGCGCCAAAGCCGATGGGAAGGAGTAGGGTGGGCTCCATCTGCTTTTTGATGGCAAGGAAGATGAGAACACCGCCGATGATCCACATCAGAATCATTTTCCAGTTGCCGTCAACGCCGAATTGCCTGATTGAATCAAAAAGACTTAACAATTCATCCATTTTCAAAAACCTCATTTTAATATTTAAATTATTTTTATTCTAAGCATTATTACATAACTACAGAAACACGAGCCGTATGCACGACCCGTGAGGTTATTATAACACAACACAGAAACTTTTTCAATATATTTTCTACTTTTTAACAATATTTATTTCGCTCTTGTTTTTTGAAGAAAGGGAGAGTCTACCGTATTTTTTAAACATTTACCTTTTTATTTTAGAGCGAGACCTTGAAAACCATGCCGGATTGTGATATAGTAATTAATAGCAATTAAAATGATGTTTTTAGTATAAAGGAGTATCTTACAGAATGATATGGGCGATAATTTTGTTTGCTGTAACGTACGTGCTTATGCTCGTATTCGGCAAATATAGAACCTATATAGCGCTTGCATCGGCGGTGGTTTTTATTGCCACGGGCATGCTTCCTATGGAGAATATTTTAGGCTCGATAGATTTCAACGTCTTATTGATCATTATAGGTACTATGGGTCTTGTCAAGCTGTTTATAGACAGTAAGATGCCTGCGCTTTTAGCAGACCTCGTAATGTCGAAGGCGTCAAACGTACAGATTGCCGCAGTTGCGCTTGCGCTGTTTGCGGGGGTTATTTCCGCATTCGTTGACAACGTGGCAACGGTGCTTATGGTGGCACCCGTGGCACTTGAAATCTGTAAAAAGCTTAAAACCAATCCCGTTCCGTTTATAATAGCGATTGCGGTTTCCTCGAATTTGCAGGGTGCGGCAACCCTTGTCGGCGACACTACGGCAATAATGCTCGGCTCCTATGCGGATATGAGCTTCCTTGATTTCTTCTGGTACCAGGGAAGACCCGGTATTTTCTTCGCTGTTGAGCTTGGCGCGGTGCTTTCCGCTCTGATACTTTTCTGGCTCTTCCGCAAGGAAAAGGGTGCAGTGGAGAAATCGACGGAGAGAACGGTTGTTACGGATTACGTGCCTACCGTGTTGCTTCTTTTGAGTATTGCGCTTCTGATAACGGCATCCTTCATTCCCAAAAAGCCCGACATTACGAACGGACTTATTTGCGTTGCGCTCTTTGCGGTTGGACTTATATACACCTGTATCAAGAACAAAAAAATATCTGCGGTAGTTGAGCCGATAAAGGCGATAGATTTTGAAACCGTGGGACTTCTTTTCGGACTGTTTCTTATGCTGGGCGGCATATCGAACATGGGCGTTATTGATGCGGCGGCAGGTCTTCTTGCGAAGCTCGGCGGCGGAAATATGTTCCTTCTTTATACCGTTATAGTCTGGGCGTCGGTAATCATCTCCGCGTTTATAGACAACATTCCCTACGTTGCCACGATGCTCCCTGTTGTAACGGGACTTGCGGCGGCGCTCGGCGAGGATCCGACCATACTTTATTTCGGTCTTCTTTCGGGTGCTACACTCGGTGGAAACTGTACCCCCATCGGTGCCTCGGCAAACATTACGGGAATCGGAATTTTGCGCAAGGAGGGTTATACGGTTAAAAACGGAGATTTCTTCAGAATCGGTATACCGTTCACTCTTGCGGCAATTATTCCCGCATACATTTATTTCTGGTTTGTTTTCGGTTGATACGAGTAAGATAAAGAGGTATTCAAAATGAAAAAAATAGTTGTGCCGTTTTCTACGGATATAGAAAAGCTTTCGTCGGGCGAGAAAATAACACTTCCGCCCTTTGCCGCGAAGACACAGAAGCATCTGTCCTTTACCTGCGATATATCGGATATCGGAGAGGGAAAAATAACCGTGGGACACGGTTATGAGGTGTCAGGCGCATCCTGGGTGGAAATCACCGCTGATGAAATCAAGGCTTTCGCCTATTATACCTACACCGATCCCAAGTGCAGAAGCCTTTTTGCAGAGCCGATAAAGCACGGCTTGAAGGTGCGCGATTTCGTTTCGGTGGTAATCGACGTTAACCCTCACGAGAGGGGCGCGTTTCTTATCGTGTCTACCTCGTCGGGAATGATAAAGACCGAGATGAATGGCTGGGACGGCAACGACGGCGAGATATTTGCGCAAGTTGACGGTATCTCGGCGGAAAATTGCAAGCTGAACTGGTTTAGCGACGGCTTCTCTCACAGAATATGGATTCTCGGAGATTCCTATTGTGGCTTCGGTCATCCTGCAAGGTGGCCGTACTATCTGTACCGCGACGGATATAACAATCATTTTATATCCGGATTCCCCGGTATGCCTGCGGAGAGCGCGATAGAGCAGTTCAGAAGATTCGTTGACCGCGGTGCGCCCGAATTTGTTGTTTGGACGCTTGGAATGAACAATGAGGACAAGGACGGCAAGATGAGCGAAAGCTACCTTCGCTCGACCGAGGAATTTATCGCTATATGCCTTGAGCGCGGAATAACTCCGATTCTTTCGACCATTCCGAACGTACCGGGAAGGGATAACAGCAAGAAAAACGAGTGGGTGCGCTCACAGCCGTACAGATATATAGACTTTGCGCGTGCGGTAGGCTCTGAGAAAACGCCCGAGTGGTATCCCGGAATGCTGTCTGCCGATATGGTGCATCCCTCCGACAAGGGTGCTGAGGCGCTGTATATGCAGGTGCTTTGCGATTTTCCGGAGATAATGCAGAGGAGCAATACCTGATTATTTTCGCGTTGCCGTCTTTGACGGCGGAATGGAGATTAATATGTCCTTAAACCCCAACTTCAGAGAAGAATATTACGGGCTGTTAGAGAAATGTATATTGACCGTGGATAAGAGCCAACAGTATGAAGAAATTTGCGAGAAATATACGGCGTTAAGGAATAGAATAAACGGGATTTTAGAGGCTGCGGATGCGCTTTGCACCGATTCGGAGCGCCTGATAGACAAATCCACGGGCGAGGTGAAGCCTAATGCCGAGGCGGTAACAGGCGCGGATGAGAATCTGATGGAAATGCTTGCCGAGCTTGGTGAGCTGTACGTTAAGCGTCAGAGCTTTGCCGAGCTTGGCTGGGACGACGATCTCATGAATCACATTGATGCGGTGCTGGCGATCGGAGCATATCAGGATATGGAGGAGAAAATCATATCCGAGCTCGGAAGAGATGCGGGTCAGCGCGTTATCTGTGAGGTAAAGAAGAAAATCCTGAGTCTTGAAGGCGAGCTTGGAACCCAGTTTTTCGGCAATGGGGTTGAGAGGCTCGAAAATTTATTAAGGATAAAGCATTTATTCTCCTGGCGCGATGAAATAGAAATGACCGCGGCGGATAATACCGACGAGCGGAGCATAATTCTTGTTAATGAGGCGGGCGAGTGCTTTGATTTCAGAACGTGGGCACAGATGCGGCACGGCGGCGCCGTCTACGTCGAGCTTGAGCTTCTTGATGAGATGAACGTCAGAACCTTTAACTATTACAGGGTTGATGCGGCATCGGATAGGCAGGCGTTCACTCTCGTGGAGGACGGGGACTTAATCAAGGTGCTGGAGCGCAAGCAGGAAAGGCTCGCTATATAATTAATTGAAAATTCGGCATTGTAAGGGTGAGCTAAAATGGCTCCCCCTTTTTGTCATCCTTGTGCTGAAAATGGTAATAATTCGTCGAAAGCGAAAAACTTGTTGACATGTCAACAAGTTTGTGCTATAATGGCATAGTGCTTATTGAGCATCGGCAAAAAATAAGAATAAAAATGGAAATGTATTCCCATAATTATAATATTTCAGGAGATAAAAATGAGAAAAATTAAAATTGTTTCGGATTCTGCATCGGATATATTGGAGCTCGACGGGGTGGACTTTGCGTTTGCGCCGATGAAGATTATTACCGCGGAGAGGGAATTTGTTGACAGTGCCGACCTTGACGTTGATGAGATGGTGGCGTTTCTTGACAAATACAAGGGCAAGTCCAAAACCTCCTGCCCCAACACGAACGATTGGCTTGAGGCATTCGGCGATGCCGACGACGTTATCTGCGTTACGATTACGAGCGGACTGTCGGGAAGCTATAATTCTGTGTGTGCGGCAAAGCAGATGTATGAGGACGGCACCGATAGGAGAGTGTTTATTGTTGATTCTCTTTCTGCCGGCCCCGAGATAGCCCTGACGGTAAAAAAGCTTGCCGAATATATAAAAGCGGGAATGAGCTACGAGGATATTTGCGAAGGCATAACGCAGTACGTTAAGAATACGGGCCTTGTGTTTATGCTGAAATCCTTGAAGAATTTTGCCAACAACGGCAGGATTTCGCCAATCGTGGCAAAGCTTGTGGGTATAGCGGGAATATGCATAGTCGGCAAGGCGAGCGACGTCGGTACGCTTGATCCGAGCCACAAATGTCGCGGCGAAGCAAAGTCGCTTGAAACTATTTTGTCCGACGTTGAGGGGTTCGGGCTGAGGCGCGGCAGGGTGAGCATAGGTCACTGTCAAAACGAAACCGCCGCACAGCGCTTGAAGCAGATGATTGAGGCGAAGTTCAAGGAAATACAAATCGAAATTCACAAGCTCCGTGGCTTATGTAGCTTTTACGCCGAGAAGGGCGGCTTGCTCGTAGGCTTTGAGAAGGCGTGAGGGATAGAGGTGAGTAGATCTTCCGCCCTTCGACTGCTTCGATGCGTTTTCGCATTGCTTTTCTTAAGATAAAAAATTCAGAGAGGGCTGACCAAATAGGTCAGCCCTTTGACGCGCAAAAACATTGACATTTTGTAAGAACTGTGATATTATCAAATTGTTACTTTTTTTATTTATAATATAGGGGTATATTATGAGGCTTGAAAGACTTTGCGAGAAAAACAGGCGCTTTTTCGATGCGGCGTTTGCGTTATATGAATCGGCTTTTCCCGTTGAGGAAAGACGTGACGGAGCAGAACAGCTTCGTGTAATGGACAAAGAGGACTATCACTTTGATCTTATTATGCAGGACGGTGAGCTCCTCGGCGTAATGCTGTATTGGGAAACGGACGATTTTGTTTATCTTGAGCATTTTACAACCCTTCCGTCCGTGAGAGGAAGAGGTCTTGGTGCGAGAGCGCTTGAGCTTTTGAAGGCGAAGGGAAAGACGGTCATTCTTGAAATAGAGGACCCGTTGGATGAGATGACACGCCGCCGCTTCGGATTCTACGAGCGCAACGGATTCCTTATGACCCCCCATCATCATATTCAGGCGAAATATCACCTCGGCGACGAGGATCTGATGCTTAAAATTCTGTCGTACCCTCATATAATATCTACCGAGGAATATCTGAGCTTTCAGGATTATATGACGAAGGAGATAGGTATTTTACCGAGATTCAACGACGGAATAACCGTACGCAAAATGAACGGTGACGACGATAAGCTTCAGGTGGCGAAGCTGATTTATATGAGCGATAAATACATATATCCGAACTGGTTCGACAGCATTGAGGACGGTCAACGCGTGCTCGCGGAGATGATGTCGCTGCCAACCGTTTACAATCAGAGCAATATTACCGTTGCTGTTACTGAGGACGGCTTTGTGGCCGGGGCTATTGTGTCATGCGATTCTCCCGCTGTAACCGAGGAGAAATATCTTTACGAGGCGTTTGCACGCGCAGGCGTTGAATGCGACGAGAAAAGGACGCACGGAATATATCTTGACTACTATGCAAAAATGAACGACCCCGAGGGGTATTATCTTGCCAACGTGGCGGTTGACCCCGACTACCGTAAGCGCGGAATTGCCGCAACGATGCTTTTGCACGTCATAAATGGCAAGGAAATGTGTCACCTTGAGTGCGTAAAGGATAATATCGGGGCTTGGAGAGTTTATCAGCGCGTGGGCTTTACTATTGTAGAGGAATACCCAGGTGTATTTGATATTCCTTGCTATAAGATGATAAGGAGATAAGACTGATATGGATGCATTTATCAGCTATAGGCGTGATGGCGGATATGCCGTTGCGCGACTTGTTTATGAATTCTTGAACAAGGAGAATATTTCGGCATTCCTTGACCTTGAGGAGCTTCGTGCGGGGCCCTTTAATGAAAAGCTGTATGCCGCTATTGACGACTGCGAAAATTTCTTGGCTATTCTCCCCGCGCACGCTCTTGACCGCTGTGTAAACGAGGATGACTGGGTTAGACTGGAAATCGAGCACGCCCTGAATCAAAAGAAGAATATAATTCCCATTTTCGTCACGGGATTTGAGTTTCCCGACAATATGCCCTCGTCGATACAGGCGCTCAAGTACTTTAACGGCGTGCAAATGAGCCGCGAGTATTTCGACGCATCTATGAGGAAGATAGTTTCTATGCTCAAAAACGTCAAGCGCGACGGTAAGAGCCTCCTGCTTGACAGGCACGACGACGTGCGCTATTATTACGACGAGGATGAGCAGGAAAAGCATCGCCTGCGCACCGAGGACGCGCTCCTTTCGCGCTATGAAATGCCGATAGTGAAAAAGCTCCTCGAGGGTAAGGAGGACGTCGTTTGCCTTGACGTCAACGTGCTTAACCCGAAGCGAGCCTATCAGCGATTCGATTACCCCGAGGTTTCAAAGGTTATCGCTCTGACATACAACGAGGACGTGGCAGAGGTGGGCAACCGTGATCGTGAGAATGAGAACGTCCGCTTTTTCACAACGCAGTTTGAGGCAAACGACTTTGAGGATCAGCTCGAGAGCTGCCTTGACGAGATGGGCGTTGACGGAGTCGACTTCGTATGTCTGAGTATGGCGATTATGGACTTCAAAAAGCCGTTCAGAGTTCTGCAGGCGATACAGTCGTATCTTAATGAAGATGCGGTTATGATAGTGCGCGATATTGACGACGGCGCGGTGTTTGCTTATCCCGACAAAAACGGATATTTCAAGAAGATGCAATCCTTCTACATTCATAACAAATACAGCGGATTTCGTTACACGGGTAGGCAGGTATACTCGTTTGTCAGGAAAATGGAGCCGCGCTCAATATGCCTGGAGCGCTACGGCGTCAACACCTCTGATATGTCGAGAAGAGATAAAAAGGCGCTGTTTGAGTGCTGGTTCAGCTTTATTCCCAACGATTTTTCAAGAATGCTCCGCGAGGATTCTGCGTGTGCCATTGCCAAGGAGGCAGTCGAGTTTTGTAACGAGCATTATGACGAGCTGAACGAGGAGTTTTTCTCGTCGGAAACCCTGTTTTCTTCGGGATACGTTATATACTCGGTTAAGTTTTAATTTTTTCACCACTTTTTTATGCGGTCGCCTTTGGCGACAGAACGGAGCTTGATATGGATTTTATATTAGGGTGCAATTATTGGGCATCAAACGCGGGCGCTGATATGTGGCGCAATTATGATAAGGACGTAATACGCGAGGATTTGAGAGTGCTTTCGTCGTATGGCGTAACTCATATGAGGGTTTTCCCGAACTGGCGGGATTTTCAGCCGGTTATGCCTCTTTTTAGCGGACAGGGTGCCTTGAACGGTTACTGCGCGGAGGGCGATGCTGAATTTGATAACCCGTATTATCTCGATAGGGAAATGCTCACGCGCTTCTCTGAATTTCTCGATATTTGCGATGAGTTCAGAATCCGCGTTATAGTCGGATTGATTACCGGCTGGATGAGCGGCAGACTGTACGTCCCCTCTGCCCTGTACGGCAAAAACGTTCTGACAGACCCCACGGCAATCTACTTTGAACAGCTTTTTGTTCGCGGCTTCGTCTCGGAGTTCCGTTCAAGGAGCACGGTTTATGCATGGGATCTCGGTAACGAGTGTAACTGTATGGGCGCGGCAAGCCGCATTGAAGCGGTTAATTGGACGGCGTCTATTGCAAACGCCATTCGCGCCGAGGATTCCACCCGCCCGATAGTATCCGGTATGCACGGTCTTGAGGCAAGCCGCGAGAGCAGCTGGCAGATACGCGACCAGGCTATGTGGAACGATATACTTACGACACACCCCTATCCCTTTTGGTGTATGCACACGAGAAACGATGAGATACTCTCCCTGCGCACCACGATGCACGCAACGGCACAAAACAAATACTACGCCGAGTGCGGCGGCAAGCCCTGTCTTGCCGAGGAGATAGGCACGATGGGGCCGATGCTTGCCTCAAACGGTGCCGCCGCAAAATTTTTGAGAGTCAATCTCTTCTCCCTCTGGTCAAACGACTCACTGGGCGTTATGTGGTGGTGCGGTCACGAGCAGACTATGCTGACTGCTTTCCCGTATTCCGAGAATATGGTTGAGGTTGAGCTCGGTCTTTTAAATCCTGACAGGAGCCCGAAGCCCGTAATGCTCGAAATAAAGAAATTTTCGGAGCTTTTGAGCTCGCTTGATATTACACTTCCCGAGGCGAGCACCGATGCGGTGTGTATTCTGTCGCACGGACAGAGGCAGTGGGGAGTGTGCTACAGCTCCCATATTCTTGCGCGTCAGGCGGGACTGAACCTTCGCTTCTGCTTTGCCGATGACGGCATTCCCGAGGCGAGCACGTATCTGCTACCGTCGGTCAACGGTGTTACGGTAATGAATGCCGCACGCTACAAGGAGCTGAAGGAACGCGTGTATAACGGCGCGGAGCTTTATATTTCGATGGACAACGGAGTGCTTTCAGAGTTTGAGGCACTTACGGGTATGCGCGTGCTTGGCTCGTACGAGGCACCGGAGGAAAAGAGCTTTGAGCTTTCGGGCAAGAAATTCCGCTTCCGCACCAAGCGCACGTATCGGCTGGAGTCGGTGGGTGCAGAGGTTTTGGCGAGGGATAACACGGGCAACCCCGTAATTTCCAGTTACAAGTACGGACGCGGAAGAGTTACGTATTTGAACTTTCCGCTTGAGGAAAATCTCATAGACGGACATAACGCCTTCGACTGCGGAGATTTCGAGCTTTACAAATACGTATTTTCATCGGCTCTTGCGGCACAGCCCGTCAGAATTTCAGGCGGTGTTTTCACCACCCTTCACGAGAGTGAGGGAAAAATATATGCCGTGTCGGTCAATCACAGCGACGACCCCGCAAGCATAAAAATCGAATCGGACACTCACGAGCTTACGCGCGTGCTGTATGGCGATACACACAGGGTTGAGGCGTACGATGCCGCGGTATTTGAGCTTACAGCAAAAACAAATGCTTAATTTATACCGCTTACTTATAAATAACTAATAATCAAACGATAATTAAGAATAATAATAAAAAAGCAACAGAAAGGAAGATATTATGAAAAAATACGTGTGCGACGTTTGCGGATGGGAATATGACGAGGCGCTCGGCGATGCTGAGCACGGAATTGCTCCCGGCACAAAATTCGAGGATTTGCCCGACGATTTTGAATGCCCCCTTTGCGGTGTAGGCAAGGATATGTTCTCCGAGGCTTGATGAGCCGGAAGAGAGAAAAGAAGCACCGATTAGCGTGTTATCCTTAATGGAGAACACGCTAAAACTAAGTTTGTCCTTGCGGGCAAGTGAAGTTACCTACGGTAGTGAAGTTCCCGCGGTTGCTTTGCAACCCGTGAGTGAAGTTTCGCCTGTCGGCAGAAATGGAGAGTTGCATAGCAACTCGGGCAAACTTAACTTCACTGCGAGCCTTCGCGAGCAACTTCACTGTGTATAACACAACTTCACTTTTGCGACAGCAAAAACTTCACAGGTAGAAAAAGAGAGGACATTTCGGTTATTACGAACCGATTTGTTCTCTCTTTCTGTCGTTATAAGGGTTTGGGGTTGGCTCTATTTGCATTTATTCAGACAAATGCGATGCTTGCACTTTTATTAAAGTGTAAATTCTCCGCTAAGAACAGCACCGGATCGGTGCTTCTTTTGCTTTTGCGGTCGGTGCCTTGAAAATAAGCGGTTGAATAAACAAAACGGTTGTGATATAATTTAGTAAAGGCTACTTTGCTAAAGGGGTTATATGCAAAATGATACAGGTTGATATAGAAAAATTTTTGCAGGAGCTTGAGGTTTTGGTTAATATGGACAGCGGCTTTGACAATCCCGAAGGGATTACCGCTGTGGGAAAATATTTGGCGGACCGATTGACCGCTATGGGCTGGATAGCCGAGCAGGTGGACGTTGGAGATAAGACGGGTAAATGCACGGTTGTTAAAAATCGCGAGGCAGAGCATTACGATGTGATGCTGGTTGGACACGTGGATACGGTTTTTCCGAGCGGTGAAACCGCAAAGCGTCCCTTCCGCCGCGACGAAAGGCGCGCCTACGGATTGGGCACAGAGGATATGAAGCAGGGTGATTTGGCTATCGTACATATACTCGAGCAGCTTCCTGCGGAAGTGAACGAAAAGCTGAATATTATAGTAATTTTCAATCCCGACGAGGAAACGGGAAGCGTTTATTCGGCACCGCTTATTGACGAATATGCAAGAAATACTGACTATGCTTACGTTTTCGAGGCGGCGTCCGGCGACGGCTCTCGCGTCATTCAGAGAAAGGGTATGTACTCTGCCACCGTAGTCTTTCACGGCAGGGCAGGGCACGCGGGATACCTTTTTGACGGCGGTATGGTATCGGCAATCAACGAGCTTATATATTGGGGCAGCGAGCTTAACGGGCTTTTGAGCTTCGAGCGCGGAACCAGCGTGAATATCGGAGTTATCTAGGGCGGAGTAAAATCAAATATCGTTCCCGACCTCGCCAAAATGAAGTTTGAGGTTCGATTTGAATGCCGAGAGGAGCACGAAAAGGCGTTAATGCTTATCGAGCAGCTAAAGGAGCACGCCAAGGTTGCGGGCGTTACGGTGGAGATAATCGGTGCGCGCAGTAAGGTGCCGATGGTGCCTACCGAGAGGACGCTTGAATACGCGAAGAGGGTCGAGGCATTGGCTGAAGCCAACGGGATTCCCTTCAAGCTCAAAAAGCGCGGCGGAATATCGGATGCCAACCATATCTCCGCGTGCGGAACCGTTTGCCTTGACGGAATGGCTCCAACCGGCGATTATGAGCATAGCGACAAGGAATATTTGGAAATCTCCACTATTGAGCCGAATATTCGTTTGGCTTATCTGATGCTATGCGACCTTGCAGATTTAAAATCAGAGAAGTGAGGAATTAACTATGAAACGATTGACGAGTGATGAGGTAGAGGTACTTGAGAAATTTTTGGTCGCTGACAACGATGAGGTCTGCGGCATTGAAATACACGTCGGCAAGGATTGGCGCAGGGGCTATTCCGAGCCTGATACGGTTGAAAAATATTCCCTTGAGGAGCTTGGCGGCAAGGCTTTGATTAAGCTCGAAGACGACACGTTATGTGCTTTGGTGGGCGACAGTCTTTATTACAAAAATGAGCGCGGCTATGTCGGGAGCACGAAAACCGAATACACCTACAAGGGCGTTTGCCGCGCCACGGGTGATTACCTGTATCAGAGGGCTATCGTTTTGTACCGCTGTCCTATTACTCCACTTTCGGCGGATGAGGTTTTAGCTTTGGACAGGGTTCTCGTTAAAAACAACAAAAGAGTCGTCGGCGTAAGGATTGAATACGGAAGCAAAGGAATCGGCGGCTCGAACACGTCGGGCTTCTGTGCGCATAGAAGCGTTAAATATACCGCAGAGGAGCTTGACGGTGCTCCGCTTGTCAGCGTTGGCAGAAGTATGATTTGCGCTCTGGCAAACGACGTGCTTCATTTTAAAAATAATAGTGACGGCGAGTACCGCACGTTCACTCTTGATTACAGAGAAAGGTCGTTTATATCTCTCGGTGAAGAAATCGCTTATGATACGTATTCCGCGACACGGGTAGAGCTTATATTGGAAAATTGACATAATTTAACGAAAATAATGCAGGTGAAAAGGAGACGACGGATATGTCTGAAAAGTGTTTGGTAATGAAGTGGGATTACGAATACGACAAGGAAGGCTACTGGTTTGACAACGATAGCGGTGAAGAGCGTTACGAGCTTAAGGCAGGCGCGTCATATACTCTGCCGCACATCAGCAGTAAGAGCCTTGAAATTCGCTCGGTCACAGTAGACGGCGGCACCGTAACGGCAGAGGTGTACGTAGACTACCACACGGTTACCGTGTCAAGCGATGGAGAGCCTGTGGCGGCACACGCATCATACAGCTATACTGCCGCCGGCGACTCGGTTTCGCAAAGCATGAGTATGAAGCTTTCGATTGAGTAATGGCAATATATGAAAAAGGGCTGACCAAAACGGTCAGCCCTAAAAATTTGAGTCGTCGGAAAGCTCGCTGTTAATGAATGTGTTTATGCTTGGCGGTATTTTCAGCAGAACTGAATATACTCGCGCTTGCCGCTTGCGAGCAAGCTTGGGTCAAGTGGCGGGAATACTCCTTGCAGGCGGCACCGTATTCGCGGTGGAACGACGTGCTATCTTTGCTTGCGCAAAACGCCTGCGGAGCAATCGACGCCATTCGTGCTGGTGAGCAAGCTCCCCGACACGAATTGGCTTGATTATCGAACTCTGCGAGTTCTCGCCCACCACGCAAATAAAAACGGATATGCACTTGCTGCATATCCGTTTTTGTTTGGTCGAAGTGGCGGGACTCGAACTCGCGGCCTCCAGTTCCCGAACAAATACAGCATCGTTTTTTGACTACTTTTGTTGACTTTTTGGTGCTTTTTAGTCCGAAAACGATGCTTTCGGGTGCTCTTACTCGCACTGTGTCCACACAGTCCGAGTCCGTAGATGGTCAAAGGTGTGGTCAACCCACTTTTTGAACCGACAATCCAAGCCGAAAATATTTGAACCTCGCACCGTCAGGCGATCTAACAGTTCACCCCGTGTCGAGTTTTTCTTCTGCCGTTAGTATACCATACTTCGAGAGATTAGTCAACCGCCTTCTCTCAAAACGCAAAAATTGATGTGCAGTAGACGAAAGAAAACGCCTTGCAGAAAAAACAAAGAAATCCATGTGCCAAGCAGCCGAGTGAATAGAGATTGACTCAACACGCAAAATTTGCATCGCTGTAAGCAAAGAAATCGCCCGACGAAAAAAGTTGGATTTATTTTCGAAAAGTGCTGGACTTCCTCTCACTTCTGTGGTATGTTGTTGTGCTAACAGGAGGTGCAACCTATGAAAAGTATGATAAACGAACTGTGGCACGGAAACATCATTCCTCAAGAGGACAGCAGAAACAACTCGAAGGAGATGAAGGAGCTTCTCGGATACATGGCAAGGCATCACGAGGACTTGGAAAAAACCTTCACCGACGAGCAGAAGGAGATCTTCGAAAAATTCCACGATTGTTGGGATGAGTACGTAAGCCTCGCCGAAGCAGCCATCTTTGAATACGCCTTCCGCCTCGGAGCGCGGCTCACGATGGAAACAATACAGGATACAGAATAAAGCATAGCGGCAAGGACGTAAAAATCCTTGCCGTTCTTCTCATAAAAAATCTTGAAAAAATTCTCAAAAACCTATTGACAAAGTAGGTAAGCAGTGCTATAATGCGGTATCATAAACCGTTGAAGCGGAGATAACGTAAGATAAGACTACACAGAGAGCCCGTGGTGCTGAGAGTCGGGTTAGAAACTGTCCTACAAATGGACCGCTGAGGGCGCAGTCAAAAGAACACTTTTGTTCCGAGTATTCTGCGACGTTGCAGGCAGACGTAATTTGCCGGAGATATGTTGGTATCTCGCTAAGCGCACACCCTATTTGGATGTGAATCAAGGTGGCACCGCGGATAGTGGGCATTTGCGAAGCAATATGCTTTATTCGTCCTTGACAGAAGCTATATTTCTGTCAAGGGCGTTTTTATATTCATAAACTCTCTTGATAGGATAAATCAAGGGAGTTTTTCTCTTTACGGGAGGTAAATATGTTTATATTATCAAAACGATGGCGAGATGCTCTGTAACACATCTACCGTCAACCACAAAACCAAAAAACAATTTATTTAAGGAGAAAATTACTATGAAATACAATAACGTTGAATTCGATACCTACTTCAAGAACTATCCCGATCAGAACGGCTTTTTCGGAAAATATGGCGGCTCGTATATTCCGCCCGAGCTTCAGGTTGCTATGAATGAGATAGCAGAAGCCTATCAGACCATCTGCAAATCCTCCAAGTTTATCGCGGAGCTTCGCAAGATACGCAAAGAATTCCAAGGCAGACCGACTCCGATCTCCTACCTTGAAAGGCTTTCAAATAGCATCGGCACGGGCGTTCAGCTCTATGTCAAGCGCGAGGATCTGAACCATACGGGTGCGCACAAGCTCAATCACTGCATGGGCGAGGCTCTCCTTGCCAAGTATATGGGCAAAAAGAAGGTCATAGCCGAAACGGGCGCAGGTCAGCACGGTGTTGCGCTTGCAACCGCCGCTGCATACTTCGGACTTGAATGCGATATTTATATGGGCTCTGTCGATATCAAAAAGCAAGCCCCCAACGTAGCAAGAATGAAGATACTCGGTGCACGAGTCATCGAGGTCACGGACGGACTTGCAACCCTCAAGGAAGCAGTCGATGCGGCGTTTGCGGCATATTGCAAGGAGTATAAGGATGCCATCTACTGCATTGGCTCTGTCGTAGGCCCCCATCCGTTCCCCATGATGGTACGTGATTTTCAAAGTGTGGTCGGTATCGAGGCAAGAGAACAATTCCTTGATATGACGGGCGAGCTTCCCGATGCGGTGGTCGCCTGCGTTGGAGGCGGCTCTAATGCGATGGGTCTGTTCTCGGGATTTCTCAACGATCCCGTAGACATTTACGGTGTCGAGCCTCTCGGCAGAGGCATCAAGATGGGCGACCACGCCGCAAGCCTGACCTACGGCGAGGAAGGAATCATGCACGGCTTCAACAGCATTATGCTTAAGGATGAGAACGGCGAGCCTGCTCCCGTTTACTCAGTGGCAAGCGGTCTTGACTATCCTTCGTGCGGCCCCGAGCACGCATTCCTGCACGACCTCGGCAGAGTGAAATATGATGTAGTAAACGACGACGAAACCATTGATGCGTTCTATACGCTCTCTCGTCTTGAAGGTATCATTCCCGCCATTGAAAGCTCTCACGCCGTTGCCTACGGAATCAAGCTTGCAAAGATGATGGGTAAGGGCTCTGTGCTGATCAATCTCTCGGGTAGAGGCGATAAGGATATGGACTATATCATTGAAAAATACGGTATCAGATAACAAAAAAAGGGTGTCGCATCACGCGGCACCCAATTTTTTGAAATTTTTTCTATTTACCTATTGACAAGGTAGGTGAATGGTGGTATAATACTCTCACCTACCAAGCAAGTGGGTAAGAGGTATTGACCATGAAAAACTATTTTGAAGAGCTCGTCAGAGCAAATTTTCGTTTCGGTAGAATGTGTACTTGACTGCGTCAAGAGGCAAGTTTATCTCCTTATGTCGATAAACTTGCGGTGCTTATTTTAACAGCACATTACATTTACATACGAAAGGAAA
>JAFURQ010000005.1 GCA_017471825.1 Clostridia bacterium
ATATTTCCGCACATATTGAAGATACCGAGCATCACGCAAATTATACCTAAGCCTAACTGAACCAAGCTCTCTCGCAACGGTTCAATGAAGATGAACCCCAATATAAACAGACCGATAGCGCAACCTGCCGCAAACCCGATAATGACCTTTTTCTGTTGGTCAATGGTTTTATTCTTCGACACAAGGATTTCTTCGTTGCTCTTGTTCGGGATCAGCTCGTCGGTTGTGATGCCGAAATAGTCAGCTAACAGTTTGAGTGATTCGTCATTTGGCAATCCCAAGCCGTTCTCCCATTTTGCCACGGCAGATCTTGAGATATGTATATCGGCTGCGAGCTTTGCTTGCGAGATACCTTTTTCTCTACGCAGTTCTTTTAATCTTTCTGAAAACTCCATAGAAACACCTCCGTTCTTTCTGAACATATTTTATCATATTTTTGGCTAAAAATCTACCCTTTGGAGTGTTACTTTGCCGGGTTACGCTGTTACTTTTGCAAAAAACGCCCTCGATCCGTAACGGAACGAGGGCATATATCGTCCGCATCCTCCACTCGTAATATTTGACTTTCCTAAAAAAACTTTGTAAAATATGGGCTAAGCCAATGCTTGAAGGCATCAGACTTAGCCCTGTTTTATTTTTTTTGCATTTTTCTCTTAGATATAAAGCGCTCCGATCAGTGACACTTATGACTGCCGCATCCGTGGTTTCCACAGGTGTGCCCTTCTCCGCCGTGCTCGTGATCGTGATGATCGCACTTAACATTCGGATCGTATCCAAGCTTACCTGCGAGCAGTGCTTCAACAGCCGCATCGCAAGATCCGCTGACACCACCAAAGAGCTTGATACCCGCTTCTGCAAGAGCCATTTGAGCTCCGCCACCGATGCCACCGCAGATAATAGCATCCGCTCCGATTGTTTTCAAAAGACCGGCTAAGGCACCGTGTCCCTGTCCATTGGTATTAACAACGGTGGTGTCGGTGATTTTTCCGTTCTCTACGGTGTATACCTTAAACTGCTCCGTATGTCCGAAGTGTTGAAATATCTGTCCATTTTCGTGAGTAACTGCAATTTTCATGTTTTTCACTCCTTATCATAAATTGCGATTCTTGTAATTTGCTATTTGACATTCTTACCCTTGTACGAAAGGATTCCGCCAATGTCGTACACACTTGCATAGCCGTTTCCCTTTAGGTATGCGGCTGCTCTTGCGCTTCTGTTTCCGCTGCGGCAATATACGTAGATTGGAACGGACTTATCTGGGATCAATGTTGTAGCTCTGTCTATCTCGCCGATAGGCAGGTTAAGACTTCCTTCGATGTGTCCCTCGGAAAACTCCTCATCGGTCCTGACATCAAGCAGTACAGCGTTGTCTTCCTTACGGTATTGTTCAACACCTTCATTGATGTCTTTGCGTGAAAATAGATTAAAAATACTCATTTTGCATTTAATTTCCCGGTGCGATATAGTTTCGTTTTTCAAGTGCCGCGCCGATCTTATCCAGAATCTCTTCGGAATTTGCTCTTACCGTA
>JAFURQ010000006.1 GCA_017471825.1 Clostridia bacterium
AAGCTCACGCATAGCGGTATTGATAGCATCGCAAACAAGGTCTGTGTTAAGTGCCTCAAGAAGAGTTTTACCGGGAAGAATTTCTGCAGCCATTGCCGCGGAGTGAGTCATACCGGAGCAACCGATGGTCTCAACGAGAGCTTCCTCGATTATACCGTTCTTTACGTTAAGAGAAAGCTTACAAGCTCCCTGCTGGGGAGCACACCAACCAACACCGTGAGTATATGCAGAAATGTCGGTGATCTGTTTTGCCTGAATACATTTGCCCTCTTCGGGAATGGGAGCGGGGCCATGATCGCAACCCTTGGTTACCTTACACATATGCTGAACCTCAAGGCTCTGTGCGTAAGGCATTTCACTTACATTGCTCATTGTTTTATCTCCTTTTAAAATTATACAATTACTTTACCCATAACGTTGCCGAATGCGCAGGATGCATTAGCTTCGTCGGTATCAATGTGCATTGCGGGAGCAAACTTTTCACTTACTCTCACAACAACGTCACCAAATACGGTTGTACGCTCGGAGGTGATTTCAACAGAAACGATCTGCTTGTCCTGAACGCCCATTTCAGCTGCCGCCTCGGGAGTGAGGTGAATGTGGCGCTTTGCAGCGATTACGCCCTCGGTGAGCTCAAGCTCTGCACCGTTTTCGGGATTAACGAGCTTACAAGCACCGGAGCCTGCGATGTCACCGCTCTCGCGAATGGGAGCTACAACACCGATAGAACGTGCGTCGGTGAGAGAAATCTCAACCTGGCTTGCATTACGGGTAGGACCGAGAATGGATGCCTTAAGGGTACCCTTGGGGCCTACGATAACAAGCTTTTCTGCGCAAGCGAACTGACCGGGCTGGCTGAGGTCCTTCTTATTGGTGAGCTGATAGCCCTTGCCAAAGAGAACTTCTACCGCTTCGGCAGAGAGGTGAATGTGTCTTGCGGATGTTTCAACCAAAACTTCTTTCATTTTGAAAACTCCTTATATTGATTATTTTTTAACATACCACATAGTATTTTATCACAACTCTCTAAAAAAATCAATGTATAAATCAAAATATTAATACGAAAAATAATAAAAATTTGTTTTTTACGAGCAAAGGAGCAACATATGGCGGAATGCGATACAAAAAAGAGCGATGCTGACCTTCAATCCACCGACGGACAGGTCGAGCTCGATACGAGCGGCGGCACCTTCTACTGCCTAACGGTAATCGGGCAAATTGAGGGGCATTTTGCCCTTGATCAAAATCAAAAGGCAACCAAATACGATCATATACTTCCCCTTCTGGTAGCGCTTGAGGAGGACGAAAAGATTGACGGAGTGCTCATATTGATAAATACCCTTGGCGGTGACGTGGAGGCAGGACTAGCCATGGCGGAGCTTATTGCAAGCATGAGCAAGCCAACGGCAAGTATAGTTCTTGGCGGCGGACATTCAATAGGCGTTCCTCTGGCAGTGAGCGCGAAGCGCTCTTTTATTGTTCCGAGCGCGACTATGACTATTCATCCCGTGAGGACAACCGGCGTGGTGCTTGGCGTGCCGCAGGCGTTTGACTATCTCGACAAGATGCAGGACAGGATAATTAAATTCGTTGTGGAGCACTCGAATATTTCCGACGAATATATGAGAAAAATCATGTCCAGAACGGATATACTTGTGAACGATATCGGCTCTATTCTCAACGGCTACGAGGCGGTTGAGTGCGGATTGATTGACGAGGTTGGCGGCATAAAGGATGCTCTTGATTTTCTGAAAAAATGCAAGGAGAGAAATAACGAAAAATGCTGTTGATCAGAATTTTTGGTAAAAATTTATATAAATTTCTGTTTATTTGCTTATTTACAAATTTCGTCAAGTATAGTATAATATCTTTAGTGAAAATATTCTTCTAAGGAGGTTATACTATGGGATTTTTCTCTAAACTGTTCGGCAAAAAGAAAAAGGATAAATCAAAACCCTCTTCCGTTGTAAAAAGCGCAACAAAAAGCGAGGCAGAAATTCAGGTCGAATCTGTTCCCACCCCTGCTGTCGAGGAATCTCAGGAAATTTTCAGCGCTGAAGCGACCGCAATCGCTACCGACAGAGCCTCCCGACGCGTCAAGGTTAACGGCTTCGGCGGCGCCTTCGATATTAAAAAGTCAAAGGACGGCAGATTTGTGTTCAATCTATATGCGGCAAACAGAGTTATCGTTGCAACCTCCCAGATATATTCATCCTCCCAAGCGGCAATTACAGGAATCAAAAGCGTCATTGCCAACGCAGAGCGCGCAAGCATTGAGGACAAAACACTGAAAAGCTTTACTCCTCAACCGTTTCCCAAGTGGGAAATTTACATAGATAGGGGCGGACAATTCCGCTGGAGATTGCTTGCCACAAACGGCAACTGCATTTTGCACTCGCAGGGATATACGCAGAAATCAACCTGCAAAAAAGGCATCGAGAGTGTTATCAGGACGGCAAAAAGCGCACAAATAGATAAATCCTATCTTGATAAGGAGTAAAATATGAATTTCGACAAGGTTAAAGCAGCGCTTGAAGCAAAGGGCTTTGAGGTTTCCTGCTTCCAAACCGCAACTGATGCTGTGACATATATGGACAGCGAAATCGACGGAAAAACCGTTGGAATAGGCGGCTCGATGACAGTCGAGGAAATGGGACTTTACGATAAGCTTAGGCTACATAATAACGTTATATGGCATATGAAATCGTACGAGGGAAAAGCTCGTGATGAGGTGATTTCCGAGGCAAATGCGGCTCAAATATATATTTCCTCAGTCAACGGTATCGCCGAAACAGGCGAAATAATAAACATTGACGGAACCTGTAACAGGGTTGCCGCTACTCTTTACGGTCACGAGAAGGTTTATTTTGTCATTGGTGCGAACAAGCTTGCTCCCGATTACGACTCTGCCCTGCACAGAGCGAGAAATATTGCGGCACCACTGAATGCAAAGCGACTTAATAAGAAAACGCCCTGCGCCATCAATGCGGACAAATGCTACGATTGTAACAGCCCCGATAGAATTTGCTGTGGGCTTGTGGTTTTGTGGTCAAAGCCACGCAATGCCAAATATGAAGTAATTCTCATAAACGAAAAATTGGGTTATTAAAAAAACGCTACGGTCTATTCCGTAGCGTTTTTCTTTTCGCGGAATCTTATAATTCCAACAGTTAAAGATATAAGATTTAATATTTCTCCAAGTATTCCGCCAAGCGCTCCAAGTCCGATATGCAGATTGAACGTCAGCCAGCAAACCGAGTCACCGTATTTCCAAATTCTGAGTCGGTTTACGTTCGTGTTAGCAAATGATACCGTGCCGAAAAATGCGGCGGCAACGGGTAATAAATTCCAAAGATTCGTTGCAAGCGTTTCTTTCGCTATCAGCGTATAAATTATATACGCAATAACGTAAGCCGCGCACAGCGCGCCGCAGCTTACATATACAGTTTTCCCTTTCCTGTCAAACAAATACATAAACAGAAAATTTCGCACAAGCATAATAGCATTTAAAACAACGGCTATTCCTCCACCGGAAAACACGTATGAAATCATATATAGTGTGGAGCCGATTGTTTGAAGTATTAAAAGCGGAATTTTATTTTTTGCTTGAAATGAAATAACGGTCAAAACCATACCGCAAAGACTTAAAATCATTCCAATCTGTTCATTTGTCATCATTTTTCTCCCAAAAAATGTTACACGGGGTGGCACTAATTGATGTTTTGTTCAAAAAGCAAAGAAAAAAGCCCCACAAATGCAGGACTCCGTATATAGAAAGGCACGAAGTGCCTTGTTTGCAATCAAATACCCATAGAAAACCGAATTAGTATACTCACGAAGCTCTTGCGTTTTGCCTGTACTGCAAAAGAGCAGTTCAAGCCCTCGGTCAATTAGTATCGGTCAACTGAACACATTACTGTGCTTACATCCCCGACCTAT
>JAFURQ010000007.1 GCA_017471825.1 Clostridia bacterium
GTTGGTTCGATTCCGATCGGAGGCACCATTTGCGGATTTAGCTCATTTGGTAGAGCGCGACCTTGCCAAGGTCGAGGTGGCGGGTTCGAGCCCCGTAATCCGCTCCAAAAAAGAGAAGCACCCTTGTGGTGCTTCTCTTTTTTGGTCGCTTCGGGGCTTTGAGCGCAGCGAATCAGCCTCCGCAAATATGCTTTGCATATTTGACGAGATGCTTGCATCTCTGGAATCACGCTCCAATTTATCCAAGCCGCAGGCTTGGCATGGAATAACGCTTCTGCGTGTATGGATTCACCGTAGGTGCATTTTCTGCGGCTCGATTCCATGCAATGCTTCGCATTGTTTCCATACGCTTGCTACGCAAGCGATTCCATACCGCAACAGGTTGCGGATTGTATAGCACCCTTGTGGTGCTTCTCTTTTTTGGTCGCTTCGGGGCTTTGATATTGTATATCAATAGCAATACGAATAAATCATTATATAATGCATAATGCTTCCAAGAAGCACGAATACGTGCCACATAACGTGCATATAGGGTATGCTCTTTGCTTTATAGAAGGCTATGCCAACCGTGTATGACACGCCACCCGCGAGCAGATACGCAAAGCCCTCAAGCCCTATAGCCTTTGCATACGGAACCGAAGCAAGAGCTATCATCCATCCCGCTATAACGTAAAGGGCAAGACTAATTTTGGAAAACCTCTCAACGCTTATGCAATTCAAAGTAATTCCAACAATGCCGCACGTCGCAACAACACCAAAAACCGTCCAGCCTACCCAGCCGCCAAGTGCCGTCCAGCACGCAGGAATATACGTTCCTGTGATAAGTATAAATATCGCGCAGTGGTCAAGCTTTTCAGTCATAACCTTGACTATGTTATCGGAGTCGGCGCCTAAATAGGCACAGGTGCCATGATATATGCACGACGCAGAGTAAAGAAGTATGAGCGACGCACCGAACAGTATTGAGCCAACCAAATTCACAGTCCCCTGCTCTCTTGTTTTCATAATAAGTAAAATTAAACCGACCACGCCGAGCAACGCCCCGGCACCGTGTGTCAGAGAATGAATAGTCTCCTCAAGCGTTGAATATTTGCGAACATCCTTGCTCATCTATAAGTTCCTCCACCATGTTTTTTGCTTGCGATTCGATTATAATACCGACACAGAACAAAGTCAATCTACTCCTTCGCGCCTCGCCTCTCTACTCCAAAATCACTCGGTAGAACAAACATTTTTGAGCTCTACTAATAGTAGAATCGCGGCATTTTGCGTCACTGTCAAGCATATTTTAAGTGTTGGTTGTAAACTTTGCTTTGCAATATTCTATATTGTTGTATAGTGAAGAAAAATATTCAAAAAACTCTTGACAAAACAAAAAAGCTTTGTTATAATATTAAAGCGCAACGGAAGGTTAGCTCAGTTGGGAGAGCATCTGCCTTACAAGCAGAGGGTCACAGGTTCGAGCCCTGTACTTTCCACCAAGAAAAATATGAGCACGAAGTTGGAGTCTCGCTCAAACGGGGCTCGAACCTCTCGCAAATATGCTCTGCATATTTCCAAAATAAGAAATCTGGCTTGGTAGCTCAGTTGGTTAGAGCGCTAGCCTGTCACGCTAGAGGTCGTGGGTTCGAGCCCCATCCGAGTCGCCATTTCTTATTTCGGCAATCGCTCGAACAGAGGCAGTGCTGAATGACAGTTGATAACTGTCAGAGCCGCCGGCGACCAAGCCGCGCAGTTCGCGGCGCGAATCGAGCCCCATCCGAGTCGCCATTTCTTATCAACTTTTACCACCTGCGGATTTAGCTCATTTGGTAGAGCGCGACCTTGCCAAGGTCGAGGTGGCGGGTTCGAGCCCCGTAATCCGCTCCAAAAAAGAGAAGCACCCTTGTGGTGCTTCTCTTTTTTGGTCGCTTCGGGGCTTTGAGCGTAGCGAGATGGAGATGCTTGCATCTCCGGAATCGCGCTCAAAAAATAACGCAGAAAGCAATTGCTTTCTGCGTTATTTTTATCCCACCGCCGCGTGATGCTCCTCTTTGACCTCGGAAATTACGTTTCCGTTTTCGTCAAACTGCATTTTGCCAAGCTCATTGCATCTTGCGCAAAGTACCCTTGCAATATCAGCGCGGGTTGCATCTGCGCTCGAAAGCTGGGAATAGAGCACGGGCTTATCAATTATGTATGTGTTGTCGCTTTTACGATAGTAGCTCACGAAAATCGGGAGATCTATTCCGCGTTGCTTGCAAACGTCTGCAAGCAAAAGAAATCCCTCGTGGAATCCCTCAAGCTCCGCAAGATATCCCTTCGTCGAATCCTCGGGGAATATTACTATATTTTCCCCCGCCTTTATTGCCTCTACGCTCTCGCGAATGGTTTTTACTATATTTATGTCGCGGTAGGTAGATATAAGATTCAGTCCACTGTAAAACAGATGCGTGAGCGGGCTTGCAATGATACAGAAAAGTCTTGCCAGGTGGATATTCCAATGCTTCTTTTCGTGGTAATATACCCTCGTCTGATATTTGTAAAGCGAAACAAGACCGGAGTTCATTTCGCTCGCGCCCCACATACGAATGGGTTTTTTGAGATATATTTCAAGCGACATCGGAGCATCCGTGCCCTCGTGATTGCTGAGTATCAGGCCGCCGTTTGTAATCTCATCTCCGAGATATCTGAAGGTGGGCTCCTTGTACTTGACCTTCATAATTTGCTTAAGGGCTCGGAAATAAAGCTTACGCTTGCCTAACGTGTTTTTGTTTTGTTGCTTTTTTGTCTTTTTGTTTCCCATGTTAAGCATTATACTACACAATTTTCAAAAATACAACCCCCTAACAGAAAGTTTACAATGGGACAACTATGCCGTCATAACTCCGCAGCACACAAAAAGCACCCGGCAAAACAAAGCAAACCAATTGACTTTCAAACGAAGCAATGCTATACTGTATGTATCCCATACTGCGAGGTGTAAAAATGAGCGTATCAATCAAAGAAGTCTACCCAAAGGTGGTAAGAGGCGACCGCCAATCGAGAATTAACGTTATTGCCGAATGCACAGAGGGCGAGATTCTTGAAATCAAAATACAGCCGATGGAAATATACAAAATCCCCCACACCGAGCGCTACCGCATAGACGAAGAGGACAGATATCCCTACGTTTCAGCCCAAAAAAGCGACACGGGTGCCTACTTTATCGATTATGACTTTGAAGGCGAGCAGCAGTATACCTTCAAAATAAAGGTCGGCGAGAAGATTGTTTTTAATACGTATCTTTATTCGCTTGCCGAGGATCTTTCGGCGCTCCGCGCATATAAGGGCGACACGCATTTACACACCAACCGCTCCGACGGAGAAGGCACTCCGTTTGAAGTGGCGTGCAATTATCGCCGCGCAGGCTTCGACTTTATCGCAATAACCGACCACCACAAATACGCCCCCTCGCTTGAAGCGAAAGCGCAAATCGGCGCACTTACCGATATGTTCTGTGTGCTCCGCGGCGAAGAGGTTCACAACAAGGATATGGGCTATTTTCACGTCGTAAATTTTGACGGCGAGCATAGCATAAACGACATAATAGAAACCGATGACGCCTACGTTGAGCGTGAGATTGAGAAAATTCTCGCAAATCTCAAAGACGAGCCCCTCTCCGACCCTCGCGGAATCGCATACCGTATATTCATAGCAAACGAAATCCGCCGCGCAAACGGAATTGCCATTATGGCTCATCCCTTCTGGGACGTTTACGGCGAATACCATATGCAAACCGAGGACGTAAGGTATCTGTGGAAGAACGGCTGTTACGATGCGCTCGAGGTCATCGCCGCGTGTGACAGAACAGGCCACGGAAGCAATCTTCAGGGTGCGCTCTGGGCGGATATGCGCGCAGAAGGCTTAAAGATTCCCGTTGTTGGTGCATCTGATGCACATAAGGCGAGGAAAAATGCCGAAGGGCTCTTCGACGTTAACTTTTCAATAATATTCGCCGCAGACTTTGACGAAATAAAAAGCGCCATCAAGGACGAGCGCTCTGTTGCTGTTGAGCGCTTCCCGAGCTCCGATTTCCGCGCAGTCGGCAGATTCCGCTACGTAAAATACGCAAGATTCCTTCTTAGCGAATACTTCCCCCGACGCGACACCCTTACAGAGCGGCACGCAGACGCGCTCGCATCGTGCGATGCCCGTACAGAGAAGATAATCCTTGCCGAAGGCGCAATTGAAGCCTTTGATAAAAGATTTTTCAACCTATAAAAAAAGAGCCGACTTTGTCGGCTCTTTTTCTGTTTATAGCATATCGGATATCGCCTGTATGAGTCTTTTAATCATACCTATCGTGTCAAATTCTCCGATGAATCGGAAAATAAACGAATTGTAATATATATCCATTACGGTCACGCTTGCATCAATTGCAACTGCAATTTGGAATATCGTTCTGACAAGCAGGCAAACTCCGAGAAGCACCGTATAGCCTGCCGCCGCGCCTACCAAGAATCCGCCTATGCGGTCGAGCACACGGAAAAACGGTATCTCATCCTTTTCAATCTCGTATGTAAGCCATTTCATAAACAGCCACGGAATAACGAAACCGAGAACCATACCTATGATGCTCGATATAAGATTTACACACGGTGTAGCTATTCTTTCGGCCATTGCGAAAATTATCTCGTCGCCTGCCTCGGTATACGAGCCGAATTCAGCCTCAAGCGCCGAAAGGCTTGCGCCAAGACCGTCGAGAAACTTTACAAACCCCTGCGGCAGCTGTTCAAAAAGCTCCTTGAGGTTATAGCCGTTTGCATTGTGATCGATAACCGTAACAAGCGATTTGTGAACGGCGCTTGTTATTCCGTCGGTAAGAAACCACCTCTCAAGAAGATTGGTGATCGACGGACCGATTATAAGAGCACAGGCAAGAGAAAGCCATTTTCTGCCTATTCGCAGAAGCGCCCTGTCAAGTCCGAATTTGGTGAAGAAGAATACTATAAGAGCAAATACGGACAGAAAAAGTATATCAATGATGATTGAAATTGCTAACATTATAGCCTCTTTAAAAATTAAAATATTACATCAGCCCGATGCTTTTGAATCACCAGTTGGAATAGCCCTTGGAATATCCGCCGGTCAGCTCGAAATGATATTCAGCCGTCCGCGAGTCATCAACCCATATCTCCGCCCTGTATCTTCCGGGCGAAACCGCAAAGCTGCCGTCGGCGTTTTTGAGCGACCAGCTCTTTGAAATACGGTCATAATTGTTTTTCCACGCTATTATAGTTTGATTGTAAAAAACGCGCTCGCCCGACGAATTGAATATCATTATGCCCAAAGTTACCGAGGCTTTGCCCGTCGGCACCCCGTTAACGCCGACGTGGAAGCACATGGCATTCGCAACGTTCATATCAATAACCGAGGAATAGTTGCCCTGCGGCCAAAGATTATCCTTGTCGGGAGTGACAATACTCTTTACGTAAGGTATAGAAACGGTGTGCTGACCGAGCAGACTTCTGTTAGAAATAATTGTAAAATCCTTGCTTATGGGCGCCGAGCCGTTTACTGTCATAACCGCTCGGTATTTTCCGACGGCAACGGGATTTATGCCGTTTCCGCATATACGCCATCCGCGCGAAAGTCTGTCATAATTGTCTTGCCACGCAATCTGCCTTGCGCTATCAAAAATTTTCGTATTGTACGAATTATATATTTGCAAAACACTGTTTATTGACGAGTCTCCCTTCGGCACGCCTTTAACGTCAATCTGGAAATAGACGACGGGAAACTCCAGATTGTTTATAACGTCGGTATAATATCCCACCGGCCAGCTGGTCGAATCGTCGCGCGCGCCAATCATACGAATCCTGCTTACGCTTACGCCCTGCGACTGCTGTGATTTCGCAGTCGTGCCGGACGTGATTTCAAAATTGCAGGTTACCGTTTCCGAATCGTCGACCCACAGCTCCGCCCTGTATCTTCCGGGCGCAGCGGCAAACGTACCGTCGCTCTTCTTCAGATTCCAGCTTCTCGAAAGCCTGTCGTAATTGCTCTGCCACGCAATCTTCATGGTTTTATCCAAAACCGTTTCGTTGCTTGAATTATATATACGCAAGCCCGAGTTTACAGACGTTGCGCTCGTCGAAATCCCCTTGACACCAAGGTGGAAGCACACCGCCTCCGCTTCGTTTCTGTTAATTACGTCGGTATATTCCGTCTTCGGCCAGAGATTTCCCTTGTCTGCCGTAGGAATCGTGCGAAGGTAGGATATTGTAACGCCACGCTTCTGTTGCTGCTGAGTTGACGGACGCGGCGTATTGGTAATTGATCCGGGAACAGAGGCAAGCATTGATGCAAGTCTGTCAATCTTCGCATCAAGGTATTCCATATTCTCAAACGATACGCCGTTGTAATTCCTTACGTTTGCTATATCACTCGGCAGATTGCTCGGAAAAACAAATCCGCGCATAATAAGCGGCACTATGTTCTTGCCCTTCTGTATGGCGTGACGAATCTCGTTTCTGACCCAGTCCTCGTCGTACACGCATCTGTCAAGCGCGTGCGCAGGAAGGATAAGAACGAAATCCACGCTTTCCTCTATTTTCTGGTATATTTTAGTGTTAAACGGTCCCGATTTCAGCGATTCAATGTCGTAAAATACGTTATAGCCCTTGCTAACGAGTCTGTCGTATATGAGCTGCGCCATAACCTCGCCGCCATCACGTCTGTAGCTGATGAAAACCTGATTTGACATCTCCGTCTCCTAAAAAGCAGTTGTTTTACTGTTTTGCTATGTTATATAGTATAGCATAAACCAAGGAACATTTCAATATTAAAATCCTCACTTTAAAATAAAAATTAAGCGCCCGTGCATTTCGCACGGGCGCAAAGCCTTTTATAGCTCTATTAAGCCGTTAGTCGTTGGAAACAGCTCCTGGTCATTGCCGTCGAAGCCGCCCATGCCGTTGTCCGTCGGGCTCGTTGAAATAATATCCTCTGCGTCTATAAATCTGACGTCAACCGAAAGCTTTTCGTATCTTTTCTTCATTTCCCTCTCCGTTCAGATCAAGCAGACTTTTTCAACACGTAGTCCTCTGCGGACTTGCCGTAGCGGTAGAGAGCGAGCGCAAGATTGTACATTGCCGCATCTGCCGCCTCACCCTTACTGTACATGTGATATGCATACGCGTTAATGCTATAGCTTATCGTCGTATAAACCGTAGAATCGGCTCCTACGAGCTGTATGGTGTGTACCGTGTCAAAATCGGTTGCATCCATAGGCTCGAAATAGAATTGATAATATCCACCGCCAAGGCTGAAAACCCCTTCGCTTTCAGTCGTATACTCGGTGCTGTCGAATACGATTTTTCCAAAGCTTGACAAGTCGGGAATATATGCCTTGACGTATATGGAATTCATACTGTCAAAGTGAACTCCGATAGCCGAAATGTGAAGGGTCGCATCGGTATTGCCCTCAATACTCATTGCATCACTCGCCGTAGGCGCGGTGTCAAACGGAGTGAGCGTCATATCCGTTCCCGCAACGCTCTCAAGGTTGGTTCCCGTAAATTCCTGAGAATACCTACCGTAAATCAGAACGTCGTTAAGAAGCTGAATAAGTGCAGTGTCTGTGGGATACTGTGCCATAAGATCCTTGCAATTCTGCTCAACGCTGTAATTTGCCATACTGCATATAAGCTCTTCGCCAAGATAGAAATCCGCAGAAAGCATCTCGGTCATCTGGTTAGGAGCTATTCCGTCAAACACAAAGGTATAATATCCGTTAACAACGTTATACTCGGTTATAACCGTCTCAACGCCGTCAAACGTGAACTTCATAGTAAGCGCACCCTTGGTAAGAAGCGTATCAGCCACCATTACTCCGTATCTGAAGGAAAGGTCGGTGCTCAAAACAAGTCCCACGGATTTTATTCCCGCCTCACATTCGAAGCAATAGCCATACTCGTTTTCGACGTGGATGCCGTTTTCGCAGTCCGCCGCAAGAACGTAGGTGACGGAGTCTATCATTGCTCTGTACGTACTCGCCACCGTTGCAACCGTTACGGTTTTGACCGTCGCGGTGTCAACCGTTATAGCGGTATATTCTCCGTTGTCGGAGAGAGTTTCAATTACGTACTGCTCGCCGTTTATGTCAACGGTGGTGGCGTTCGCCTTATACTGCGCAACCTTAATTATTACCGAGGTTACGTTGTCGGGAACGGTAAATGAAAAGCTTCCTATAGCGGAGCCCGTTCCAAGCTTCAGCGCCGAAATTCCCGTTTTATCGTGAGAGGTGTAAACCTTCGTTGGAGCAGCATCAAACGCAAACGTATAACCGCCGCATACAGAGGTAAACGTATCGCTTGCATCAAGGGCTGACGTGCTGTCCTTATGAGTTCCTCCCTCTCCGTTATCGCCGAATTCGAACACCACGTGATTGCTCGGGGTTTCGGAGGCCTCCGGATCCTCGGGGTTTTCAGGCTCCGGATCTACAGGGGTCTCGGGAGTTTCTCCTTCGGCACCTTCGCCCGAGTCACCTTCCGACGAGGCCGCGATAACGTAGGTGATAGAGTCCACCATCGCTCTGTAGTTGCTCGCCACCGTTGCAAAGGTAATTGTTTTTGTAGTCGTCGTATCAATTTCAATATCGGTATATTCACCGCTGTCCGACGAAGTCGTTATAGAGTACGTCGTGCCGTTAACGCTTACCGTCGTGGTTTTTGCCTTGTACTGCGCAACCTTGATTATTACCGAGCTCACCTCATCGGGAACGGTAAACGTGAAGGTTCCCACAACGCTTGACGTTCCAAGCTTCAACGCTGATTTACCCGTTTCATCGTAAGCATTTTTAAATACCTTCGACATATCGGTTAAGGTAAGAGTGTAGTCACCCTCAGTAAACGTGGCAGATGTTCCCGCGTCCGAGCCGTCCTTATGTCCTGCCGCGCCGTTTTCGCCAAACTCGAATACTATCTCAGCGGAAGTCACGGCATCATTCGTGCTATCCCCCGCACCCGTGTCACCGGAATCACCGCCCGAGGTGCTCCCCGAGCCGCTTTCGCTATCGGTTGCTATGCCCATAGCCTCGCCCGACGGTGTCGTCATATCATTCGGCACCTCCTGATCAAAGAGAAGCCACGCATACTCGGGATAATCTATGAAAATATTGCGGTTGCCCTGCACATCCTCTACAACGTCGTTTCTGCCCATTTCCCAGGTATCAACCGGGTCGAGCTCACACCACTGAAGAAGCGTTTCAAGGCTCTCAAATACGCCGTTCGTGCTATCAAAAAGATCCGAGCAGGTATAGCTGCTATCCCCACCGTATCTTACGTACATATAAAGACAAATTCTCGCAACGTCACCCTTTACGTTGTCAAGGGGCTCGTAAAGATTGGTTCCGCTGCCGTAATAACCGCCGAGCTCGCTACTGAGATTTCCGTAAACCTCGGTTTTTGTGTCAACGTTTCCGTAAATTCTGTTGTTTCTTGTGCTGTTGGTTTTGGCCTCCGACGGACGAATGTGGTGAAGGTCAGAGTATGCCGCCTCACCCTCGTCAAATCCGCCAAGGCTTTTCGGCCAAACGTGCTCTCTGTTCCAGCCATTTCCACTATTATATTCACCGTATGTACCCTCGTACGAGGTATAAATCATAACAATGCTTCCGCTCGTGCCGCCCTGCGTATCCGTATAGGGCGCGTAATCGCGGCAGTTATCGTATGACGACTCGTTATCGTGCGTGCTCGTCATAAGTGTCCTCAGCTTTGTGAGCAGTGCAGATGACGAAAGCGCCGAGAGCGTGTCGTAATCATATCCCCCACTATAATATGCCGCGGCATCCGAGCCGCTGAAGGTGTCGCACACCTCGTGTCTTGTTCCCCAGTTTGCCGCAGGCTGTGAAACCGCCGCAGAGCTGTTTACGTACAGCGCGGAAACAAGGACCATGACTATCAGCAAAACCGCCAATACGCGTCTTGCAATGCTTTTCATTTTCAAATTCCTCCCCTTGTAATGTCCTTTAAAAAAGAAAAACGGAGTACCAAATCAAAAACAATAGTACACCATGCGCAAAAAATAATATATTATGCGAATATTTTAGCATTGCAAATCCGTTTTGTCAATATACATTTTAAATATTTTATAGATAAATGAAAAGCAAAAGCCCAAGGTGCAAATTCAGCACCTTGGGCATTGATTAGTACGCGATATGTGTGTCCTCATACTCGATTGAAAACGGTCCTACGTAATCGTCCCTTACAAGACACGGACGCCAGCCCTCGAGCGCGGCAACGGTTTCCTTGTTCCAATGAAAACGGTTGATGTTATAGCCCTGTCCAGCAAAGCGAAGTATGCACTCTCTCGCCTTGCTGTCGGTAAGCGTAAAATCAGAAAGATCTATCGCTCCGTCCTCGTCGTTGCTGATAGTCCAATGACCACCCTTAATGTCAAATCTGACCACCCTGGGCAGTCCGTTGCTTAACACCGTCTTTTTGTAAAAATCGACACGCCACCTGCCCTGCGCAACTATGTCGGGCATATATGCGCTTGCATACTGACTGCTACCCGTAACGCTCAAGAAGTTGAAGGGAATGAACATTATGTTGCTGCCCATATAGCATCTGCCGCCAATTACCTTTGCAAACTGATCCTCAAAGCCGATAATCGGATAACCGGCAACCGAGTCAGGCAAATGGTAAATATCATTGTCGGGATTCGAGCCGAATCTCTTAAACAAACCCTTCGGCGGATTAAGCTCTCCGTCCGAATAAATCAAATCCGCAAACGCCCCGGATTTGCGAACGCCGTCCTTAATAATTGTAGCTCGACAGTAGTAATTCTTCTTTTGTGCCATTTCTTTCTCCTTCGCAATTTGTTTTTTAGTTCAATCTGTCTTTATTATACATCTGTTCAAAGAAAAAGGCAAGTACAAAAACCTATTTGCTATCATTTATTTTGATAAGCCGAAATGCGTCACCTCTTAAAATCACGTTTGCACCTGTATAAGTGCAATATAATTCTAACACGCACTTATAATAATGTCAAGAGTTTTGTTCTCAAATAGGTGCGAGGTGAATAGAAATGAATATTGTGATAGAAAAGAAAATAGGCAAAAATATCCGTCGGCTCCGCGAAAGAGCCAAGCTGACACAGGAGCAGGTTGCGGCAAAGCTGCAGACCAACGGATGTGACGTAACAAGAAGCGCCGTCGCTAAAATCGAGGTAGGGCAAAGACATCTATATCCGGATGAAATAATTCTGTTAAAAGAAATTCTCTGCGCAACCTACGAGGAAATTTTTGATATTAAATAACCTAAAACGCAGGATAATAATCACGCCGCAGACGTGGATGGAATCCGCAACTTGTTGCGGCATTGAATCAAGACCGAAGGGAAACAAGCAATACACGCTGATGCGTGATGCCATGCGCGGCAGAGCCGCAATTCCATACAATTCGCAAGCGAATTGATGCCATACCAAGCCCTTCGGTCTTGGATAAAAAAATAACGGCTTCAATACGAAGCCGTTATTTTTTGGTGGAGACAACTGGACTCGAACCAGTGACCCCTTGCATGTCAAGCAAGTACTCTAACCAACTGAGCTATGCCTCCGAGGGTACACGGCTATTATATACTATTTTTTCTCCAATGTCAACAGTTTTTCCCTTAAATTTAAAAACTCTATTGACATATTTTACTCTTGCCGATATAATTAAGGTGCTTATTTGAAACAAATCCATCTTTATAATTTATATGGAGCCAAAAATGGAATTTCGCAATGAATATCTGACAATCCCCTGCGCCGATCTCGGCGGAGAAAATCCGTTGCCCGCGTTTCGTACAAGGAAACCAAAGCTCTTCAATATTGTAGGAAAGTTTCCAAAGAGGTACGAGGAGGGCGCAGGCGTTCATATGAAGGTTCTGCCCTACACCGTACAGGACCGCTATAACCGCACCCTTCGCCCCACGAAGCTGAAGTGCCTGACTCTCGAAAATGAATATCTGCGCGCAAAGTTTCTTCCCGAATACGGAGGAAGACTCCATTCGCTCTATGATAAAAAGCGCGCTCAGGAGCTGCTCTTTACCAACACCGTAATTCAGCCCGCCAATCTCGCAATCCGAAACGCATGGCTCTCGGGCGGCATCGAGTGGAATATCGGCTCTATCGGTCACACCTATACCACCTGTGACAACGTCTATGCGGCGGAGCTTTCGGACGGCGAGGGAAACACCTTTATCAGAATTTATGAGTTCGAGCGCCTGAAAAGCATTTTCTGGCAGGCGGACTTCCATCTTCCCGAGGGCTCACCGCATCTTATGGTGCACGTAAAAATGGTCAACCCCTTCCCCGTCGATACCACAACGTATTGGTGGTCCAACATCGCCGTAACCGACAACGGCAGGACCCGTGTGTTCAATTCGGGTGAAAATGCCGTTTGCGTCGTTGGAACAGAGATGTCCTTCGGCAAAATTCCGTACGAGCTCGAATGTATGCCCTGCGACGTTTCATATCCCTCGCGCGCGGCTCGCTCCTTTGACTTTTTCGTTCAGGAAAACTCCACAGATGAATGCACCTGGGAGGCGTCATCATACGACAACGGCACCCTCTTCTACGAGCGCTCCACACCGCCCCTTCTTTGTAAAAAGCTTTATACCTGGGGCAATCACGCAGGAGGCAGACATTGGCAGGAGTATCTTTCGGAGCCCGGTAAGGGCTATTATGCAGAGCTTCAGGCAGGCATTGCCCCCTCACAGCTACACGATAAAATCTTCCCCGCGAACACCGTTTATGAGTGGACTCAGTGCTTCGGCGGCACGGTCTGCGATACCGAGCTGGCTTACAGCGACAATTACTTTACCGCAAGAGCACACGTAGGCGAAATCATAAATTCAAGAATAAGCGCGGATGATATTCTCGCGCTTGATAAAAAGCTTGCAGAGCTTGCAAGGCTCCCCGTATCTGCCGACCAAATTCTTCACACGGGGTCGGGCTTCGGCGCAGTTGAGGCAATAAGAATGGCACGCGACGGCGACGGTGACGTTCCCGCATCAATGTGCTTCCCCGAATCTGCAATAGGCAAAAAGGAATACCCCTGGCGCCACCTCATAGAAAACGGCACCCTGCCTGAAAATGACCCGCGCCACTACACCGTAAGCTTTATGACGAGCGAAAAGTGGTTGCCTCATATAAGTGCCTCGCTCGAGCGCGAGGGCGGCAGAAGCTGGTACTCGCTTATGCACTACGGCATCGCAATATATGACGGCGCGAACCACACAAAATATGCCGCCGACGCTTACAGCGATGAGGACAACACAAGAAGATGCGAGGCGGCGGAGGCGGCTTGGCTTGAATCGGTAAGCCTCACCCCCTCGATAATCGTTTACCGCAATCTCGCCGTGCTTGAATTACAGCGCGGAAATACCGCAAAGGCGGTCGAATACTATGACAAGGCACTGGCCCTACCGGGTATAAACGATGATTTGGGCGTATATGCCGAATACCTTCTCCTGCTCGCCGAAATCGGAGAAAGCGAAAAGGGCTGGAAGATTTATTCCGAATTGCCCGAAAATCTCAAGTCGGCAGACAGAATCCGTATAGCATCGGCACTCCTTGCGGTAAAGCTCGAATACTTCGAGCACGTTGAAAAAATACTTTCCGAGCCCTTCATAACCATACGCGAGGGAGAAGAAACCCCCACCGATATCTGGGGAGAGATGGAGACAAGGAAGCTCGCGCGCTCGCGCGGACTTGAGCCCACACCCGAGCTGCTTTCGGAGCTTACCGAGGAGATTTGGGCAACAAAAACGCCCCCTGCCGAGATAGATTTCCGTCAGTCCACCAACCGAGAGATAAAATACAGATAACTCTCAAAAGCATCTAAAATAAATAAAAACAAGGTCAATTTGGCTCAAAACGCCGGGTTGACCTTGTTTTTTGCAAACTTTGCTTTACTTTTTTACCAAATTCTACTATTGGTAGAGCTTGTAAACCGCGAGGCTACCGCCCCTCGCGGAATCATAGAGCCCGAAAAACAGACGGTAGATTGACTTTCGACGTTTTTTGCGGTTAAAATTGTTTCGGCTCTCGGCGAAAGCAAAAACAAAGAGCCACCCCGCATACAGACGGGCGTTGCAGTCGAAAATAAAGAGAGGAGGGATATTTTGGATAAGAGAAAGATTATTTATTTTGAAGACGAGCTGAATGACGAATTTTCAACCGCAGTAATACCGCCTCGCCGCATTGACGAGACTTACGTTTACCGCAAGGATTCGCCCTTCAAGAAATTCACCCACTTCTTCTGGTACAGAATCGTTGCAACCCCAATCGCATTCTTCTACACCAAAATAGCGCACCGCCACAAAATCGTCGGCAAATCCGCCCTGCGCAAATTTAAAAAGAGCGGCTACTTCCTCTACGGCAACCACACGCACGCCCTCGGTGATTCGGTAATACCGAGCATGCTGACCTTGCCGAAGGATGCCTACGTCATCGTACACCCGAGCAACGTCTCCATTCCTTATATTCGCAGGGTCGCCACCTCGCTCGGCGCGCTTCCCCTGCCGGACACGCTCGGCGCGTATAAAAACTTTATAAGCGCCGTTGAGAGCCGATATAACGACGGCTGCGCCGTGGTTATTTACCCCGAGGCGCATATCTGGCCCTATTACACGAAAATAAGACCCTTCAAGGACGACTCCTTTCATTACCCCGTGAAGCTCGGCGCTCCTGTCTTCTGCTTTACCAACACCTATCAAAAAAGGCGCTTCGGCAAAAAGCCGAAAACAGTCACCTACGTCGACGGTCCCTTTTTCCCAAATAAAGAGCTCTCGCCCACTGAGCAAAGAGCCGATTTGAGAAACAGAGTATACGAGCGTATGTGTGAAAGAGCCGAAAATTCAAACGTGGTCGTAATAGAATACAAAAGAAAAGAGAAAGAAAATGGTTAATATACTCTTCTGCGGAAACGACAAGGTTTTTGACGGTATGCTTACCGCCGCGCTGTCAATTATGAAGCGCACGGCATCCGACGAGCCCTTCACCTTCTATATCTTCACAATGGACGTATCACACATAAAGCCCTCATACCTCCCCGTAAACGACGGTCAGGTTGAGTTCTTTGAATCGGTTATCAAGGAATACAATCCCGAAAACCGAGCGATAAAAATAGACGTCGGCGCGCTTTACGCCGCAGAGTTCGGCGGCTGTCCCAACGAGGATGCCTACTGCTCCCCCTACACGCTGATAAGGCTCTTCGCCGATATGGTCGAGGAAATCCCCGACAAGCTTTTGTACCTCGACGTCGACCTTCTTTTCAATCGCGATATACATCTGCTCTACGACGTCGACGTCGAGGGCTTCGAATACGCGGCTGCGCCCGACCATTACGGAAAATACCTCATAAAGCCGGGCTACATTAACGCAGGAGTTATCCTTTTCAACATGAAAAAATCCCGCGAAACAGGCTTACTTAAAAAAGCAAGAGAGCTTATAAAAACCAAAAAGCTCGTCTTTGCCGACCAGAGCGCAATAATCCGCTCAACGACAAAGCGCAAGCTTCTGCCGCAAAAATTCAACGACCAAAAATTTCTGCACAAGCACACCGTCGTCAGACATTTTTCCAAGCGCCTCTTCTGGCTGCCCTACCCCCACACCGCAAACATAAAGCAGTGGCAGGTAAGCGACGTGCACAGAATATTCAGATATTTTGAATTCGACGACGTTCTGTATGAATACATCTACCTCAAGACCAAATACGAAAGAGAGAATCTCCAAAAATGAGCAAGCAGGTTATTCCGATTTTTTATGCGTGCGACGATGCGTTCGTAAAATTCACCGTTGTATCAATGCACTCGATTATTAAAAACGCATCAAAGGACTATCAATATAAGTTTTATATTCTTCACACCGGCATCACCGAAAAAATAATGGAGCACGTTTACGGTCTCCGCACCGACAATGTCGACGTTGAATTTCGCGACGTAACAGACTACCTTCGCTCCATCTCGCATAAGCTCCCCCTGCGCGACTATTATTCCAAAACAACATATTTCCGACTCTTTATCGCGGAGATGTTCCCCGAATACGATAAAGCGATATACATTGACTCCGATACCGTGGTTCGGGGCGACATAAGCGAGATGTATTTGACCGACGTGGGAGAAGCATACCTCGGTGCCTGCAACGATCAGGTTATGGTGCAGGTCGATGTGTACGGCAAATACGTCGAAAGGGTGGTAGGCGTGTCACGTTATAACTTCTTTAACGCCGGCGTCCTGCTCATAAACTGCCGGAGATTCAGAGCCTCCCACGTGCTCGATAAATTCACCGAATACCTCGGCATCTATAATTTCGCGGTAACGCAGGACGAGGATTACCTTAACCTCATCTGCAAGGACCACGTCCATTGGCTCGACCAAAGATGGAACACCGAAATTTTCGGCGAAATTCCCTACCCCATAGAGGAGGCGAAGGTTCTGCACTATATTATGACCAACAAGCCCTGGCACTATCACGACTGCCGCTACGGCGATATATTCTGGAGCTACGCCTCCGAAACCGCCGTTTACGAGGATATCAAGGCCCAGCTTGACGCATACACCGACGAGCTGCGCGAGCGCGACAGAATCTCGGGGGAAAATCTCCTTGCCCTCGCTATATCGGAAACCGAGCGCGAGGATAACTTTCTCAATATTATGCTGGGAAAATGCGCCCCCGACAGAGTTGCTGTGCTCAAAAAAATCGAGGAATATGAAAAAAGCAGGCAGTTCGACCGCGACGTAGAGGACGATCCGCCCACACGCACCCTCATGCCCGATGAAATCGATTACGTCAAAAAGAGCCCGATAAAAAGAATCAAAACAAGGCTTGCCTATAAGGCGGCAAGAAAATTCGTATACCGCCTCATAGACGAGAAAAAGCTCATAATAAAGGAAATACGCGGTATAGAAAATTTCAAAAATCTTACCTGCGGAGCCGTTATAACCTGCAACCATTTTAACGCATACGACAGCTTCGCCATGCAAATCGCATACGAAGCAGCAGAGCAGCCGAATCGCACCCTCTACCGAGTTATCCGCGAGGGCAATTATACCTCGTTTGGCGGCTTTTACGGCAGACTTATGCGCAATTGCAATACCCTGCCCCTATCCTCTAACCCCGCAACGATGAGAAAATTCACCAAAGCAACCGTAGACCATCTGAAAAACGGAAGCTTCGTGCTTTTCTATCCCGAACAGAGTATGTGGTGGAATTACCGCAAGCCAAAGCCGCTAAAGGAGGGCGCGTATTACTTCGCCGCAAAAAGCAAAACCCCCGTCCTCCCCTGCTTCATAACAATGAAGGACAGCGAAATCCGCGACAGCGACGGATTTTTCGTTCAGGAATATACAATCCACGTGGGAAAACCGATTTTCCCCGACGAATCGCTTCCCCTTTCCGAGAGAATAACTGCAATGCAGGAGGAAAACGCAAGAGTCTGGCAAAAAATCTACGAAACCGAGTACTCTATGCCCCTCGTATATTAAAAAAATGCCCTCATCCGAGGGCATTTTTTATATCTTCATTCCAACAAATCCGCGGTCGGTAAGCTTGTAAATTTCATCAAATCCGTGCGCTCGCAAGAGCTCAACCGCTTCGCCGAAGCCGCGATCAAGAAATTTTGAATTATGGCAGTCAGATGTAATCAAAAGCTTACATTTTCGCGCCTTCATCTCGTCTAAAATAAACGGTTGAGGATACGGAGCAGGCTTATATCCCCTGCCAATAGGCCCCGTGTTCACCTCAAAAAACTCATATTTTTCGCGAACGGCGGTTAGTGCCTCAAGCGCCATTTTTCTGTATTGGTGGCACCCCGTGTCAAAAAGCTCGGGCGCTTTCGCCTCGTATTTTGTCAAAATGTCAAAGTGACCGACAAAATCCGCCGAGAGCCTGCGCGGCATATCTGCCATCGTCTCAAAGTACGCCCTCGCATATTCAAGCCCGCTACCGCCGAAAAGCCGCGCTATAGCATCCTTGCTATGCTCAACCGACAAATCGTAAGAAACAAGCTCTCCCTCTCTTACAGTGTAATGCACCGAAGCAATAGAGTAGTCGAATACACCCTCGGGCATACATCCCGCAGAATAATAATCCAGCTCAGTGCCGAGAAAAATTTTTATTTTCTCCGCATAAGCCCCCTTCAATCTGTTTATCTCATCTATATACGGATACAGCCTGTCCCCAAGCTCGCAGGCCTCACGGAAAACGGTGTTCGCGTGACCTGAAAAGCCTATCGAATCAAAGCCGAGCGCTATCGCGCGCTCCACCATCTGCTCGGGCGTGTCTCTTCCGTCGCACATTGTCGTGTGTGTATGTAAATTTTGCGTCATTTTAATGTCACTCATATCACTTGCCCTCTTGTCTTAATCTTCTGGGTACGTTATTAAAATACCACACCCTCGGCGTTTTGTCAAGGTCGCGAGAGCGCCGGGATTTTTTATTTTCCTCACTTTTACTCTTGACATACGCGCGCGACTGTGCTATAATTATTTGAAAAATATAACCCCGAGACTTATTCTCGGGCACGGAGGAAAAATGAAGGTTTTGTTCCGAAACGCGAAGGTATATGAGAATGGCACTGTCAGAATAAAGGATATGCTTCTGACAGATTCTTCACTTTCCGTTTTTTCTGGCACATCTATCCCCTCTGACGCATCCGTTGTTGATAATACTGTTATTTTACCCGGCTTTTGTGATGTACACGTGCATTTCAGAGAGCCGGGCTTTTCATATAAGGAGACTATCAAAAGCGGCTCTTTAGCGGCAGCCCACGGCGGATATACGTCTGTGCTCACTATGCCAAATCTTTCACCGACACCCGATTCGCGCGAAAATCTTGAGGCACAGCTTGACATAATAAGAAGAGATGCGCTCATCTCCGTCATCCCCTACGGCACCATAACCGTCGGCGAGCAGGGCGTGACTCTCGCGGACCTCGAGGGTATGGCAAGCGACGTCTGCGGCTTTTCCGACGACGGCAAGGGCGTGCAGAGTGACGCCATCATGCTTGAGGCTATGCGTCGCGCCAAGGCGCTCGGTAAGCCGATAGCCGCGCACTGCGAGGTCAACTCTCTCTTGAACGGCGGCTATATACACGACGGCGAATACGCCAGAGCCCACGGCCACAGAGGCATATCAAGCGCAAGCGAATACGAGCAAATCAAAAGAGATATCGAGCTCGTCAGAGAAACCGGCGTTGACTACCACGTCTGCCACATCTCTACGAAGGAAAGCGTCGAGGCAATCCGCGAGGCAAAGCGCGAGGACGTGAATATCACCTGCGAAACGGGCCCCCACTATATTCTCCTTGACGACTCCGCACTCGAGGAGGACGGTCGCTTCAAAATGAATCCCCCCCTGCGCTCTTTGGCAGACAGGGAGGCAATCCTCGAGGGCATAATAGACGGCACGATAGATATGATAGCCACCGACCACGCGCCTCATTCCGCAGAGGAGAAATCCCGCGGACTTGAAAAGAGTATGATGGGAGTCGTAGGCCTCGAATCCTGCTTCCCTCTGCTCTACACCTACCTCGTAAAGCCGGGAATCATCTCGCTCGAGCGACTTACGGAGCTCATGTCCGTAAATCCGCGCAAGCGCTTCGGCATTACGGAGGACCCCGGCTTCACCGTCTTTGAGGTTGAAGACGAGTATGAAATAAACCCCGAGGATTTCTTGTCCAAGGGTCGCTCAACACCCTTCTCGGGAGTGCGCGTTTTCGGCAAATGTCTTGTAACCGTGTACGGCGGCAGGACGGTTTATACGGATAAAAAATAATGATATAAATTTCGGAGGATGCAAAAATGGCAAAAAGAACAGACATCAAAAGAGTTATGATCATCGGCTCCGGCCCCATCGTAATCGGACAGGCGGCTGAGTTTGACTACGCAGGCACGCAAGCGTGCCTCGCTCTCAAGGAGGAGGGCTACGAGGTAATACTCGTCAACTCCAACCCCGCAACGATTATGACTGACACCACAATAGCCGATAAGGTCTATATGGAGCCGCTCACACTCGAGTATATCGCCAAGATTATAAGATACGAGCGCCCCGACGCAATAGTCCCCGGCATCGGCGGACAAACAGGTCTTAATATGGCTATGCTGCTTGAAAAGAAGGGTATCCTTAAGGAAAGCGGCGTCGAGCTCCTCGGTACGTCGAGCGAAAGCATCGAGCGCGCAGAGGACAGAGAGCTCTTCAAGGAGCTTTGTCAGTCCATAGGCGAGCCCGTTATCCCCTCCGAAATCGCAAACACCCTCGACGAAGCAATCAAGGCAGCCTCCGATATAGGCTACCCCGTCGTCCTTCGCCCCGCCTTCACCCTCGGCGGCACGGGCGGTGGCTTTGCATACAACGAGGAGGAGCTTAAAATTCTCGCGGTCGGCGCCCTTGCGGCATCTCCCGTAAATCAGGTCCTCGTTGAAAAAAGCGTCAAGGGCTATAAGGAAATCGAGTTTGAGGTTATGCGCGACAGTCAGGATAACGCAATAACCATCTGCGGTATGGAAAACATCGACCCTGTCGGAATCCACACCGGCGACAGTATCGTTGTCGCACCCATAATGACCCTCAACGACCACGACCTCAAAATGCTCAACGACAGTGCCATCAAGCTCATTAAGGAGCTGAAAATCGAGGGCGGCTGTAACGTTCAGTTCGCGCTCAATCCCAACTCCTCCGAATACTATCTCATAGAGGTTAACCCGAGAGTTTCAAGAAGCTCCGCCCTCGCATCCAAGGCATCGGGCTACCCCATCGCAAGAGTTACCGCAAAAATAGCACTCGGTATGACCCTTGACGAAATCGAGGTCGCAGGCACCAAAGCATCCTTCGAGCCCTACCTTGATTACGTCGTTGCAAAATTCCCCCGCTTCCCCTTCGATAAGTTCACCTCCGTGCCCAATAAGCTCGGTACGCAAATGAAGGCAACAGGCGAATGTATGAGCATCGGCTCAAACCTTGAGGAATGCCTGCTCAAATCGGTTCGCTCGCTTGAAATCGGCGTCTGCCACCTTCATATGCATAAGTTTGACGAGATGTCAACAGAGGCAATCGAGGAATATATCAACGAGTTCCACGACGATACGATTTTCGCCATCACCGAGCTCTTCCGCCGCGGCGAGAGCATCGAGAAAATCGCAAAAATAACCAAAATCACCCCCTTCTTCCTTGAATCTGTAAAGAAAATTGCAGATATGGAAAAGACCCTCAGGGACAATAAGAGTAACGTGAAGCTGCTTGAAGAGGCAAAGCATATGGGCTTCTCCGATAAGTATATTGCAAGGCTCTGGGGAGTTAAGGAAATCGAAATCTACAAGCTTCGTAAGGAAAACGGTCTCATCCCCGCCTTCCGTATGGTCGATACCGCACACGTTGACGCGTATATCCCCTATTTCTACTCGTCCTACGAGGGTGAGAATCAGTCGAAGCTCACCGACAAGAAAAAGGTTGTCGTTCTCGGTGCAGGCCCCATAAGAATCGGACAGGGCGTTGAGTTCGACTACTCCACCGTTCACGCAGTAACAACCATCAGAAGACTCGGCTACGAGGCAATCATTATAAACAACAACCCCGAAACGGTTTCCACCGACTACACCACAGCGGACAAGCTCTACTTTGAGCCCCTCACTGTCGAGGACGTTATGAACGTTATCGACTACGAGAAGCCCGACGGAGTTATCGCCTCGCTCGGCGGACAGACTGCCATCAACCTCGCACAGCCCCTCGCTGACAGAGGCGTTAAAATCATAGGCACTGACTGCGACGCAATAGAAAGAGCAGAAAACCGCGACGCCTTCGAGAAGCTCCTTATCGCGCTTGATATTCCTCAGCCCAAGGGACAGGCAGTAACCAAAATTGAGGACGGCGTAAAGGTTGCGAAGGAAATAGGCTACCCCGTTCTCGTGCGCCCCAGCTTCGTCCTCGGCGGCAGAGCAATGCAGCTTGTCGGCGATGAAAAGCAGCTTCGCCACTACCTTCACACCGCAGTTGAAATCGACGAGGACAAGCCCGTTCTCGTAGACCACTATATTCAGGGTAAGGAGGTCGAGGTCGATGCTATATGCGACGGTCACGACGTGTTCGTTGCGGGCATTATGGAGCTCGTTGAGCGTACGGGTATCCACTCCGGCGACTCGATAAGCGTTTATCCCACCTTCTCCATTTCCGATAAGGTAAAGGGCAAGATTCTCTCATACTCCAAAAAGCTCGGCCTTGGAATAGGCATTATCGGTCTTTTCAATATTCAGTTCATAGTAGACGATAAAGAGGACGTCTACATTATCGAGGTTAACCCCCGTTCGTCGAGAACCGTTCCCTTCCTCTCGAAATCCACGGGCTACTCGCTCGCCGACATCGCAACCGAGGTAATTATGGGCGCGACTCTCAAGGAGCTCGGCATATTCAGCATCTATCCCGAGGAGAAAAAGAGATGGTACTGTAAGGTTCCCGTTTTCTCCTACAATAAGATTCACGGTATCGACGCATACCTCTCTCCCGAAATGAAGTCCACGGGCGAGGCAATCGGCTATGACGACGACCTCAACCGCGCGTTCTACAAGGCGCTTCAGGCATCGGGTATGACCGTTCAAAACTATGGTACGGTATTCGTTACTATAGCCGACTCTGACAAGGAGGAGGCTCTGCCCCTCATCCGCCGCTTCTATAACCTCGGCTTCAATATCGAGGCAACCGCAGGCACCGCGGCATACCTCAAGGAGCACGGCATCAGAACGAGAGCGAAGAAAAAGCTGAGCGAAAACTCCCGCGAAATCGAGGACTCGATAAGACAGGGACATATCGCCTACGTTATCAACACCAGCGACCTCTCGTCATCCGATCAGCAGAAGGACGGCTACGAGATACGCTCCATCGCGGTTGAAACCAACACCACGATGTTCACCTCTCTCGATACCGTCAGAGTTCTTCTCGACGTGCTTGAGGACATCACTATCACCATTTCCACAATAGACAGCTGATAAGAGGCGCCCGTACGGGCGCCCCACACGCACAAAATAACGTTGATTGGAAAGACAAAATGAAGGACAGCATTTTTGAAATAATAAAACAGGAAAAAATCGCGAAGAACACCTACGAAATGGTGCTTCGGGGTGACACCTCGGACATCACCGCGGCAGGACAGTTCGTAAACATAAAGCTTGACGGCTTTTATCTTCGCAGACCGATTTCGGTTTGCAACGTCGAGGGCGACGAGCTCACGATAATATATAAGGTAGTCGGCAAAGGCACCGAGGCTATGGCAGAAATGTCACGCGGCGAGGAGCTTCTCGTCCTCACAGGCCTCGGCAACGGCTACAACACATCCGTATCGGGCAGCTCCCCCCTCCTTATCGGCGGCGGTGCAGGCGTTCCGCCTATGTTCCTGCTCGCCGTAAAGCTTCTCGCCGAGGGCAAAAAGCCGCGCGCAATCCTCGGCTTCGGCTCCGCCGACGAGGTTTTCTATAAGGAAAAATTCGAACAGCTCGGCGTTCCCGTAACCGTCACAACCGTCGACGGCACCGAGGGTGTCAAGGGCTTTGTAACCGATGCTATGAAGGGCGAATACACCTACTTTTACACCTGCGGCCCCGAGCCGATGCTCAAGGCTGTATACGACAAATCCACAACCTCGGGACAGTTCAGCTTTGAGGAGCGTATGGGCTGCGGCTTCGGCGCCTGCATGGGCTGCTCCTGTAAGACAAAGTACGGCAACAAGCGCATCTGCCGCGATGGCCCCGTGCTTGTAAAGGAGGAGATAATATGGTAGATTTAAAAACCACGCTCTGCGGCATAGAGCTCGACAACCCCGTAATTCCCGCAAGCGGCACCTTTGGCTTCGGCTATGAATTTGCAGAGCTCTACGATATAAACGTCCTCGGCTCCCTCTCGTTCAAGGGCACAACGCGCGAGGCTCGCTTCGGTAACGCAACGCCGAGAATAGCCGAATGTGCGTCGGGAATGCTCAACGCGGTAGGACTTCAGAACCCGGGCGTCAGGGCGGTTATCGAGCACGAGCTTCCGAAGCTCCGCTCCTGCTTCCACAAGCCCGTGATGGCTAACGTCTCGGGATTTTCCGAGGAGGAATACGTCGAAACGGTCGCAATGCTCGATACTCAGGAGGACATCGGTTGGTTTGAGGTAAACATCTCCTGCCCCAACGTTCACGGCGGCGGAATGAGCTTCGGAACCTCTCCCGAAATGGCAGGTCAGATCACAAGGGCGGTAAGGCGTGTAACGAAAAAGCCCCTTATAATCAAGCTCTCACCCAACGTAACCGACATTGTGTCCATAGCAAAGGCGTGCGAGGCAGAGGGCGCGGACGGAATAAGCCTTATCAACACACTGCTCGGTATGAGAATAGACCTTAAAGCAAGAAAGCCTCTTTTGGCTAACAAAACGGGCGGATTTTCAGGCCCCGCCATCAAGCCCGTCGCGGTAAGAATGGTATATCAGGTCTACGATGCCGTACGCATTCCCATCGTCGGAATGGGCGGAATCGAAAGTGCCGAGGACGTTATAGAATTTATGCTCGCAGGAGCAACAGCGGTTGAGGTCGGCGCGGCAAATCTTGTAAATCCCTTTGCCTGCCGCGACATAATCGCAGACCTACCCCACGTAATGGAAAAATACAAAATAAATAATCTTAAAGAAATAATCGGAGGTGCTCACTAATGGGAAAGGACGTAATTATTGCTTGTGACTTTGCAAGCGCAGAGGCAACGTTTGCTTTTCTTGACAAATTTGAAGGTAAGAAGCCCTTTGTAAAAATAGGCATGGAGCTCTACTATGCGGAGGGCCCCTCAATCGTTCGTGAAATAAAGGCGAGAGGACACAAAATATTCCTCGACCTCAAGCTTCACGACATTCCCAACACGGTTAAAAAATCAATGGCTGTGCTCTCCCGTCTTGACGTTGATATGACAAACCTTCACGCAAGCGGCACGGGCAAAATGATGGAGGCGGCAATCGAGGGACTCACAAGACCCGACGGCACCCGTCCCATTCTCATCGCGGTAACACAGCTTACCTCTACCGATGAGGAAACTATGAAGCGCGACCTTCTTATCGACAAGCCCATCGCCGACGTGGTTATGCACTACGCAAAATGTGCGAAGGCTTCGGGCCTTGACGGCGTTGTTTGCTCTCCCCTCGAGGCAGGTAAGGTGCACGAGGTATGCGGCAAGGATTTCGTTACCGTAACCCCCGGCGTAAGATTCGCAGACGGCGACAAGGGCGACCAGAAGCGCGTTATGACACCCGAGGAGGCGAGAAAAATCGGCTCTGATTACATCGTTGTCGGCAGACCCATCACGGCGGCTGACGATCCCGTTGCGGCATACGAAAGATGCTGCAGAGAATTTATAGGCTAAGGAGTTCTGAATATGGAAAGCTACAAGAGAGAATTTATTGAATTTTTGCAGAGCGCAGGCGTGCTCAAATTCGGCGACTTTACCGCAAAAAGCGGCAGAAAAATCCCCTACTTCATCAACGCGGGAGAAATAAAAACCGGCGAGAATATCTCGAAGCTCGGTTACTTCTACGCCAAGGCTTACGTTGATAAGCTCGGCAAAAAGCAGGCGGCGCTTTACGGCCCCGCATACAAGGGAATCTCCATTGCCGTTTCCGCCTCCATCGCACTCGCAAGCGAAGGACTCAACCTTCCCTTCTTCTTCAACAGAAAAGAGGTAAAGGATCACGGCGAGGGCGGCATCTTCGTAGGCTATAAGCCCCAGGCGGGCGAGGAGGTTGTTATCGTCGAGGACGTAATTACCGCAGGCACCGCAATCAGAGAAACCATGGACATCATCGGCACCGCTCTTCCCGAGGTTAAGGTTGCCGCAACCTTCGTTATGGTTGACCGCAAGGAAAAGGGCAAGGGCGAAAAGGGCGCCATGGTTGAAATCTCGGAGGAGTACGGCTTCCCCGTTTACTCCGTTGTTGACGTCTACGACATCATCGAATACCTCGAGGAAGACCCCGCAAACGAGGAAAACGTAGCAAGAATCAAAAAATACCTTGAGGTTTACGGAGCATAAGCTGAATTATGAGAAACCTTATAGATATTCTCGACTTTTCAAAAGAGGAAATCGACTCGCTCATAGACGTCGCCACCGATATTATAAGCAATCCGGAAAAATATTCCGAGGTCTGCCACGGCAAAATTCTCGGCACACTCTTCTTTGAGCCGTCGACGAGAACCAGACTGAGCTTCACCTCTGCTATGATGTCGCTCGGCGGCAACGTTCTCGGCTTCTCCAACGTCAGCTCGTCGTCGGTCGCAAAGGGAGAAACCGTCGCCGACACGGTAAGAATGGCAAGCGCATACAGCGATATTATCGCTATGCGTCACCCGAAGGAGGGCGCCCCCATCGTTGCTTCGCGCGTGTCAAGCGTTCCGATTATCAACGCGGGCGACGGCGGTCACTTTCACCCCACCCAAACCCTCACCGACCTTATAACAATCAAGCGTAAGCTCGGCAGACTCGATAACCTCACCGTCGGAATCTGCGGCGACCTGAAATACGGCAGAACCGTTCATTCTCTCATCGCGGCAATGGCAAGATACGAAGGTATAAAATTCGTCCTCATATCCCCCGACGAGCTCAAGCTCCCCGATTACGTCAAGGAGGAATTTCTCTCCGATAAATCCTCGTATAAAGAGGTGCACGACCTCGACTCAAATATGTCGGAGCTCGACATTCTCTATATGACGAGAATACAGGCAGAGCGCTTTGGCTCCGCCGACGAATACGAAAGACTCAAGGACTCGTATATTCTCACAAAAGAAAAGCTGAAGGACGCGAAACCCACCCTTTCGATAATGCATCCCCTACCCCGTGTAACGGAAATCGACGTAGAGGTTGACGATGACCCACGCGCTCATTACTTCGACCAGGCGGCAAACGGCCGCTATATCCGAATGGCGCTCATCCTCAAGCTCCTCGCCGAAAGGCAGGCTCCGAGCAAGCGCGCTCGCGGCGAGGAAAATCCCTCCCTCGTCTGCCGCAACCCCCATTGCATAACGTCAACCGAGCGCGGCATCAAAAAGCTTTTCTCGGGCAATTGCTGCATCTACTGCGACCAAACCGCAGTCGAAAAATAACAAAAAAGAAGCGGATTTTTCCGCTTCTTTTTTTGCGCCCTTTATGCCTTTTTTCTTTCTATCTCGTCGCGTATGTGCTTCGCCACCGCCACCGAAAAGCTGAGCGCCGCAGGCACAAGCTCGTCGGGCAGGCCGCGGTAGAAGCAGTCCGCCTCCAGCGTCACGTCCCCCGAATATCCAATCCGCGCAAGCGCGGACGTAAGCGCGCCGAAATTCATATTTCCAAAGTACGGCAGTGTGTGCGTGTCCTCGGTAAAATTGTTGTCGTGAATGTGCAGAGCGGTAAGCCTGCTTCCGAGCGCAAGCGCCATCTCGTCCGCCGCCTCACCGACAAGCCCCGAGTGCCCGACGTCAAGACAGGCGGTTATGTATTCGTCACCCGCGCCGTCTACGTAACGGATAAGCTCCGCCGCATCCGAGCAAACATCCTTCACTATCCTCGACGGGAAGTCCTTGTGCCGTCCCCACATGTTCTCAATGGCTATCCTTACACCCAAAGATTTCGCACGGGGTAGGAGATTTCCGTAAAATTCCATATTCATCTCATATCTGTCGTCTGCCGAAAGTCGCGGACAAATCACCGCTGGGTGAACGATAATTGTAGGCGCACCAAGCTCCGCGCTCACTTCAATCGCGCGCACTATCGAGTTGAATATTTCCCTGTTTTTTGCATCGTTTTCCGCACCGATTTTAAATCTCGAAAAGGGCGCGTGCGTCTGATTAAAGTGAGCGCCGTAGGACTCCGCTATGCGCCGCATCTCCTTGGCAACCAGCGAGCCGCCCTTGCCGAAAACCGAACGCTCGGCATTGTACATAGAATAATCTATCGCCTCAAATCCCGCCTCGCAATTCATTCGCACCGCCTTCAGCGCGCCAAAGCAGGCCTCAAGCCTGTCTGTATGGTTTGAAATCTTCATTCCGCCCCTCCCTTCTGTGCGCCCCTGTGCGACCTCTTCTTTGCCGCGCTCTTTACCTCGTGCGCACTCTTAACGTATAAATTTATCACCGACTCAATGGACTCTCGCAGAGCTGCCCTCAATTCCTTCGGCATCGTCCTCGTCTTTCGGTAAAGCTGTAAAAGCCGTACCTCGTCCTCGGACAGCTCCGCCCCATCCTTTTTTAGCGGCATATCGAGAATTTCACTAACCCCGATGTTCAGCTCCTCTGCGAGCCTCGGCAGCATTTTCATATACGATGCACTCCTGCCCCTGCGCCAGTTGTTTACCGTCTTGTCGGCAAGCCCCATCGCGCGCTCAAAGGCGGCATCACTTTCAAATTCCGAATCAATAAGCGCAAGCACGCGCCTGCGAATTCGCTCGGAATCCTCAACCTTGATTTTTTCGTCCATTTTTATTTATTTCCCTCTCGGTCTTTTCTTCTTTTTTGCCGCGCTGAAGCCGAAATTACCGAGCTTCTTGCCAAGCGAAAAATACTCTCCGTGCGAATACGCAATAAGATGCGCACGGTCAAGGCATATCTTTCCCCTCTCGTCAAGAAGGCTCTCGTCGCAGGATACGCTCACAATATCCGCCATAAATACGTTGTGCGTTCCGCTCTCCATCACCTGAAACACCTTGCACTCCAGCGCAAGCGGCGACTCGGCTATCGTGGGCGCGCTGACGCATTTACTCGGCACCCGTGTCAAATTACACTTCTCAAATTTGTCAACCTTCGCACCCGTGAACACACCGACGTAATCGGTTGCCCTCGCGAGCTGCTCGGTTGTGAGGTTTATTACAAACTCACCGCGCTCGGTGAGATATTTGTGTGAATGTCTGCCCGGACGAACCGATATATAAGCTCTTGCGGGGTCGGTCGAAAGTATTCCGCACCAGGCCACCGTCAGAACGTTGCTGTCCTCCATATCTCCGACGGTTACCATAACCGCAGGCACGGGGCCAAGAAGCGTTCCCGCCTTAAAATCAAGTCTTGCCATATTAACTCCGTTCCGTCGCCAAAGGCGACAGTATTTTGATAGCTTTGCAACCGAGAAGCTTAATTCTCGGAGCACAGTATCATTATAGCAGATTTTACGAAAATTGTAAACACTTTTACGAAAATTCGTATTTTACGCCAAATCACCGCATTTTCATAAAATAGTGTATTAGTTTTTATACTTTTGTATAGAATTATTCATAATTTGTGTGTAAAATAATAGTTGAATTATTGCAACAGAAAGAAGATGATAGGATGCTTCAATTAAGAGACATCAAAAAGGACTACGTCACCTCCTCCGAAACGGTGGCGGCGCTGAAGGGTGTAACCCTCTCCTTCAGACAGTGCGAATTTGTTTCCATTCTCGGCCCCTCGGGCTGCGGCAAAACCACGATGCTCAACATCATAGGCGGCCTCGACCACTACACCTCGGGCGACCTTATCATATCGGGCAAAAGCACGAAGGAATACCGCGACAGAGATTGGGACGTTTACAGAAACCACAGAATAGGCTTTATATTCCAGAGCTATAACCTCATACCTCACCAGACCGTGCTCGGCAACGTCGAGCTCGCCCTCACCATATCGGGCATCTCGCGTGAGGAGCGTATCGCTCGCGCAAAGCTCGCCCTCGACCGCGTAGGACTCGCAGGACAGTATTATAAGCGCCCCAATCAGCTCTCGGGCGGTCAGTGCCAGCGCGTCGCCATAGCGCGCGCCCTCGTAAACGACCCCGAAATTCTCCTTGCCGACGAGCCCACAGGCGCCCTCGATACCGCAACCTCAAAGCAGATAATGGATCTCATCAGGGAGATCTCCGGCGAGCGCCTCGTAATAATGGTAACCCATAACCCCGAAATAGCCGAGGAGTATTCCTCGCGTATCATAAGACTCCGCGACGGCGTCGTTATCGAGGACACCAATCCCTTCTCCCCCGAGGAAGAGGAGGCGGAGGTCGCCGCAATTCTCGCCAAGGAGGCAGAGGAAGAAGCGGCAGAGGAGGCAGAGCAAAAAGCCACCGCCGAGGCAACCGGCAAGAAAATCAAGCAGAAAAAACCGAAGAAGGAAAAAGCGAAAATGTCCTTCTTCACCGCCTTTATGCTCTCCGCGAGAAACCTTCTGTCAAAGAAGGGCAGAACCGCTATGGTCGGCTTCGCCGGCTCCATAGGCATCATCGGCATCGCAATGGTCCTCGCCTTCTCCGCAGGCATCAAGGGCTATATCGCCTCAATGCAGGACGATATGCTCTCAGGCAACCCCATCGAAATCGCGGAAACAGGCTTTAACGCAAGCGCCGTTGCCGACCTTATGGAAATGTCAGAGCTCAAGAATATCGACAAGCTCTCCGATAAGGTTTATATCACCAGCACGGTTGAAAATCTCGCCGAAATGAACGAAAGCCTCGAGCGTCTGTTCAAGGCAAACACCATCTCGCGTGAATACGTCGAGTACGTCAAGGCAATGCCCAAGGAAGCATACAACGCTATGCTTTTGAGCTACGGCATAAATATGTCCACCAACATATTTACCGATTTCAAATATAACACAGACGCAGATTCCGAGCACATCTCGGTAAAGCGGCTCATAGACGTCTATACCTCGGTCCTCAAGGAAACCGAGTACGCGCAGTATTCGTCGTTCATCCCCTACCTCGTTCCGTCTATGCAGCAGGCTCCGTCCAATAACGACTACATTCTCTCGCAGTACGACCTGCTCGGAGATAGCGAAATCGCAGACGACGCAGGCGAAATAATGCTCGTCCTGAATCCCGACGACGAAATCTCCGACCTTCTTCTCGCCGCCTTCGGCTATTATACGCAGGAGGAATTTCTCGCCATAGTCGATAAGGCAACGGCAGAAAACGAGGAGGAATTCAACAGCAAATCGGTCTACCGCGAATATTTCGATTACGACGAGCTCCTTGGCAAAAAATTCGTCTGGTATCCCACCGACACCGTGTTCACCAAGGCACAGTCGGGCGACCCAACCGCGTTGAACGGCACCTACAAATATAACTCTCAATTCACGGGTGACGCCATAGGCGCAGAGGGCGGCGTTGAGCTGAAGGTCGTGGGTATCCTCACCCCCAAGGACACCGTTTCCTACGGCTGTCTTTCCGCAGGTATATACTACACCGAGGCACTCACCAATCACATTCTTGAGACTAACGCCGAGTCGGAGTACATCGACTACCTTCTCTCCCCCACAGCGCTTACCGAAATAGGCTCGAGAACCTTCCCCATCGTTAACCCCGACGACCCCGAAAACCCCACCATTCTCAGCCTCATATTCTCATCTCTTTACACCTACACCTACCGCTATGACGACCCCACCACCCCCGAGGATGAGTCACTGCTCAACAGCGTTGACAATCCCGACACCCCCAATGTAGACGAATCAAAAATTCCCGTAATCAAAACGGGAATGGGCGTAATCTCCCCCTCGTCCTCAGGTATATCACCCGCGGCTCTTATGGGCTTCGGCGGTGGCTCCTCTAACACCGTTGAGGATAGCAGAGATACACTGATCCGCAACCTCGGCGGCAACAATGTTGCAAACAATATCCTCATTTACCCCACCTCGTTTGACGAAAAGGACCTCGTCACCGACTACCTTGATAAATGGAGCGACGAAAACGCCGTCATCACCGTAAACGGAGTGGAAATTCCGCCCGAGCAAAGAGTTCAGGTAACCTACACCGATACCCTCGAGCTCGTTATCTCTATGATAAACACGATGATAGACATCATCTCCTACGCCCTCATAGCCTTCACGTCGGTATCGCTCGTCGTTTCCACGGTTATGATAGGCATAATAACCTATGTGTCTGTTGTTGAAAGAATAAAGGAAATCGGCGTTATCCGCTCTCTCGGCGGACGCAAGAAGGACGTTTCTCACCTCTTCAATGCCGAAACCTTCATTATCGGACTTCTCGCAGGCATATTCGGCGTCGGAGCAACCTACCTCATCTCCGTCATAGTAAACCTCATTCTGAAGCCGCTCATCGGCTACGCAAGCATCGCGGCGCTTCCCCTCAGCAACGCACTGCTGCTTGTCCTGCTCAGCGTGCTTCTCACCTGCATCTCGGGACTTATCCCCGCAAGAAGCGCGGCGAACAAGGATCCCGTAGTAGCCCTTCGCACAGAATAATTTTAAGGCAGAGCGATTGGCGTGTTCTCCGTTAAGGATAGCGCGCTAAATCGGTCTGCTTTATTTTATAAATATATTTGAGCAGGTTGACAACACTCCCTAAATATGATAAAATCATTAGTTGAAGAATAAGACTTAATTGGAGGCACTATGCTTAAGGTTGAAAGAATTTCGGTTATGAATATGGAAAATGCCATCAGAGGAGCGAGAAACCCCCTCAACAGCTGGGCAAGAATGGACAGCTATTACGACGAGGATGGCAATTTCGTCCTCGGTGAAAACGATATATCCCTCGCCACAAGACTTGCGAAGGCAGGTAGCGACCACAGAAAATATCTCCGTCAAATAATCGTAAGCATGGATATTACCGCTCCGCTCTATTGGTGGAAGGAGTTTGACACCTACAAGGTCGGAACCGTTGCAAATTCCACCTCAACAATGCATAAAATTCAGGCAAAGGAGTTCACAAGAGCCGATTTCTCCTGTGAAAAGCTTACGGGAAAATCGCTTGAGGTTATGGACTCGGTCATCTCCTGTCTTGAGGAGGAAAGACTCAAATTTATAGAAACCAAGGATAAGGCAAACTGGATAAATATGATCCAGCTTCTTCCCTCGTCCTACAATCAGCTCCGCACCGTAACACTCAACTATGAGGTTCTCATAAATATCTATTACGCGCGCAAAACGCATAAGCTCACCGAGTGGCACACCCTTTGCGAAGCAATCGAATCGCTTCCCTATGCGGATAAGCTTATACTCGTCAAGGAAAAATAATCTCTGAAAAGCTTTTTGGAGGATTTATGGAAAACACAATAAGAATAGTCGCCGCCGCGCCGAAAATACGCCTGTGCGACGTCGAATATAACCTCGACCTATTCATAAACGAAGCGGCTCGCGCCGAAAAGAACGGAGCCGAAATAATAGTATTCCCCGAGCTCGCGCTCACGGGCGCAACCGCAGGCGACCTCTATTTTTCGGAGGTGCTTACCTCGGCGGCAGAGAACGCCCTGCTCGACTATGCAGAGGCTACGAAAGAATATAAAATTTTGAGCTTCGTAGGTCTGCCTCTCCGTGTCGGCGGTGCCGTATATAACGCGGTTGCCGCAATTTCCGAGGGCGAAATTATAGGAATTACGGCAAAGAGTGAGCACTCGCGCCACTTTGCCCCCGTAATCTCCGATATGACCGTCACACTCGGTGATATGAGCGCCATTATGCGCTCGAATTCGGTGTACTCAACTGAGAAGCACGGCACCCGTGTGAAAATTTTTGTCAAAATCGGCGATAGCAACGAGCCCATTCCCGAGGGCGTCAGCATCATAATCAACCCCACCGCCACACCCGAATATGTCGGCATCGCGGCAAAAAGGCGCCGCGAGCTTTTGAGCCTCTCTTCACGCCTCGGTGTCAGCGCCGTGCTCTGCGGAGCATCTGAGGGCGAGAGCGGCACCGACGGTATTTATGCCGCGGCTCGACTTGCCGCAGCAGACAGGAAAATACTCTGCGAGGCTCCCCTCTTCTCGGGTGAGCAGCTTGTTTGCGATATTCCCACCTGTCCTGCCGAGGCAAAGGCAGAGCCTACCGCAACCGAAGAAAAAATACCGAAATTCCCCTTTATTCCCGAGGATAAGACAGAGCTTGATTTAGCTCTCACCCTTCAGGCGCGCGCCCTCGCAGGCAGAATGGAGCGCGCATATATCAAAACCGCCGTTTTGGGCGTGTCAGGCGGACTCGATTCCACCCTCGCACTGCTCGTTGCGGCGCACGCTATGGACGTTTTGGGCAAGCCGCGCACTGACGTTATCGCCATCACTATGCCCTGCTTCGGCACCAGCTCGCGCACCAAATCAAACGCCCTCGCTCTTGCCGAGCTCCTCGGCTGTACTCTAAGGACAATCGACATCAAGGAAGCCGTGAGCGTTCATTTCAAGGACATCGGCCACAGCGAAAACGATTACAGCGTCGTATACGAAAACGCGCAAGCGCGTGAGCGCACACAGATTCTTATGGACGTTTCCAATGCTACGGGCGGTCTTGTTGTCGGCACGGGCGACCTGTCCGAGCTCGCTCTCGGCTTTGCCACCTACGGCGGCGACCATCTCTCAATGTACGGAGTCAACGCATCAGTGCCGAAAACTCTTATGCGCGCTATGATAGCACGCTATGCAGAGAATGCAAGAGCGGCAGGTAACGAAAGGCTCGCCACCGTTCTTTTCGACGTTATTAACACCCCCGTCAGCCCCGAGCTTCTTCCCACAGAGCGCGGTGAGGAAAACGGTCAGCACACAGAGAAAATCGTCGGCCCCTACGAGCTTCACGACTTTTTCCTCTACTGCACGGTTAAGCACCGCCTCTCCCCCGCGAAAATTCTCGCACTCGCAAGCGAGGCATTCGGCGGCGAATATACAGAAGCAGAGCTTCGCTCCTATCTCGGCATTTTTATATCCCGATTCTTCTCACAGCAATTCAAGCGCTCCTGTATGCCCGACGGACCCCGTGTGACGGAAATCTCCCTTTCACCGCGCTCAGCCTGGCAGATGCCATCCGATTGCAGTGCGGCTCTTTGGAAAAAATCCCTTCAGTAAAGGTGACCGATGAGTAACATTTTTGACCTGTTTAAGAAAATAGAAAAAAAGGACGACAACAGCCCCCTCTCCCATATCATAGTGGGACTCGGCAATCCCGGTGCCGAGTATGAAAAAACCCGACACAACGCAGGCTATCTCGCGATAGACAGCATAGCCGAGCGGTGCGGCGTGAAAATTGACAGAGTAAAATTTCACGCCCTTATCGGTGAGGCGCGCATCTGCGAGCACCGCGTGCTTTTGATGAAGCCCACCACCTATATGAACAACTCGGGCGTCGCGGTATCCGAGGCGGCATCGTTCTACAAAATCCCACCCGAGAATATAATCGTATTGCACGACGAGATAAGCTTTGAGCCGGGAGCCTTCAGAATCAGACGTAAGGGCTCCGCAGGCGGTCACAACGGACTGAAAAGCATTATAGAGCATCTGGGCTCCGATGCATTTCCGCGTATCAAGCTCGGGGTAGGAAAAAAGCCCACCCCCGAATACGACCTCGCCGCTTGGGTGCTCGGTAAGCTTCCGAAGGAGGCAGCCGACGCACTTTCCGCAAGATTTGGCGACGTATTTTCATCTCTTGAGCTTATCCTCACTGACAAAATCGAAGAAGCAATGAATAAATATTCAAAATAAAGGGGTAATTATGCATAACATCCCCGCCCTGATCCGACAGGACAAGGAGTTCGCCGAGTCACTCTCGGCGCTCCTCGAGCAGCTGTCGGCAAAATCCCCCCTTCCGCTGATTATCAACGGACTCTCGGGGGGCAGCGCGGACGCGTACCTTATCGAAAGCATCCGAGCCCTCACGGGCTCCTCGGCTCAGTCGGACTCCTCGGCTCCGTCGGGCTCCTCGGCTCCGTCAGGCTCCTCGGCTCACTCGGACCTCGCCGCCCCGCGCGGCAGAGCGCCTGCCGTCGTGCTCGCGGCGAGCGACGCCGAGAGGGGACGGCTCTGCCGCCTGCTTTGCGATTTCGGAATACGCGCGCTCGAGTTCAAGCCGCGCGACCTTGTTTTCCATAACATCAGCGCCTCTTGCGACGTAGACCGCGAGAGGCTTTCGGTGCTTGACGCGATATTGCGCGGCGAGTGCGACGCGCTCGTCACCACGCCCTCGGCGGCGGTGGCGTTCACTGTTCCACGTGAAACATTTGCAAATTGCGCGGTCGCTTTGCGCGTCGGTGCGGAATTTCCGCCCGAGGAGCTGACGGAAAGGCTCGCGGCGCTCGGCTTCAGCCGCACGGATATGGTCGAATCGGCAGGGCAGTTCTCGCGGCGCGGAGATATTGTCGATATTTGGGCTTCGGCGTCGGAGCTGCCGATCCGTGTCGAATTTTTCGGCGACGAAATCGACCGAATCGCCTATTTTGACGCGCAGACTCAGCGCTCCGAGGGGGCGGTCGAGGAGGCTCGGCTGCTGCCGGCGAGAGAGGTTCTGCTATCGGCGGAGGCGCGAGCGCGTGTGATCGCCGAAATCGACCGCCTGACAGCGCGCGCCGCAAAGGGCGGCGCGAAGGCCTCGGGGGGCGCGGAAGGCTCGAGGGGCGCGAGGGGCGGCTCTGGCGACGGAGAGCGCGAGGCGGACGGCTCGGCGGGCGAGGCGCTGACGAAGCTCGGACACGAGCGGGCGCTGCTCGCGGCGGGGCTCGATATTGACTCGCGCGACCGATATATTAGTATAATTTACCAAAAACACGAGTGTGTTTTAGACTACGTTACGAGTCGGGGTCGGGCGGCGATATTCGTGCTCGGCACCAATGAGGTGCGTGAGGAGCTCTCACGGGCGCAGGCGCACATCAAGGAGCAACGCGCGGCTATGATTGAGGGCGGACTCATAAGCGAGTCTCTGGCTAAATATTCGGGCGGTACGACAGAGCTCGACAAATTTCTCTCGGAGTGTGCGACGGTCCACATAAACGCCTTTGCCGGCGGTGTAGGCTCGCTTCGCGCGGCGGGGCTCTTCGGCTTCAGAGCGCGGCGCTCCACGCCATACGGCAGCTCCCCCTCCCTGCTCTATGAGGACGTACGAGCCTTCAGAAAATCGGGGTACCGCACGGTTATAATCACGGACAACGCGCAGGGGGCGGATTCTCTCGTTTCGGCGATGGCAAACGAGGATATTTATGCATCGGCTATCTACGGGCGCGAGGGCTTTGCCATAGAGGCGGCGGAGCCCGGGACGGTTTTCGTAACGGTCGGGCGGTTTGACGGATTCGAGCTTATTGTGCCGAAAATTGCCGTTCTATCAATGGCGACGCCCGAGGGGCGCGCCATTATGGAGAAGCGCAGACAGAAGCGAATTCTCAAGCGCGTCGGCGGTGCGGGACAGCGACTGATGAGCTATGCCGACCTTTCAGTTGGAGATTACGTCGTTCACGCGAATTACGGTATCGGTCTGTTCGAGGGAATCGAGGCTGTTACCGTCAACGGCGTGACGAAGGACTATATAAAAATACAGTACGCCGGTACGGATAAGCTCTTCGTCCCATGCGACAAGCTGGAGATGATAGGCAAATATATCGGCGCGCGCGACGATACGGGCAAGGTAAAGCTGTCGAAAATGGGCGGCGGAGACTGGACACGCGCGAAAACGAGGGCAAAGACAGCGGCAAGGGATATGGCAAAGGACCTTATTCGCCTTTATGCCGAGAGGCAGAGGCTGCCCGGCTTTGCTTTTCCTGCCGATTCCGAGATGGAGGACGAATTTGCCGCGGGCTTCGAGTATGAGGAAACCGAGTCACAGCTGGTGGCTATCGAGGAAATAAAGCGCGATATGATGCGCCCCGTGCCTATGAACAGACTGCTGTGCGGTGACGTTGGCTTCGGAAAAACCGAGGTTGCACTGCGTGCGGCGTTCAAGGCTATAATGGGCGGCAAGCAGGTCGCGATACTCGTGCCCACGACTATTCTGGCGCTTCAGCACTTCACCACTGCCACCTCACGCATGCGCGGATATCCTGTAACGGTGGAAATGATTTCACGCTTCAGGACGCCGAAGCAGCAGGAAAAAATACTGAAAAACACCGCACGGGGTGCGGTTGACATACTCATCGGCACCCACAAGCTCCTATCCAAAAACGTGCAGTTCCGCGACCTCGGTCTCCTTATAATCGACGAGGAGCAGCGCTTTGGAGTGGCGCAAAAGGAGAAGCTGAAGCAGATGGCGAAAAACGTCGACGTGCTCACCCTCTCGGCGACACCCATTCCGCGCACGCTCAATATGGCTATGAACGGAATCAGCGATATGTCGATTCTCGACGAGGCACCGGGAGCGCGCCGCCCCGTTCAGACCTACGTGCTTGAATACGACGATGCTATACTCTTTGACGCTATGCGGCGCGAGCTGGCGCGCGGCGGTCAGGTTCTCTACATTTATAATAAGATAGACGACATCGACGTGGTTGCCACAAAAATTATGCAGGCATTGCCGAATGCGAGGGTTGCGACCGCGCACGGTGCAATGGACAAGGACGAGCTCGAGGATATATGGGGAGAGCTTGTCAGGGCGAAGATAGATATTATCGTCTGCACCACTATAATAGAAACAGGTGTGGACCTGCCCGGTGCGAACACTCTGATAATCGAAAATGCGGACAAAATGGGACTCTCCCAGCTTCACCAGATACGAGGACGCGTGGGAAGAAGCGAGAGGCAGGCTTACGCCTATTTCACCTTCCGCCCCGGGAAAGCCCTGTCCGACGTTGCGCGCAAGAGGCTGACCGCTATACGCGAGTTTGCGACATTTGGCGCGGGATTCAAGGTAGCTCTTCGCGACCTGGAGATACGCGGAGCGGGAAATCTGCTCGGCGCGGAGCAGCACGGATATATAGAGAGCGTGGGATACGATATGTACGTCAAGCTCTTGTCCGAGGCTGTGTTAGAAGAGAGCGGCAGGGCGGCAGAGGCTCCGTATGAGTCGAGCGTGGATATAAATGTTTCCGCAAATATACCCGAGAGATATATCGGTGTGAGCTCACAAAGAATGGAGATGTACAAGAAGATATCCCTCATACGTGACTGTGACGATATGCAGGATATAATCGACGAATTTATCGACAGATTCGGCGAGCCGCCGCGCGAGACCTACGCTATAATAAAAATTTCTCTCATACGTGCGCTATGCTCGCGCGCGAGAATACCGAGGGTTGAATACACGGGCGGAACGCTTATATTCCACCTCGAAAAGCCCGAGCTGGCGGTGTGGAGTGAGCTGTTTGCGGATATTCCGTCGCTATCGTTCAGAGTAGCGGTGGGAGCACCGACGGTTGTATGCAAGATAAAGAAGGGCGAGAGCGAGCTTGACAAAGCTATTGAAATACTCTCACGCTACGTGAAAATCCTTACTGAAGGAGAATAAAAATGACGAAAGTTAAAGGCAAAACGCCCCTCACAAAAAAGAGGAAAGTGCCGATAATATTGATAATTGTTGCCTGCGTTGTTGCGGCGGCGCTGATTTTCGGCGCGGTGCTCGGCATAATTGCCATAGTGAAGCGCTCGCGTGCGGTCGTTTCATACGGCGGTGTCACAATGGACAAGGGAGAGGCGGCATTCTTTGTCAGCAGGTACAAGGTCAGCCATATATCCTCACTGCGTGCGAAGGGTATTGCCGCAGAGGATACGGCGGAGTTCTGGGCGAGTGCGGCAGAGGACGGTGTGAGCTACGGCGAGCGTCTGAATGACGGTGCGGTGCTGTATCTCAAGGAAATCGTTGTCGGGTGCTATCTGTTCGACAGATACGCATCACTCACGGGCGATGACAGAGATGCTATAAGCCGTGCGGTCGACGAGGTTATAGAATATCACGCCGATGGCGATAGGGATAAGTTTGAAGCCGAGGCAGAAAAGCTCGGATTTGATTATTCGGATTTTACCGATGCGACAACTATGCTCTACAAGGCTAACAAGGCGTTCGCCGCGATTTACGGCGAGGACGGGTCGGCTATCTCGAGCGATGCTACCGCGTGTGCCGAATACCTTAACGAATATTCTCACGTTAAGCTTCTGTTCATTCGTACGGAGGAAAAGATGACAAAGGACGAGGAGGGGCGCGAGGTATTCACCCCTCTGACCGACGAGGAGAAGGCAGAGAGGCTCGCGGTTATAGAAAAGATAAAGGGCGCGATAGATGCAAAGGACGGCGAGGACGGACAGATGACGCAGACCGCCTTCGAGAGCTTTTTACAAAAGCATGGCGAGGGCGATGCTACGATGGACTCGCTCGGCTATTATTTCCACCCGAATGCCGAGATGACTGCGGAGTTTGCCGAGGCGTTTCCAACCGTTGTCGAGCGAGCTCTTGCTATGGAGAAGGGCGAATTCGACTACGCGGAAACCACCGTACAGGACGAGGAGCTCGAGGGATTTGACGGATTTTGCTTCATATATAAATATGACGCGAGCGCGGGCGCGTACGCGAGCGACGAGCTCGAGATATGGTTTTCCGATTTCCTGTGGGATGCTTCGGTTGCGAGCTTCACAGAGGCTATGGACGAGCTTATAGCCGCCGCGGACGAGGGCAAGCGGATATCGGAGGTCGATGCCGTTAATATTCCTATGAATACTGTTTTTGCACCAAAATTTTAAAGGGGCTGTCGTATTTAGGCATAACCGAATAAAAACAGAGGTATTGTGCAAAAAAACACAGTACCTCTTTCTTATATTATAAAAGCATTTTTTAGAGGAAAACAGAGGTAGAAAACCTGCGGTTTTCCTCATTTTTTATTTTTACTGTTTTTATTCTATTGCCGTTTCCTCCCTCCGACGTATTCATATACGCCTCTCGGTCGGAGAACGACAATTTCTGCTCTAAATCCGTTCGCCCCAAGGTTCAGTCTCTTATTTTTTGGGCAAGCTCTCTCGGGGAGGGAGCCTTAAAAAAAGAGCAGCGCCGAAGCGCTGCTCCCGAAAGGAAAACCATGCATACGAGTACACGGTTTTTCTACACAGCATACCGAAAGGCGCAGTCCTTTAATATGCTGAATGTAGCGATTCAATTATCTGGCGTCATGCACCAGATTGCCGTTGGCTCTGGGAGGACCGAAGCGGTATGCCGCAACGGAGCGTGCGTAGGCATCCATCGCAAGAAGTACGTCTGCCGTGGCAGCAAAGCTCTCATCACCTGATGACTGAAGATTCTGATAGTAGGTAGGAAGGTCGTAGATGCCGGAAACCGTTGCTCCGTCCTCAAAGGTGAGGGTTATCCTGATCTGCTTATTTATATGGTAGATAGGCATATTGTCAGGAGAGGCGACACAGATGTAGCTTGTAATGCTGTCATCTGACGCAACCGCGCCATTGTTAGCGGTCCAAGCGTCATTGGTGTAGTTGCCACAGTAGCTCTGGAGTCCTTCTGTTGTCCAATATGAGGTACCCCAGGAGGCGTTGGGCGAATAGGTTTTAACGTCCGTGCCCCAGTTATTGCCGCCCTCTGCCGTATTATAGCCCTGAATCCAGCCCTCAACGACTGTGAAGCTGACGGCGGTAACCTTTGAGCCCTCTTTAAGCTTTATTCTGTATCTCGGCTGATAGTCGTAGACCTGGAAGCTTACTTTCTCGATGTAGTCAGCGAGAGCTGTGGGAGCGTCCGCATCGGTTGCGGTCGTGAAATACTTGGTATCAAGTGCGGTGAGATTTTCGGTACATACCTCGCTATTGTAAAGCGCGTCAACTATGTCGAAATTATACCTTGACGTCAAGCCCTCAAAGGACATAAGCGTGTGGGTATATCTTACCATATCTGCCATCATGGGCTTAGCCTTATCGTAGGCACCGGTGGTGTCATTGAGAAGCTGTTTTGCATAGCCGATGGGGGAGAGAGTTACGGTCTGCGTTGCGGACTTCACCTGATTGCCATCGAGGGTAACGTTGAAGTTAACGGTAAGGGTAACGTCAACGGCAAGCTGAGTTGCGGAGATGGAGCCGAGGGCGTATTTTCTATATTTTGCGCTGTCGCCGTAGAAGGTTGCCGAGGTGGTGGAGGCACTGATTGTTTTATCTGCGCTATTCACTACGCTGACAAGCTCTACGTTATCGGGATATTCCGTAGGAATGTAGAAATAGAGTCCTACGTGGCCCATAAGCACGAGATTGTACCTTGCGGCGGTGAGATAGGGCGTAACCGCTACCTCGGGATAGAGCTGCATGGTGCTACCCGTGGCGACGAGGTTGGAAACCACGTTGCCCTCGGCATCAACCCAGCCGCCCGTGTAGGAGAGCTTATACCAGCCGGACGAGGAGTCAACGGTCGTTGTATCTATCGAGGGGACGGGGATTGCCGCACCGGGTGCAAGGGTCGCGGAGGTGGCGGTATCGGTTGCGGGGTCGTATATATCAACTATAACGCCACCCGTAATTTCGACTGTGAAGGTACACTGCTCGTTTACCTTACCTGACGTAAAGTCTGTAGTGTATTTTTCTGCGTCGATTATAACGTCGGTGGAAAGAAGCTTATATACGGGAACGCCCTGTGTAGTGGAAACGTTCTCGAGGATGCCGCCCTCACCCGCAACGAGAAGGCCGTCGGTATAGGTGCCGCCGTAAAGCGTGCCGACACCGAGGGTGATAGAGGTTATGGCGGTTCTGCCGTTGGTGGTGTCGAGCGCGGGTGTCAGCTTTCCATACACGCGGCAGTCGTTAAAGGCTATTGTGGTAAGGTCGTTCGCGTGGTTGAAGATCGGGCTGTTGCCACCCTCTGTTATAACGTTACAGTTAGTGAACGTGTAATTGAGCTTACCCGTATAAGAGGATGAGCGCGCACAGAAGAGAGAAATGCCGTCCTCGCTATAGAAGGTAGCATCGTTTGCAACGAAATCAACTCCATTACGAACAGCAAACCAGGTGGCTGTATAGTTGTTGTGCGTGTTATAAATTGCGTGATGCTCGCCGCCCTCAACGGTGAAGGTGCCTGATTTATCGTACGAGTAGAAGAGCGCGCCCGAATAGGTCTTAAGATTTGTAAGTGTTATATCAAAATCGGTACCGTCTGCCTCAAATATGGGGTAGGATCTGCCTACATGACTAGCATCAGTGCTTTTAACGGTTACGGCGGTTATGGTACCGTTCTGGAACACTACGGGAACGTTCTTCGTTATAACGATGGCCTCCTTACCGGCTGCCTGAACATTACCCTGCTTTATTGTAAGGGTTCTGCCGTCGAGGTCGAAGGTAAGAGCCTTATCAATATTTACAATTCTGTTGGGGTTTGTTGCTGTATTGTAGCCGACGTGCGAGCCGTCGGCGGTGTAGTTACCGAGGAATTTGATAGTGGTGCCTGCGTCGGCTGCAGTTACGGCCTCCTGAATGGAGCCCTTCAAATACGTAACGACGCCGTTCGTGGTTACTTCAAAATAGTCGCCGGAGACGGTTCTGTCGAAGGTGTAGCTTTTTGCGGTTGCGACGCCCTTGAAGCCGTAGAAGGCGGGGTCACCCTCAAGAAGCTTGAGCGTTACGTCGAGGGTTGAGGCGCCGGAAACGAATATGCCCACCTCGGGAGAAACCACGCCGTCGGTCACGGTCGCCGAGGAGGTGTAGTATGACGCGGAATCGAGCATTACAGTGTTGGCATCGGGCTGACCGATGGTTATGCCCGCCTGTACGAAGGGGTTGTACTGATTGTTATTATCGTAGCCGTTATTGCTGACGGGAGCAAGCGAGCCGTAAACGTAGCTGTTACGGAAATATACGGTTGTAAACTCGTTTGCACTCTGTATAATATTATGCGTTACTTTTTCCGCGATGATTTCAGAGTTTTCTACCACAAACTCAACGCCGGGGTTGTAGAGAGAAACGGTTCTTGAAGCCGCGCCGAAGAGCCTTCCTCTGCTTCCGACGTATACGAGGGCGTCGCTTACCTTAACGTTACCCGAGCAAAGCATACCTACAATGCCGCCGATTGAGCCCTGCGCGGTATATATTACGTAGTGCTCGCCGCCTGTTATATTGATATTCGAGCCGTTGCCGGAGAAGGCGTATACAAGTCCGCCTGAATATGAGGTTACGTTCTCGATGTTGAGGTTTACGGCATAGCCGTGGTCTCCGTTTCTGAAGAGGGGATATGCGGAGGTTGTATCGGTATGCTTAACGCCTACGGTGCCGTTTTTAAGAGTTACCGTTTCCGTGGTATCAATCTCTATGGTGGACTCGCCGTTCGGACCGTCGGTGGTTTTTACCTGATTTATAGAGAGGGTTTTGCCGTTGAGGTCGAAGGTGATACCTGCCTTGATTATAGCGATGTCACCGTTTCCTTCGGGGTAAACCTCGACGTCACAGAGAAGCTGCACGGTGGTACCCGATTCGGCGTTGGAGAGGACGTCGTAGAGGGAGATGTCACCGTAGTAATAGTAGGTATCGGTGCCGCTGTAGTAGAACTCCGGAACGCGCTCCTCGGTATCGAAGGTGTAGATTCTTTTTGTCGCGGTTGTGGAATAGTCGTAGGTATAGACGTTGTTTTCCGCATCGGTGAAGGTGACGCGCTCGTCATTAGGCAAATTAAGGGTTACAGTGAGCTCCTCGCTGATGCTTTCGGTATAGTAGATTTTTTCACCGTTGGTGTCGAGATTATAGTAGGACGCAACGACGGCGGTGGGGTTGGTGTAATCACCTACGGCAACGCCGTTTGCAAAGTACGCCTTGGTTTCACCGTCGGCGGTAGCATAGGTGGTACCGGGGCCGAGGAGGATATCGCCTGCCTCGATGGGAGAGATAGCGCCGTCGGTGTACTCGGTATCCCAAGGCTCCATATCAATCTGAATGACGCCGTCCTTTGTGAGCCTACCGAGCGAGCCGTAGATGTGGCTGTTATTGAATTTTACCGTTGTATACTGGTTCGCATACTTGATAAGAGAGGTGGTGATTTTCTCGCTGAGAACGTTACAGTTTGTAAAGACAAACGAGGATTCGAGGTCCCAGTAATCGAAGGTATTATCCCAGTTGGCGCTATTGTTATACGCAGGATAAATAAGCGAGGTAAGAAGCGTGGATTCATCTGCAACGTAGAAGGTTGCACCCTTGGCATTGAAGATGATGGGAGTTCTCGATTCTACGAAGCCGCCCTTGCTGTCGCTTACCTTACCTATGACGTAGTGGGTACCACCTTTGACAGTAACCTTAACGTCGTATGACGCACCGGGGGCATAGACGAAGGACGCGGCATAGGTATTTACGTTCTCAAGCACGAGCTGTGCGCTACCCCATCTAAGAGAAAAAAGAGGATGAGATTTTTGCGTTTCGGGGTCGGTCGAATCGGCAAAAAGAACCTTTACCGTACCGTTTTTGACGGTGAATTTGTTCTGCGAGCGAAGCGCTATATAATTTTCCTTGTGCTGCTGAATGACCGTGAGGGTATGTCCGCCGAGGTCAAGCGTCAGGGGGCCGCCCTCGTTGGTTTCGTTGTAAGCGTAGAGGTCCGCGATTTTCGTTGCGCTCGCAGGTGCCACATACGTGGTGTCGCCGTGCATGGTGACGGTTGTACCTGCCTTTGCATTTTCAAGCGCGGTACCGAGATCGGTTGCCGTGTAGACGGTTGATTCGTCTGCATAGGACGTGTAGGTAAAGCCTGTATCGTAGGCAACGTCCTCAGCCGATACTGCAAGCATAACGCCTGCGGCTATCAGCGCGACGGATAGAATTATTGAGAGAATTTTAATCGTTCTTTTCATTGCTTTCTCCTTTGTAAAAAACGAAAAAATTTAAAATATTTTATTATATATTTATTCGGCGCTTCTGTATATTTTGCAGCAAAAGAGTTTTGAGGACATTTGTCAAATAGTGAAAATATACAAAATTGCCGGTAGATAACGGAATTTTATTCATATTTATTCATTTTTAATGAATTAAAAAACATTACCCCCCCCCCCGCACTTTTCACAATGCAGAGGAGAGAGCTTTGTGCACACTGACGAAAATATGTATTTTTACATATACGTTCGTCTTTTATAATCGGTTTTTCAAGAGCTTTTGCGGCGTGCTTGAAATTTAATGCACAATAAACCCTATGCTTATTTGAGCATAAAAATTCAAAAAAGAAATTTGAAGTAATTATACTACTTTATGATACATTTGTCAATAGTTTTTTAATTATTTTTATATATTTAATTGCTGCGGGGATTTTTTCGGAAAAATGAAAACAAAAAAGGCGTGCGAGTTCGCTCACGCACGCCTATAATTATTTCAGTCGGTGTCTTACGACAACATATCGTCCGTCATTCCCATGCCGGGCGTGTCGCTACCTATGTCCGTAGGCGACGTGGATATTATATCAGATACTACGATCTGCTTGATTTCTATTTCAAGTTCTTCGTACATTCTCACGACAAGAATCCTCCCTGAGATATAACCATCTCATATACTAAGGGCATAATACCCCAAATGCTCATAATTTATCATAATTCTATCACTTTAAATTACAAATGTCAAGCCGAACATAGATTGTTAACAATTTGTTAACAATTTAGTGTGTTTCGTATAAATAAAAATTTTATCAAATGTACAAGTTTAGTAACAGTTAATTAACAAAGACAATGTATAATAAGTATATGTTAGGGATAAAAAATAAATAACCTTATATTTTCGGAGATTTTTATGAAAACAAGGATTACGGCTATTTTATTGACGGTTTGCCTTTTGTTCTCCGCGGTTTCCCTTACCTCGTGCGTTATGCTGGAGGACGGGATATTCTCGGGAGATACAAGTGGGGGCGGTGACATAAATCAAAACGTAACCGTAGAGGGCGGCGACAGCTATGACGTAACCATAGAAAACCCTGCCACATCAAACGTGGTGGCGGCGAGCAAGGCTATGCTCAGTGCTGTAAGCGTTGTCGCGACCTTTCAGGGACAGAGCTCGGGAATTTTCGGCACGTCGTCATCCTCGGCGGCGAGCGGCTCGGGAGTTATTTACAGGCTCAACAAGGAGATGGGAGAGGCGTATATCCTCACCAATCATCACGTTGTTTACGATTCTGCGTACGGAATCAGCAAGAATATTGACGTTTACCTGTACGGTCAGGAGGCGGAGAATTACGAGCTTAATGCGACCTACGTCGGCGGCTCTCTTTACTACGACCTCGCGGTGCTGAAGGTTACGGGAAGCACGGTTCTGATGAGCAGTAATGCGGTTGCCGCGACCTTTGCCGATTCTGACAAGCTCGCCGTGCTTGACACGGTTATAGCGGTTGGAAACGCGGAGGGCAACGGAATTTCCGCGACGGTCGGCTACGTCAATGTCGACAGCGAATACATCGAGATGCTCGGCGCAGATGAGAAAACGCAGATTACTCTGCGCGTTATCAGAACCGATGCGGCGGTAAACCCGGGCAACTCGGGCGGCGGACTTTTCAACACGAGCGGAGAGGTTGTGGGTATAGTTAACGCAAAGAGCGCTGACGATTCGATTGACAATATCGGCTTCGCAATCCCATCAAACGTGGCAAAAAGCATAGCCGAAAACATAATCTACTACTGCGACGGAACGAACAAGACCAACGTATACAGGTGCCTCTTGGGTATAGAGGTTACCTCGCAGAACTACCGCACCGAATACGACCTCGAAACAGGTAAGATATATAAGTTAGAGGACGTTGTAGTTCATTCCACCACCGCAGGCAGTGCCGCGGCAGAGGTGCTCAAGGTCGGCGACATCATACGCTCGATAAGCGTCGACGGCAAGGTTACCGAGGTGACAAGACGGCACCACGTTGTTGACTGTATGCTCGATGCACGCGCCGGCTCAACCATTGTATTCACGCTTGTGCGCGACGGAGTCGAGGTTTCGGCTACGATAACCGCGACGTCGGATATGCTCAAGGCTTACAGCTAAAAATGAAAATGAAAAAAGAAGCGCTCACACGAGCGCTTCTTTTTTATTTATTCTTGAAAAATTGGTACAGGTAGCACGGTATCATACCGTTATAGAGCTTTCTCACCTTATCGGCGCGCTTGCCGTAGAGGCGCTCGAAGGAGGGGTGGGAGGTGATGATATAGACCTGCCACGGTGCGAGGGAGCGAAAATGCTCGCCGATTTCGCGATAGAGGGCTTCGACCGAGCGAAGACTGCCGAGGCGCTCGCCGTAGGGCGGGTTGGTGACTATGGTGCCGCGCCTGCCGTCAGCGGTGATTTTCCGACAGTCACGGACGAAGGGGCGGACTATATCAGACACGCCTGCAAGGCGCGAATTCTTCTCCGTCAGGGCGATACAATCAGGGTCGATATCCGAGGCGAAAACCTCGAATTTCGTTACACGCTCCCCATCCTTTGCCTCCTCGCGAGCCGACCGCCATATAGAATCCGAGATAAACGGGAAGGTCTCTGCGGCGAAGTGGCGGTGGACGCCGGGGGCGATGTTTTTCATAAGCATTGCCGCTTCGATAGCGATGGTGCCCGAGCCGCACATGGGATCCCAGAGGAGAACCTCCTCACGCGGTCTTGAGGTTTTCGCGATAGCGGCGGCGAGGGTTTCTCTGATTGGGGCGGCGTTGGAATCGCGGCGGTAGCCGCGCTTATGAAGCGCGACGCCCGAGGTGTCTATCATAAGGGTGGCGACGTCGTTCAGTATGAAAAATTCTATCTGATATTTCACGCCCTCCTCGGAGAAAATGGATATACCGTATTTTTCGCCAAGCGAGCGGACGACCGCCTTTTTCACTATTTTCTGACAGTCGGGAATGGAGGTGAGCTTTGACTTTATGGAGTGTCCCTTCACGGGGAAGGCGTCGTTTTTGCCTACAAAATCGCTCCACGGGAGCGCACGGGTGCCCTCAAAAAGCTCGTCAAAGGTGGATGCAGGAAATGAGCCGAGCTTTATAAACACTCTCTCGGCATAGCGAAGAAAGATGTTGGAAAGCGCGACAGCCTCCTCGTCACCGAGGAAGGTCACTCTGCCGTCTATTGTGGATATTCTCTCATAGCCGAGAGCATCTATTTCCTCACCGAGAAGGTGCTCAAGGCCGAAAAGACAGGTAGCTACAAGCTGAATTTTCATTGTTTATTCCTTTATTTAAGCTCTGATTCGTAGTTTTCAAAGATAAAGCCTGTGAAGCCGTGCTCCGCCGCCTGCCTCTCCTCCTCTGCCGAGCGAAGCGTCCAGCAGAAAAGCGGAGTTTTGCTGAAGAAGAATCTTACAAGGCTGATGGCGGCATTGCGCCACTCGGAGTGATTGTAGGCTATAAAATCGGGGCGGCAGCGGAAGTTCAGGAGCATATTCTGAAGCGCGAAATACATAATTTTTCTGTATTTCTTTTCCCTCAGGTAATTGGTACAGAGAAGTCCTGTGGGAATACCGGGGACAAGCTGTCTGAAACGGGTGATGGAGAGAGGATTGAAGGACTCAACTATGTATTCTCCGTCGTAATCTGCCAAAATTTCAGCCGCTTTTTCGGTTACGCCGTATTTATATGCGTCCTCCTTGATTTCGACGAGCAACGGCACTCTGCCGCCGACAAGCTCCAGCACCTCACGGAAGGTGGGGATACCGTCGTTTGTGCCGCAAAGCTTGATTTCGGCGAGCTCGGCGGCGGTTTTGGAATCCACCCTGCCCTCTTCCTCGGTTACGCGCTCGAGGGTATCGTCGTGGAACACGACGAGCTCGCCGTCCAACGAGAGTCTAATATCAAGCTCGATACCGTAGCCTGCCTCAACTGCAGCGGCGAAGGCGGACATAGAGTTTTCCGCTCTTTCGGCGTTATGAAGTCCTCTGTGGGCGAATTTTGCGCCCTTATATTTTTTCATTTCCTCTCTTTTTTTCTTGCTTGGCATTATAATCATAAGATATGCAAAGAATAACACAGAAAGGGAGAGTAGAACGATGGAGCAAACGATAAGTGCAGTTTTCATTTTTTTCCTCCGGAAAGTAAAATACACGAATATTTTAACACACGCGCGTAGGATTTGTCAATATCGGTATGCTTGACTTTTTGTGTGGCAGGCTGTATAATATATAAAAATGCAAGCTCGGGAGGTGAACGCCGTGAAAATTTATAATTATCGTACAGATATGCCGCGACTCGACGGCGAGCGCGTGATGGCACTCGGCTTCTTTGACGGTGTGCATATCGGGCACAGGCGCCTTCTCGACGTGGCGAGGCGCGAGGCGCGAGAGAAAAATCTCACCTTCTCGGTATTCACCTTTGCCGATTCGAGCGAGATAAAACGCGACACGGGTAGGCTCTATTCGGACAGAGAGCGTTTCTTTCTGATAGAGGAATGCGGTGCTGACGAGATAGTTGTGGCAGGCTTTGACGATATGAAAAACCTCGCACCCGAGAGCTTTGCCAAGGATTTTCTGTGTGGCGTTTGCTCCTGTCGGGTGGCCATAACCGGCAAGGACTTCCGCTTCGGCAAGGGGGCTACGGCAGATGCCGATGCCCTGGCGGCTCTTATGAAGGAGTCGGGCGGCAAGGCAATTGCGATAGACGACGTAATGCTGTACTCAAAAAAGGTATCGACCACCGCGATAAAGGAATACCTTAAGGTCGGAGATACAGTCCGCGCAAATGAAATGCTCGGCGCACCCTATTTCATCAGGGCGGAGGTTGAGCACGGCAGGAGCGTTGGAAAAACGCTCGGATTCCCCACCCTCAACTGCAATCTCGAAAGCAGGCGTGGGATATTGCGACGCGGTGTGTACCGCTCAAGCGTGATAATCGGCGGCAAATGCTACGATGCGCTGACGAACGTCGGCACCTGCCCAACCTTCTCTGAAAGAGAGGAGCACGCGGAAACCTATATCCTCGATTTCAAGGGGGAGCTTTACGGTGAAGAGGTGCGCATAAATTTGTTAAAATTTTTGAGAGATGAAATGCAATTTTCGAGCGAAAATGAGCTGAAAATGCAAATAAATATTGACATAAACAGGGTTAAAAACCACAAATAACATTGAATTGGAGATACAAAAAAATGGGCGCTTGGACAAAGCTTACGGCACACGGAAGAGTTGACAGACTCGACGACATTTGCGCGGTTATGAGCATGCTTGATAACGGGCTTATGATAGAGGATTTTTCGGATTTTTCGCTGAATGGAGTTTACGGCGAGCTGGTTGACGAATCCATACTGAATGCAGACAAGGAGGCGGTCAGGGTTTCTATTTTCGTGCCTGCGGAAAAGAGCCTTGCGGAAGCGAGAGCCTTTCTTACGGAGAGATTCACCACTCTCGGAATTGACGCCACCATCACGGCAGACGGAGTCAACGAGGAGGATTGGGCGCAGAGCTGGAAGCAATATTACAAGCCGATACCGTTAGGACGCGTAACTATCGTGCCTGCGTGGGAGAGCTACGAGGCGAGCGAGGGCGAAATTCTCATAAGAATGGATCCCGGTATGGCGTTCGGAACGGGAACGCACGAGACCACAAGACTCGTTATGCTTATGATGCAGGAGGAGGATCTTGTCGGCAAGAGATTTCTCGATATGGGTACGGGCTCGGGCATTCTGTCGATTTGTGCATCGAAGCTTGGCGCAAAGAGCTGTAACGCATACGACATCGACCCCGTTGCCGTCAAGGTGGCGCGCGAGAATGCAAAGGACGACGGCTGTGACAACATAACCGTTGGCGTTTCCGACCTTTTGCTCGGAGTTGATCTTGCCTGCGGAAAATACGATTTCTGCGTTGCAAACATAGTTGCCGACGTAATTATCAGAATGCTCCCCGACCTTGATAAATACGTCAAGGCAGAGGCGCCGATAATTCTCTCGGGAATTATCTCAATGAGAGCCGACGAGGTTCGCGCGGCGATAGCGGAAAACGGATATGCCGTGATAAAGGAAATTCAGGAAAACGACTGGCTTGCAATAATGGTAAAGAAGGCGGTTTAAATTATGCCGAGATTTTTTGTTTCGTCGGACGGAATTGAAGAAAATACAATAAAAATCAAGGGCGACGATGCCTTTCACATTGCGCGCTCACTGCGTATGGCAGAGGGTGATGCAATCACCGTTTGCGATATGCACGGGCGTGAGCACTCCTGCACTCTTACCAGAATACGCGACGACGAGTGCGAGTGCCTTATTCTCGAAACGCGCGAGGGAAACACCGAGCCGCCCGTACATATAACGCTGTATATGGCGTATCCGAAGGGGGATAAGCTGGAGACCGTGGTTCAGAAGGCGGTGGAGCTCGGTGCTTCGAGGATAGTGCCGTTTGAGTCGTCGCGCTGTATAAAGCGGCCGAAGGCGGAAAAGGCGGAGAAAAACACCGCAAGGCTCACAAGAATCGCCGAGGAGGCGGCAAAGCAATGCGGGCGCTCACGCCTGCCCGAGATTTGCCCGCCGACAGACTTCGGCGGTATGCTCGCGGATGCCGCGCGGGCGGAGCTTGCGCTATTCTGCTACGAGGGTGACGGAACACTCTCTATTAAAGATATATTAAAGGAAGAAAAAATTCCCGAGAGCATCGCTGTTATCGTAGGCTGTGAGGGCGGCTTCTCGCTTGATGAGGCGGAGGCGGCAAGGGCGGCAGGCTGCAGGCTTACGGGGCTTGGTGTGCGGATACTCCGCTGCGAAACCGCGCCCACCTATGCACTCACCGCAATCAGCTACCGATATGAGCTATAACTGTTATTTTTTGGTAAAAAATAGGTAAGTAAAGTTAAAATACACAAAAAGTTGTAAATTTTTTTGTATATTCCGTAATTATTTTTGAAAAAACTATTGAAAAATATCAAAAAATAGGTTAAAATATAGTACAGTATAAACAAAACCGCTTTATGAATGCGCGGTTTTCAGAGCAAAAGGAGCCTTTACCGCAAAAAACTAAGGGCTTTTTTTGTGTCCGAGCTAAATAACAATCAGAATTTTTGGAGGTTTTTATGTCCAACCGACTTTTCCAGACGATCATTCATCAGATGAAGGATGTCGTCGGACGCACGATCGGCGTAATAGATGAAAACGGTATTATCATTGCATCCAGCGAGCTTGGAAAGATTGGCGAGTCCAGACAGAGAATCAAGGACGAGCTCCCCTACTCCTCCGACTCTATGGTGCTTGAGGGTTATACATACCGTTTTATCGGTGCGGCGGAAAAATTCGAGTGCATCGCCTTCGTTGAGGGCAACGATGCTCACGCGGCAAAAATGTGCCAGCTTATTTCCATTGCACTTGGCAACATAAAGAGTCTTTACGATGAAAAATATGACAAGGGCTCGTTCATCAAGAACATTATTCTTGACAACATTCTCCCGAGTGATATTTACATCAAATCCAACGAGCTTCATTTCAACAGTGAGGAGAAGCGCGCGGTTATCGTTATAAAGTTCCAGGGCTCTGCTACCACCCCTCCCTACGAGGTAATTCAGGGCATAGTAACCGACAAGACGAAGGATTACGTTATCAGCATCAGCGAGCAGGATATCGTTGTTGTCAAGGAGGTCGAGGAGGACACCACTCCCGAGGACCTTGAGGCGTTTGCACAGGGAATGCTCAAGACCGCAAGCGAGGCAAGCGGAACGAAGCTCCTTATCGGTATTTCATCTATCGTTGACAATCTTAAGGATCTTGCAAGGGCATACAAGGAGGCTAAAATCTCTCTTGAGGTTGGAAAGGTTTTTGATATAGAAAAGCCCGTTATGTCGTACGAAAACCTCGGCATAGGCAGACTTATATACCAGCTTCCCACCACTCTTTGCGAAATCTTCCTTCAGGAAGTGTTCAAGCGCGGCTCTCTCGATTCTCTCGACAGAGAAACGCTTATGACCGTACAGTCCTTCTTTGAGAACAACCTCAACGTTTCCGAAACGTCGAGAAAGCTTTTCGTTCACAGAAACACCCTTGTTTACAGACTTGAGAAGATAAGAAAGCTCACAGGTCTTGACCTGCGCGAGTTTGATCACGCGGTTACCTTCAAGGTTGCGCTGATGGTTAAAAAATATCTCACCAGCAAGCCTACAAAGTTCTGATAAAGACAAATTTCGCGCCTCGAAAGAGGTAAAATACATATACTGAAGTTTTATATAACTTTACCCTGCGGATAGTATCGGCAGGGTAAACTATTGCAGAAAAGAGATCGATTCGATGAAAAGAACAAACAAACGGTGGCTCGCGTCACCTTTGCTTCTCCTTCTGTCTATACTGCTTGTAATATCACTGACAGGCTGCTCTACGGCGGGCAGCAAAACCGTTTATTCCAAGGAAGAGCTTGCAGAAAACGTTACACGGGGTGCCACCGATTGCGATTCTGTTGCAGAATTCCTGGACGAATGGGACTTTCCCCGCTTTTCCGAGAGAAAGGTAAACCAAGCGGAATCAATCCTGCAAAAGAGATACTACCTTGAGCTTCCGACCACCGAGGAGCTTGCCGAGATGACGGCGCGGGGCTTCCTTGAAAATTACTATGATAAAATAGACCTCACGAGCGAGGACGCTGTCACGGACGCGTTAATTTATTCTTACGTGGATTCAATCGGCGACGTGTACACGGTTTATCGCACGGCAGAGGAATACGAGAGCTACTCCTCCGGACTTAGCGGCAGCTTTGTCGGAATCGGCGTTACGGTGACTTATAACGCGGACACCGCGGAAATGACGGTCATTGAGGTTATGGAGGGCGGCGGTGCCGAGGCGGCAGGCGTGCTCGTTGGCGACGTAATTATAGCGGTCGACGGCGAGAGAGTTGCTGACCTGGGATACGAAAATGCGGTGAATGCTGTGCGCGGCGAGAGCGGCACTGACGTGGTACTGACGGTCAAGCGCGGCGATGGCGAGGTTCATATCACTGCGACGAGAAAGGCAATAGAGGAAAAAACTGTTAAATATTCTTTGACCGACGGCATAGGATATATAAAAATCTCTGCATTTAAGCGCAACACGTACGGGCAATTCGTCGAGGCGGTTGATTATATGGAGCGCAACAATGCAAGGGGCGTTGTTTACGACCTGCGAAACAACGGTGGCGGATACCTCTCCTCCGTTGTAAACGTTCTCTCCTACATTGCGCCGGAGGGAACCACTATTTCGACCTTTTCAAACAATTACGGCGATGATGCGGTTGCGACGGGCGAGCACACGTTTCTCATACCGTCCGTGGTTTTGTGCAACAGCGGAACAGCCTCTGCGGGAGAGCTTTTCACCTCTGCGATCCGAGATTTCGGAGAAATGCGGCTGATGGAAAGCGCTGTTGTTGGCGAAAACACCTTTGGAAAAGGGATTATGCAATCCACCTTCTCTCTTTTTGACGGTTCGTCAATAACGTTAACGGTTGCATATTACACCTCTCCGCTCGGAGAAAACTATCACGGTGTCGGCATAGAGCCGAGCCTGACGGTTGCGCCCGCGGCAGACGGTGACAATCAGCTTTCATCCGCGTATGAGACGGTTGAAAAATTAATTGATTAAAAAATAATTATATACAGGAGATAAGAAAATGGAGATAAAGACATACACCCCTCAAGGCTTTAAGGCGCTTCAGGATGAGCTTGACTACCTTGTGAACGTTCGCGTTGAGGAGAACAAAAAGGACATCTCGACCGCGCGCGCATTCGGCGACCTTTCCGAGAACAGCGAATACGACGAGGCAAAGGCTGAGCAGGGCAAAATTCACGCACGCATTGCAGAGCTTCGCGAAATGATAGCGCACGCAAAGGTTATAGACGAATCTCAGATTGACGAATCGGTTGTCAGCGTTGGCTCTATTGTTGTTGTTTACAACGTTGAGCGCGCAAAGGAATTCACCTATCACATCGTTGGCTCGTACGAGACCGACCCCGTAAACGGCAAAATTTCCGACTCCTCTCCCATTGGTGTCGCGCTTCTCGGTGCGAGAGCCGGCGACGAGGTCGTTGTAAGCGGAGTGAGAGAGCAGCACATTCAGGTTAAGAGCGTTTCAAGAGCTAAGGAAGCATAAAGGAGCTTTGATATGGCAGACAATAATCAGACATTCAATTCAACAAGCGAGCTCGCGGTAAGACGCGAAAAGCTCGCCGCATTGGTAGAATCGGGAAACAACCCCTTTGAAATAACCAAGTACGACGTTACCTACACCGCTCCCAATGCCATAAAGGAGTTTACCGAGCGCGAGGCAGAGCTTGCCGAGGGCGAGGAGATTCACGTAAAGATGGCGGGCAGAATGATTGCAAAGCGCGTTATGGGTAAGGCATCGTTCGCAAGAATCAACGACGGCGAGGGCGAGATTCAGATATACACCTCACGCGATGATCTTGGCGAGGAGGCTTATGCAGGCTTTAAAAAGTGGGATATTGGCGACGTTATGGGCATCGAGGGCGTGCTTTTCCGCACGAGGACCGGCGAAATCTCGGTTCACGTAAAGAGCGCTACCCTTCTTGCAAAGTCTCTTCTTCCCCTCCCCGAAAAGTTCCACGGTCTTACAAATCTTGAGCAGAGATACAGACAGAGATACGTCGACCTCATTGCCAACCCTGAGGTTAAGGACACCTTCATTAAGCGCTCAAGAATACTTAAGCTTATCCGCGAGTTCCTTGACTCGAGAGGATTCCTTGAGGTTGATACCCCCATTCTCGTTCCGCTTGAAATCGGCGCATCCGCGCGTCCGTTCGTAACTCACCATAACACTCTTGATATGGATATGTATCTCCGTATTGAGACCGAGCTCTATCTTAAAAGACTTATCGTTGGCGGTATGAACAGAGTTTACGAGGTTGGTAGAATTTTCAGAAACGAGGGTATGGACACCAAGCACAACCCCGAGTTTACCACCATTGAGCTTTACCAGGCATATACCGACTATTACGGAATGATGGATCTCGTTGAGGATCTTTACAAGATGCTTGCCAAGGAGGTTTGCGGCTCTACCGTAATTCCTTATCAGGGAAATATGATAGACCTCGGACACTGGGAGCGTCTTACGATGGTGGACGCTGTTAAAAAGTACGCAGGCGTTGATTACAACGACTGGAAAACCGACGAGGATGCTCGTGCGGCGGCAAAGGAAAAGCACGTTGAGGTTCCCGAAAACGCGACACGGGGTACGGTTCTCGTTGAATTCTTTGATGCTTACGTAGAGGACAAGCTCGTTCAGCCCACCTTTATTTACGACTACCCCGTTGAGAACAGCCCTCTTGCAAAGAAGAAGCCCGAGAATCCTCTTTTCACCGAGAGATTCGAGTATTTCATCAACTGCACGGAGTTCGGCAACGCGTTCTCCGAGCTTAACGACCCTATCGACCAGAAGGAAAGATTCGAGCGTCAGGTTGAGGCGAAGCGTAAGGAAGAGCCCAACTGCAACGCAGAGGTTGACTATGATTACGTAACCGCGCTTGAATACGGAATGCCTCCTACAGGCGGTCTCGGCTTCGGCGTTGACAGACTCGTTATGCTTCTTACCGACTCGGCTTCCATTCGCGACGTTCTTCTCTTCCCCACTATGAAGCCCGAGGTATAATGAACCTCCGATTATAAAAATAAAAACACGGTTTTTCGAAAACCGTGTTTTTTATTTTTTGCTTTTACTGTTCGGCTTGTTTATGCGATTAATTATTATGCCTGCGACTATGCCCACGCCGACACCGGCAAGGGTGCCCGAAATGACGAGGGGAATGAAATAATAGGCTATTTCCGCAGTGCCCATTACGAATATCGCCGCAACCGTCTGCCCCGCGTTGTGAGCAACGCCGCCGAGGACGCTCGTTCCGACGGTGCCGAAGGGGAGAAAATTCTTCACAACAAGCATAACGGCGAAGCTCAAAATCGCTCCGGAAAGGCTGAATATAAGACTCTGCACCGTGCCAAAAAGAAGGGCGGAGAGCAAAACTCTTACAAGCGATACGGCGCCTGCCGCGCCGGCACCGAGAGTGTAAAGAAGATACACCGTTACGATGTTTGCGAGTCCGAGCTTAACGCCCGGAATGAAGGCAAGAGGAGGAATCAGGGTTTCGATGAAGGACAGCACCATGGCAAGAGCCACGGAAAGCGCCATAACCGTCATATTTTTGGTATTTAATTTCACACGCCCCCTCCTTTCTTCCGTTTTTTACTTTATATTACTCTAAAATTTCCACTCTCACTCTGTTGGGCAGGCAGGTGAGGTCGTCGCCGATGTAATAGATTTTTCCCTTTCTCACGCAGGTTTTGTCGGGGCAGTCGGCATAAATCATATATGCCCTGCCGTCCTCTATTTTCAGAACGTTTGTGCCGCCGTTGAGGGTGTACTCACCGTCCTTATACAAGGAGTATTCGCCAACCTTTTCTCCGTTGACGCTCACCTCTACGACGCTGCCCACGCTCCTGTTCGAAAAAACAAAATAAAGAGCGGAAAGGCTTATAACGAGAAGAACGAGAACAAGGATAGAGTCAAAAATTATTTTTTTCTTCGTTTCCTTGTTAAGCATTTTTCTCTTGCCTTTCCGCTTTTACGAAATTTTAGATAAAGTGAGTACCACAGATGAAGTTGCCCTCGTGGATGCAGTGCGTGGGGCAAACCTGACGGCATTTGCCGCAGGAGATACATTTGCTGTAATCTATGGTTGCAAGATTGTCAACAACCGTGATAGCGCCCGTGGGACAGGTCTTTTCACACTTGCCGCAGGCGATACATCCGTCGAGGCAGACCTTTCTTACAGCCGCGCCCTTGTCGTGACTGGAGCAAAGGACTACCACACGCGTGGTATCCGGAACGAGATGAATGATGCCGTTGGGGCAGGTTCTCGCACAGAGACCACAGGATATACACTTACGGGAGTCAACCTCTGCGACGTTACGCTCGTTGATTTTTATAGCGTTCGCAGGGCAAACCCTCACGCAGTCGCCGTAGCCAAGACAAGCGTAGGTGCAGTTTCTGTCGCCCGAATAGAGCTTGTTTGCCATACGGCAGCTCTTTGGGCCTTTGTAATCGAATTTTTTGTTTTCGTCGGGGCAGTTTCCGTTGCAGGCAACGTATGCCACCATTTCAACAACGTCCTGGGGCTCAACGCCGAGAACTTTTGCAATGTCCTTTGCAGCACCGTCGCCGCCGGGGGTACAGAGGTTTGTTTTATCGGTTACGCCGTCGGCAAGAGCCTGAGCATATCCGTCACAGCCCGAGAAGCCGCAGGCACCGCAGTTTGCGCCGGGCAGACAGTCGCGGATTTCGGACATTTTTTCATTTCCCTGCACACCGAAATATGCAGATGCAACGGTAAGAAGAAGCGCGCAAAGCGCTCCGATTGCAAGAAGAACAATAATGGGAATCAATATTTCCATGTCATATCCTCCTTAACCCAAAAGGTTCTCAACAACGCCCGCGAAGCCGAAGAAGGCAAGCGATACGATGGATGCCGCCGTGAGAGTGATGGGAAGTCCTACGTAGCTCTTGGGCGAGGGGCAGTTCTCTATTCTCGAACGAACGCCTGCAAAAAGAACCATTGCAAGCAGGAAGCCGAGTCCGACGCCGAGTGAGGATACCATAGACTCAATGAAGTTATATCCGTCGCTTATATTGTTGAGGGTAACGCCGAGAACGGCGCAGTTGGTGGTGATAAGGGGAAGGTAAACACCCAGCGATTTATGAAGCGCGGGAAGGAATTTCTTGAGAACTATCTCAACAAACTGAACGAGCGCCGCAATAACGAGGATGAATACGATGGTCTGAAGATAGCCAAGACCGAATTTATCAAGCAGGTAGGTTTGTATGGGCCAGGTTACAGCGGTCGCACAAAGCATAACGAAGATAACCGCAACACCCATACCGCTCGCCTGATTGAACTTCTTTGAAACGCCGAGGAAGGGGCAGATTCCGAGGAAGCGCTGAAGAACGTAGTTGTTTATAAGAACTCCGCCCATAAGAATGAGTATCAATGCTTTAATATCCATACTTATGCCTCCTCCTTTTCAGTTTTTTCGCCGCTTTCGGCATTTTCGGTGACCTCAAGCATATCGCTGCAGGAGGTTTTGCCGCAGATAGAGGCAACAGGACAGCCCTCGCAGCTGAATTCCTTTCTCTTTTCGGCACCGCGCTTTGCGCCGAGCTTATTGACTATTGCAATAAGCATACCGAATATAAGGAAGCCGCCGGGTGCCTGTGCAAGAATCGGAATAGTGTAATTGAATATTTCCTCGCCTGCCTCGTTTCTTCCGATGAGGAAGGGGATTTCGATGCCTGCGAAGGTTCCCGCACCCAAAACCTCGCGAATGATAGCCATTGCGAGCAGGGCAATAAGGAAGCCGACACCCATACCGAGACCGTCGAGTGCGGAATCAATAACGCCGTTCTTTCTTGCGAACATTTCGGCTCTGCCGAGAATGATACAGTTAACGACTATGAGTGAGAGGAACACGCCCATCATATCATACGCCTCGGGCACGTATGCGTGAAGGAGCAGCTGTACTATGGTAACGAACGCCGCTATAATAACGATATAGCAGGGGATTCTTACCGTTTCGGGAATGACCTTACGAAGTGCGGAGATAGCCACGTTTGAGCAAAGCAGAACTATCGTTGCCGCGATGCCCATATACACTGCGTTCATAACGCTTGTGGTTTGTGCAAGAGTGGGACAGGTACCGAGAACGAGGACGAGAACGGGGTTTTCCTGTATGAGACCCTTTAAGAAAATGAAAGCCTTACTGTTTTTCATTTTACCGCCCTCCTTTTCTTTGAAATGATGATAGCTGCCGTTGCGGCTACTACTGCGATTGCGGCTATTACTATACCCACAATCATAGGCGTGCGGTCTTTTCCAACGGCCCTAAGTGCATCGCTTACCGCAGTCTTGAGGTTTTCGGAGGTTGTGGTAGCGCTGGTTACGATCTCTACCTCAGAGATTTCGTCCGCGTCCTTACCGATGAAGCCATCGGCGAAATCGCCGGGCTCAACGCCGTGACCTACCGTCCAGGTGAGGAGATTGATATCCACTACCTCATATCTTGTGTTGATATAAACGAGCGCCTCGGTTTCCTTGTCGGTATATTGAGTTGAGGTAACGACGTAGGCTACGTATCCGGGAGCACCTACGGGCTTGTAAAGAAGCTTAAGAGTGCTGCCGGCATCCTCGGGAAGCTGTACGGGCTCAAATTCCTTCGCTCCGGGAACGAGCTGTGCGGCATATTTGAGAACGCTTTTCTCGGTTCTTTCAACGTTGCTTTCGATAAATGAAACCGAGCTTTCAAGCGCGGCACGGAAGTCCGAGGAGGTTCCCGTTGCACCGGTTACAAGCTCTACGTCACCGACTGTATTTTTATCGGTGCCGTCAAACGAGTCTGCCCAGTTGCCCGGGGTGACGTCGTGTCCTACTATCCAGGAAAGAAGGTTTACGTCTACTATTTCACATTCTCTGTTCAGGTGAACTACCGCCTCGGTTGCAACGGGGACGTATGCACCGGGGACAACGATATATGCGAGGTAGCCCTGCTCGCCTGCGCTGTAAAGACGCTTGAGCGCCGAGGGAGCCTTGTAAAGATAAACGTCCTCAAGCTCTACGGCGTATTCAAGCATATCCGCGCCGATTGCCTTGATTTCGTCATCGGTTTTAGGAAGGGTTTCGGGCGTTTCTTCCTCGCCGCCTTCAGTATCGGGAGCCTCTACGGTGCTTCCCGTAATGAAATTAACGGCGTCTATTATCGCGCCCTTGATTGCACTTGATGAAACGGTTGCACCCGTGAAGGTTTCAACCGAAGCAATCATATCTGCGTTCGCACCTGTAAATCTGTCGGTATAATTTTTCATACCCGATTTTCCGTGAGATTCGGATTCGTTTGTAACTATCGCCTTGGTGACCTTGCCCTCTGCGTCGATACCGACGGTGATGGAAATATCACCTGCGTAGCCCTTTGTTTTGAGGGTAACAACGTGTCCCTTGAGGCTTCCGTCCTCGGTAACCTTATAAAGCGCGGTAACCGTTTTGGGTGCGCCTGCGTGGACCTCGGCGCTTTCGAAGTCGCCGTCAAGAACGACTCTGAAAGAGTCGTAGACCTTCTGCTCCTCCGCCTTCTCAATTATGGGAGCAGTGATAAGATTTACTACCGCGAGGATTCCCGCAACGATGACGCATATCACAACGAGGACAACCACGGGCATTATATTTTTCTTTGTCATGCCTTTTTACCTCCCAATGCGCGAGGTGCGGTCCACTTCTCAATATAGGGAGAGAGGATATTCATAAGAAGAATGGAGAACGAAACGCCCTCGGGATAATTTCCGAAATATCTGATAAGGAAGGTTATAAGTCCGCAGCCGACGGCGTAAATCATTTTACCCGAGCGGGTTATGGGTGTCGTTACGTAGTCGGTTGCCATAAAGACGGAGGCAAACACAAGACCGCCGGCAAGCATCTGGTAGGTAGCAACCGTGAAGCTGTTGTCCACTATAAGAGAGAGCACGAAAACGGTTGCAACGAGGATGAGCGGTGTTTCAAAGTGTATTACCCTTCTTACAACGAGGTAAACGAAGCCAAGAAGGATTGCCGCGATGCACGCCTCACCGATAGCGCCGCCTCTGAAGCCGAGGAACATATCGAGGAGCGAGGGGAGCGCGCCGCCGTTTTTGAGCACGGAGAGGGGAGTTGCTCCCGAAACGAGCTCGGGCGCGGATGAGATTTTTGGAATAGCGCCGCCGCCGAGGGTTCCAGCAAAGCATATAAGCAGGAATATACGCGCTGTTGCCGCGGGGTTTGCGAAATTACAGCCGAGGCCGCCGAAGAGGCACTTGACAACGACTATCGCAAACACGGAGCCGATAACGCACTGCCATATAGGAGCATCGGCGCGAAGATTGAGCGCGAGTATAAGTCCTGTGACAACCGCGGACAGATCGCCTATCGTCTGCTCTTTCTTTACTATGAGGTTAAACACGAACTCGGAAAGCACAGCGGACGCAACGCAGGTTGCTATTACCGCGAGGGCTCTCCAGCCGAAGATAACCACGCCCATTATTGCGGTGGGCAAGAGCGCGATAATCACGTCGAGCATTATTCGGTTGGTGGTTGCCGACGAGCGAATATGAGGAGATGACGAAACAGAAAGCTTATTCATTTTTTCATTTCTCCTTCTTCTCGTTATTCTTTTTCTGCTGTGCGGAGAGATACTCGCGCAGCTGGAATTTTGCAAGTCTGTTGTTTTCCACAAGCGGACGCTTTGAGGGGCATACGAAGGAGCAGCTGCCGCACTCGATACAAAGAGAGAGCTTTGCCGCTGTGAATCTTTCGATTCTTTCCTCTGCCACGTCAACGTTGAGCGTGCGCGCATAAACCGTGGGGTTAAGTCCCATCGGGCAGGTTCTCACGCATCTTCCGCAGTGTATACAGGGATTCTGCTTTGCCGGGGTTGCATCCTTTTCGTTAAGAGCAACGACGGCGTTGCAGTTTTTCATTATGGGGTCATCGAGCGAATATATCGCAACACCCATCATAGGTCCGCCGAACAGAACCTTTTTGGGCTCGCATTTGAATCCGCCTGCGGCGTTTATGACCTCCTTCACCGCCGTGCCGACGGGGACTATAAGGTTTTTAGGTGTAGCAATCGCAGAGCCGTCAACGGTTACGCACTTTTCAACGAGGGGCATACCGGTTTCGACGTACTTCGCAAGATATGCTATCGAGGTTACGTTCATAACGATAATTCCAACGTCGGAGGGAAGACCGCCCTCGGGAATTACTCTGCCGGTGGAGTTATATATCAGCACCTTTTCGGCTCCCTGAGGATAGGAGTCGGGCAATGCAACAACGGTTACTGCCGAATTTTCCGCAAAAACCTCGCGCAGCTTCTCTATGCATTGTGGCTTGTTCTTCTCCACGCCGATAACGACCGCTTTGATTTTTGAGAATTTCTGAATAAGCTCGACTCCCGCCTTGATGTAGTTGGCGTTTTCAAGCATTGTACGCGTATCGCTCGTGATATAGGGCTCGCACTCCGCGCCGTTAAGCACGAGGGTGTCGATGGAATCAATCTTTTTGGGATCAAGCTTTACAGAGGTCGGGAAGCCTGCGCCACCAAGACCTACAAGACCCGAATTACGTGCCGCCCGAGAAAGATCCTCAAAGCTCTCAACAGTCGGGGGATCAAGATTGGGGTCGGGCGTCATCTGACCGTCGGATTCGATTAGGATTGCATCGCATTTTTTGCCGTTCGACTGAAGAATAGTATCTATTTTCTTTACCGTTCCCGAAACAGATGAATGTACAGGGGCGCTGACGTAGCCCGATGCCTCTGCTATCAGTGTTCCGACGTATACGGTATCACCCACCTTTACAACGGGGGTTGCGGGCGCACCTATGTGCTGTACCGTGGGAATGAGCACGCTTGCGGGCGGATTCATTCTTTCGGAAGCCATTTCCGCTGTGTTTTTGTAGTGCGGAACCTTTGTTTTTCCGAGTTTAAAAAGCAACATTGTTTGTCCTTTCTTTTGGAAAAATTTGCTGTGTATCCTCTTTATATTATCATATATTTTGTATTATGTCAACAAATTCGGCTCATTATGAATTTCGTTAATTTAATGTCAGGATATTACCGTTACCTCACCGTCGGCGGTTACGAGGGTAATCTCTATATTGCCAAGCGAATCGGCAAGCGAGCGCGCCTCGTCGGGTGTCATATTGAAAACGGCGGTCGATAGCGCATCGGCAAGCGCCGAGGACGGCGACATAATTGTTACCGACACGTATTTATCGGCAGGCATAAGGGTATCCTTGCTTATGATGTGGTGATAGCTTACCTCCCCAACCGTGTAAAATCTTTCGTAGGTTCCTGAGGTTACGAGCGCCGCGTCCCTTACCATAACGGTGCGCACGTAGGCGTCGGGGGCGAGCGGGTCGGGATTTCTTATTCCGCTTACCCAGCCGTCACCGCTTGGCTTCTCGCCGACGGCGCGCAGATTGCCGCCGAAATCAAGAACGTAGCCGGAGATTCCGCGCTCCTTCAGCATCAATGCTATGCGCTCGGCGGTATATCCCTTTGCAACGGCTCCGACGTCAAGGGACATTTCGGGGTCGCACAGCTCAACCGTCATTGCCTCGCGGTCTATTACCATTTTCGTAATATCGGTATGCTCTGCCGCCGCCGAAAGCTCCTCCGGTGTTGGAATTTTCTCACCAAGCTCGCGCTCCCTGTGCCAGATGGAGAGGACGGATCCCATAGCCACGTTTACGTTTCCGTCCGTCAGCTCGTACATTTCAACCGAGAAGGTGAGCAGGTCGATAATCCTTTCATCAACCTTCACAGCTCCCATGCCGGCTCTGTCGTTAAGCGTTTTCAGATTCGTGACGCCGTCATATTCCTCGTATATATCGTAAAGCCTGTGGCATTCGGCAAGCTCTGCCTCCACGAGCGCGCAGGTGGCGTCAAAATCGGCTTGGGTGCCACCCGTGTAATCGTAAACGACCGACACCGTGTCAAAATATTCGTAAAAAATTCTGTTTTTCGCCACTATCTGTTGCTCGCACGAGGCAAGCGCCAGCACAGAGAGTAAAAGTGCGGCAAGGGCGGCAATTTTTCGGGTTAAGGTTTTCATTGTTCCTCTTTTTTATCTCTTGGAATATTTTTCTTCTTATTTACTCAATTATACATTATCCGAAGCAACGTGTCAATAAAAGTTATTTAATATTTGCGCGGCGGTTGACTTTGTCCGTCTTTTGTGATAAACTGTTATTTGTGATTTTTGATTTTTGTTTATTGGAGAAGATATGTCAGAAATTGAACTTTTGATAACCGCGATAGCGCTATCTATGGATGCCTTTGCGGTGGCGGTATGCAAGGGACTTGCGACCGGTGAGGTAAAATTCAAGCATATGATGATAACGGGCGCGTGGTTTGGCGGCTTTCAGGCTCTGATGCCGCTTCTGGGCTATCTGCTCGGCTCGCTTTTTGCCTCGTATATAACGGCATTCGACCATTGGATTTCCTTTGCTCTGCTTGCCATCATAGGCGCAAATATGATAAAGGAAGCGTTTGAAAAGGACGATGAGTGTGAGTGCAAGGACGGCTGCAAGCCCACCAAGAACGCCTTCGCGTTTTTGACTATGCTCACCATGGCGATAGCGACGAGCATAGATGCTCTTGCCGTCGGAATCGGCTATGCAATGCTCGGCAATATAAACATAATTTTTGCCGTTGCCTCGATAGGTGTTATTACGTTTATCATTTCCGCAGTCGGTGTAAAAATCGGCGCGATATTCGGTGCTAAATATAAATTCGTTGCCGAGCTTGTCGGCGGTATTATCCTCATAATTATGGGTGGTAAAATTCTCATAGAACATTTGTTTTTCGGGGGTTGATAAAATATGAAAACACTCAACTTGTCAATTTACGAGCTTGTTAACTATGCAATATCAAAAGGGCTCATAGAGCGCTGTGACAAATGCTATGCGGTGTCCTCGGTGATGGAGCTTTTTAGTATCTCCTCAATAGACGAAAAATGTGACACGGGTGCGGTCTGCCGCCCCATCTCCGAGATTCTCGACTCTCTTTGCGACTGTGCGGGGAAGCTTGGAATAATTGACGGAGAAAGCATTACGGAAAGAGATCTTTTCGACACAAAAATAATGGGAAGGCTCACTCCCCGTCCGTCAGAGGTTATAAGGGTATTCAAGGAGCTTTACACCGCCTCTCCCGAGCGTGCGACCGACTACTTTTACTCACTCGCGATAGATTCCAACTATATAAGAGAGGACAGAATAAAGCGCGACCTGAGGTGGCGCGTCAGCTCCGAGTACGGAGATATTGATATATCCATAAATCTCTCGAAGCCTGAGAAGGATCCCAAGGCGATAGCGGCGGCAAGGCTTTTGCCGCAGAATGACTATCCGAAGTGCGCGCTTTGCCACGAAAACGAGGGCTATGCGGGAACTGTTTCCAAGCCTGCGCGCCAGAATCTGCGCCAGATACCCTTTACAATGAACGGCGAGGAGTGGTATCTCCAGTATTCGCCATACGTTTATTACAACGAGCACTGCATCGCTCTGTCGGCGAAGCACTCCCCCATGAAGATAGACCGCTCCACGTTTGTGAAGCTGTTGGGCTTCGTTACCGAGTTCCCTCATTATTTCATCGGCTCAAACGCCGACCTCAAAATTGTCGGCGGCTCAATTCTCTCACACGATCATATGCAGGGCGGAAAATGCGTTTTTCCAATGGAGAGAGCGCCGATTGATACAGAGCTTGAATTTCCGCGTTATCCCACGGTAGCGGCAGGTATTGTCAAGTGGCCGATGTCGGTCATCAGGCTTCGTTCGCGTGACACGGGTGCGCTCGTTTCTCTCGCTGACGAGATACTCGCCGCCTGGCGAGGATACACCGATGCCGATGCCTTTGTTTTTGCCGAAACCGACGGTGAGCCGCACAACACCATAACCCCCATAGCTCGAAGAAGGGGTGAGGAATACGAGCTCGATCTCGTGCTTCGAAACAATATAACAACAGACGAGCATCCGCTGGGCGTATACCACCCTCACGCCGAGCGACATAATATAAAAAAGGAAAACATCGGACTTATCGAGGTTATGGGTCTTGCCGTGCTTCCTGCTCGGTTAAAGAATGAAATGGCGCTCATGAAGCGCGCTATACTCTCGGGTGAGGATATAGACTCCGTACCCGATATTGCAAAGCACAAGGCGTGGCTCGACACCTTCTTAGGTAAATACAGCTTCACCGAGGAGAATACCGAGCAAATCATAAGGCAAGAGATTGGAAAAACCTTTGTAGAGGTTCTTTCGGATGCCGGTGTTTACAAGGACACTCCCGAGGGAAGAGCCGCTTTCCTTAAATTTATAAAAACTGTTCGATAAAGAAACGGAGTAAGACTATGAAATCTGCATACGATGGCAAGGAGCCATATATTTTCATAAGCTATTCACACAGAGATACGGATATTGTCTACCAAGTTATAGATTACCTAACAGACCGCGGATTCCGCGTCTGGTATGACGGCGGAATCGAGGCAGGAAGCGAATGGCCCGAATACGTAGCATCACATCTTCGCGGAAGCAATTGCGTGCTTTCCTTTGTTTCGAAAAATTTCGTTGCTTCCAAAAACTGCAGAAGAGAGCTTAATTTCGCACAGGACCTCGAAAAGCCGATGCTCAACGTTTTCATAGAGGACACAGAACTTTCAGACGGAATGAAAATGCAGCTCGGACTCAATCAGGCGGTTTTCAGATGGAAATTCCCCACCGATGAGGACTTTTTCGAGGCTATTGCGTGTGCAAAAATCGTTGAGGCGTGCCGCTCATATACCAAGGACCCCGAGGATGCAATCACAGTAAGCATACCCCAGACGATGATCGACGATCTCAAAAAGGATGAGACACCGATCGCTAAGGAGGAGCCGGCTCCGCAGCAGACCACCTACGACAAGCGCGCATACGCCAAGGTAACTGCTCTGTCCTGGATATGCGGACTTATTGCCTTTTCATACGCGGCACTTGAGCCGTGGGTTATGCATTTAGCAACGGGCAATTACATAAACGTTGTTCTGCTGATACTGTTTACCGCGCTCCCCGCTCCCCTGCTCTGCGTGCTTGCAAGAGTTATCTATTCGGCAGGCTCCAAATCGTTAGGCAGTAACTCGCGCAAGGAGATTTCGGATGCGATAGCAGCAGGCTGGCTCATCAGCTTTGTAGTCGTGCTCGTCGCGTGTCCCTTCTTCGTTCATACGACCTCAAGCGTTATATTGAAGATACTCATTTCTCTCGGTCTTAATGCTCTGCCGTTTATTATCTCGGCAATGATTCTTCCGACCGACAGCTAATAAAAAAGCCTTCCGTGCAGGAAGGCTTTTTTATTTCAACGTAGAATATACAGCGGTAAAGACCTCGTCGTAGGTCGTGGAGACGTTTATCGCCGCGCGAAGCTCTGCGGCACCGCGGAAGCCCTTGAAATACTGGGCTATTTGCTTGCGTGCCTCGCGGACAGCACATTCCTCACCTTTTTCCGAAACTGCGTACGAAAGCTGCTTCAAGGCGACTTCAATACGCATATCGAGTGTCGGCTCGGTGTACGTATCACCGCTTAAAAAGGAGATTATCTCCGAAAAAACAAACGGATTTCCAACTGCTCCTCTGCCTATGGCGATACCGTCAGCCCCCGTCTGCCGAAGCACACGCGCCGCATCGGCGGCAGATGTGATATCTCCGTTTGCAACAACGGGAATTTGCAAAGCTTTCTTTACTTTTTCAATCTCGGTCATGTTGGCTTCACCTGCGTATAATTGCACACGGGTGCGACCGTGTACTGTCAAGAGGGTGGCACCGCCCTCCTCTGCCGCCTTCGCGCATTCAAGCACGTTTACGTGTGCGGAATCCACGCCAAGACGCATTTTTACGGTGCAGGGCAGCTCTATTGCCGCGCTTACGCTCCTCACTATATCGTATATAAGCTCGGGGCTTTTCATAAGGGCGCTTCCCTCTCCGTTATTAAAAACTTTGGGCACGGGGCAGCCCATATTTATATCTATCGCAACCGGCGCCACGCCATCTCCTACAGGGGCGCAGAGCCGCGCCGCCGCCTCTGCCATAATAGCAGGCTCAGAGCCGAATATCTGAAGCGCAACCGGTCCCTCGTCCCTAGTTATTTTGGCAAGCGTCAAAGTCTTTTTATCCTCGTATACCACTGCTCTTGCACTGACCATTTCGGTCACCGAGTATTCACAGCCGTGCTCGCGGCATATTCTGCGCATTGCATAATCCGAAAATCCCGCCATAGGAGCGAGCATAAGACCGTATTTAAGCTCCACGTTTCCTATTTTCATATCTTTACCGTCTTCTTTTTGAATTTGTACCTTGTCTAATTATACTATATCCGTTTTCCTTTTTCAAGTACCCGCCCTATTGACATTTTTTTCTGAATGTAGTATAATAATTATAATTTGTTGAAAAGAGGTTTTCTATATGGCTAAAAAAATCATTGCGCTGATTGTTTTCGCGTGTACGCTGCTCACGTTGCTCGTGCCCGTGTCATTCGCCGCCGATGAGTCATCAACCACTCCCATTTCCGCGGAGATTGCCGAGGTCTACGGTGGACGCGACGGAATGATTTCAATGACGTTTGACGACGGATATTATGAAACCGCCGTGCTTTTGCAAGAGCTTTTTGAGCAGTATGATCTTTACGGCTCTCTTATGCTGATAACACAATATACAAAGCTGACCGGTACCGGTTCACAGTACGGATCGGTAGAGGGCTTGTCCGCTCTTTTTGAGCAGGGAAGGCTCGAGCCTCAGAACCATTCATACAGCCATACAAGGCTTGACTCTACGGGTGATCCCAATGATCAAACAGAGGCTGTTTTTGAGCGCGAAATGCTTGATTCCAAGACAACGCTTGAAGAATACTTCCCCGATTACGATTTTATAAGCTTTGCAATTCCCTACGGCTCAATGACCGATGCCGCGCACCAGTACGGCAACCCCATTTACTACGCGCTACGTACAACCGGAATCGGCGTTCAGTCGCTTGACCCCGGTTTCTCAAACTCGTACGGAAGCTGGAACAAAATGTACTCCCCCGGAGTTATGCAGCCTCAATATAGAGAGGATCCCGACGCGCAGTGGACCTGGATAAAGAAGTGTATTGATGACGCAGCAAACAGCTGGTATCTGCCGATAATACACAGAGTCGGCGACGTTGAAAATACCGACCTGCCTCTTGAGGTGGCTCATAAAATGTTCTCATACATTTCCGATCTTCAAACAGAGGGCAAGGTATGGGTAACCACCTACTCCAACGCGATCAAGTACGTGCGCGAAAGACAAAATTCCTATGCTCAGGCATGGGAAGAGGACGGAGTTATCCACCTTCGCGTCACTATGAACGAATATACCGAGGACAACAAGCCCCTTCCTCTCGACGTGTTTAACCATCCTCTTACCGTTAAGGTGAACGTGCCCAGCAGCTACGGCACCGTCCGCTATACCATAGATGGAGTGGAGCACACCGCGAAAGCCTTCTCCGAGGGTGATGAAAACTACGTTTACGTTAACGTACGCCCCGACGGTAGCGACATAAAGCTCAGAATTGACTCAACTCACACCTACGGCGAATGGACAAAGCACGACGCAGACTATCACGAAAGAGTCTGCACCGACTGTGGCGTGCTGAACTACGGCGCACACAACTGGGATGAGGGCACGGTTGTCGAGGAAGCCACCTGCATGGACGAGGGCTTAAAGATATGCACCTGCCTTGACTGCGGCGAAACGTCCGAAAGAACCGTCGACACGAACGATAACCATAGCTTCACTGTCGAAAGAAAAACCGCCGCTTACAGAGCCGAAGAAGCTAACTGTCAGCACGGCGATATTTACTATTACTCCTGCGCCTGCGGTGAAAAGGGTACTGAAACCTTTGAGAGCGGCAAAAAGGAAGAACACGAGTTCGGCAAATGGAAGTATCCAAAGCCCGCTACCGAGACCGAGGACGGCTACAAGGAAAGAGTCTGTGAATACGGTTGCGGTGAATTCGAGCGCGAGGTTATACCTAAAACAGGAACCTCGGACACAGAACCCAAGAATACTATGACGACGGTTATCATAATAGCCGCAGGCGCCGTAGTGCTTGTCGGTGCCGCTGTCGTCACAATCGTAATAGTTAAAAAGAAGAAAAAGACTGCCGAATAAGATACTCGGGCAAAAATCTATACCGCAAACAAAAACCTCCCTTTGCAAAGGGAGGTTTTTTATTTAAAGGTGAAGCACTCTGTCCCTTATTTCGGACGTTCTGCCCTGGTTCCAATACTGTGTGCCGATGTATCCGCAGGTACGTCTGGCAACGTTCATTTTCGCCTGATCGCGATTTTTGCAGTTGGGACATTCCCAAACGAGCTTGCCGTCCTCGTCCTCAACAACGAGAATCTCTCCGTCGTAGCCGCAGACGTGGCAGTAGTCGCTCTTGGTGTTGAGCTCGGCGTACATTATGTTGTCGTATATAAACTCCATAACGCCAAGCACCGCGTCAAGATTGTTCTGCATATCGGGAACCTCGACGTAGGAAATAGCGCCTCCGGGCGAGAGAGCCTGGAATTTCGCCTCAAGGGTGAGCTTGTCAAACGCGTCAATCGGCTCGGTTACATGAACGTGATAGGAGTTCGTTATATACTGCTTGTCGGTGACGCCCTCAATGACTCCGAAGCGGCTCTGAAGGCATTTTGCAAATTTGTACGTAGTGCTTTCAAGGGGTGTGCCGTAAAGTGAATAGTCAATATTCTCCTCTGCCTTCCACTTCGCAGTATAGGAGTTGAGCATTCTCATAATTTCAAGGCCGAGCTCCTCGCCCTCCGGCTCTGTAAGCTTTTTGCCCGAAAGCGCGTACACGCACTCCCAGAGGCCCGCATAGCCGAGAGAAAGGGTGGAATATCCGCCAAAGAGGTATTTGTCAATAACCTCTCCCTTGGGGAGTCTTGTAAGCGCGCCGTACTGCCAGAGTATCGGTGCGGCATCCGAAAGGGTTCCGAGCAGGCGCTCGTGACGTGCGCGAAGCGCTCTGTGGCAAAGGCGCATACGGTCGTCAAACACCGCACGGAATTTCGCCATATCGCCCTCGGCGGTAAGCGCGATATCAACGAGGTTGACAGTAACGACGCCCTGATTGAATCTGCCGTAATACTTGGGCTTGCCGTCCTCGTCAACGTAGGGGGTGAGGAAGCTGCGGCAGCCCATACAGGTGTAGCAATGTCCCTCTCCGTTTTTGTCTATCTTGTTCTGAAGCATTATCTTTTCCGAAATATAATCGGGCACCATACGCTTTGCGGTGCATTTTGCCGCAAGCTTGGTGAGATAATAGTACTTCGAGCCCTCGCGGACGTTATCCTCCTCGAGAACGTAGATGAGCTTGGGGAATGCGGGAGTTATCCACACGCCCGACTCGTTTTTAACGCCCTGACAGCGCTGCTCGAGCGTTTCCTCTATTATGAGAGCAAGGTCCTCGCGCTCGCGCTCGTTCTTTGCCTCGCCAAGATACATAAATACGGTGATAAAGGGAGCCTGTCCGTTCGTGGTAAGAAGGGTTACTACCTGATACTGTATGCACTGAACTCCGCGATTTATTTCCTCGCGAAGTCTTGATTCGGCTATCTTATTTACTGCCGCCTCGTCCTCGACGCCGATTTCTGCAAGCTCGCGCTTTACAGACTCGCGGATCTTTTTGCGGCTGATGTCAACGAAGGGAGCAAGATGTGTAAGGCTTATCGACTGACCGCCGTATTGGTTAGAGGCAACCTGCGCTATTATCTGCGTAGCAATGTTGCAGGCGGTGGAAAAGCTGTGCGGCTTCTCTATCATTGTTCCGCTGATTACCGTTCCGTTCTGAAGCATATCCTCAAGGTTTACGAGGTCGCAGTTGTGCATATGCTGTGCGAAATAGTCGGCATCGTGGAAATGAATGAGTCCTTCCTCGTGTGCCTTAACTATCTCCTCGGGGAGAAGTATTCTGCGCGTAATATCCTTCGAAACCTCGCCTGCCATATAGTCACGCTGAACGCTGTTGACGGTGGGGTTCTTGTTTGAGTTTTCCTGCTTTACCTCCTCGTTATTGCACTCGATAAGCGAGAGGATTTTCTCATCGGTTGTATTGGATTTTCTTATCAGAGCTCTCTTGTAGCGATAGGTTATGTATGCCTTTGCAAGCACAAAGGCGCCGAGGCGCATAATCTCCTCCTCGACCATATCCTGAACCTCCTCCACGCTGACAGCGCGGCGAAGCTTTTCGCATTTTTTCTCTACTCTGTCGGTGATTTTTTTGATTTCACCTTCCGAAATTTTATCGGCATCCTCTACCGCGGTGTTCGCGTTTACAAGAGCCGCGTATATTTTTTCCCTGTCGAAAACCACTTCGGTTCCGCTTCTTTTTATAAGCTTCATATCAATTTTCTTACCTTATTTTTCTACTTGTTATTTTGTGAGTGCGAGAAACATTATACACTATATCTTGTATAAAAGTCAATAGTAAAAACCAATATATTGTGTTTTTTGGGGTGAAGATTTTTGTAGAAAAAAATCGCATAAATTTGTTTATTTTACCGATTGACAAAAAAACAGGCACTGAACAGTGCCTGTTTTTACAAATATTTTCATTTAATCTTTCTCGGTGTGTCGATAAATCCCGCAAGATAATCAAGAGAAACGTTATAGTATTTTGCCAAAGCAACCATACGGTCAAACGGAATAGCTCTTTTGCCATTTTCATACTGCGCGTAATAGGATTGGCTGGTACCTATAATTTTTGCAATCTCTGCCTGACTCTTATCAGAATCCTCTCGCAGATCCTTTAGTCTTTGATATACGCTCATTTTCTACCACCACGTGCTTTTTTGAAAATTATAGCATAAATGAACTAAAAAGGGTTGACTTTAGTTCGCATTTGAACTATAATATATTTAGTTCACTTTTAAACTACAAACAAAGGAAGAAAAAATGAGAGAAACACTTGAAAAGCTATGGAACGAATATTTTTCAGACGAATGTGCCGTAATCGATACGGACGAAGAACGAAAATTAACGAAAAAGGCGGTAGAAATGCACGAAAAAGCAAATGCTTTACTTAACAAAGAACAAGAGGATGCCATAGAAAAATACATCGACTCCTTGTGCGACATTGAAGCACACTTTGTTAAAAAGGCGTTTTTTAAGGGGTGTGAATTTGCAATCTCGTTTCTCGCAGAAACGGGAAATTTATGGAATGCTTAAACGGTACTATCTCTTCCGAATTTTCTATCAAGAAATTCTATATACGCATCCCAATCGGCAGGGTCAAGAAAATGCACTCCGCCGCGAAGCTGATATCCAACGTCTCCGTCATAAAATCGCTCGCCTGCCTCGGGCATTCTGTCGGGGCATACAAGCCCTCTGCCGCCGAGGAGCTCCCAAGCGCGAGAGGCATTCAGCGTTGTCAGAAATTCCGCCTTGGGATCCGCACCCCTGTCAAGCGTTGCCGAGCCGACGCACAGATAGCGCGGCGCGATAAGCGCAAGCAAAAGGCTCTGGTCATACGGCTTTCTGTCCTCGCCGTCGCCGGTATAATCCTTGAAGCGCTCGCAGAACCAATCCCAGCTGCCCGAGCGAAGAAAATCGGTAATTCTCTCTCCCGCGCCGTGCCGTGAGGATGCCGCGCCGCCATATCCCGAATCGTTTGAAATTGCGGCGGCAAAGCGCTCGTCCTGCGCGGCGCACCAAAGCGCAGTTTTACCAAGCCTTGAATGCCCTATAACAGCGACGCGCGCGGTGTCAACGTCGTGACGAGATTCTATCATATAGTCAAGCACGCGGCTTGCGCCGTATGCCCACATTCCTATCTTGCCCCACTCCTCACGACCTCTTTTTTCATCGGTGCCGAAATGCTCGGCTATTCCGCCGGAAAAATCGCCGAAGTGGTCATCGTTCATCATATCGGTATACACCACGACGCAAAGAGCATAGCCTGCGGCGGTTATTTTTTCTACGGGTATATATTTGTCGGGGACGGGTCTGAATGCGATATGTAAAAATACAGGCGGCTTTTCCTCTCCCTTTGGAATAAAAAACTCCACGGGAAAGCTCGTTTTTCCTCGCTCTGTTTCAAAAAACAGTCTGACGCGCTCTCGAAAAACCCGACCGTCATAGGCATCGTTTGAGATGAGCTCACTCTCGCCCCACACTCTGACGGGGATGCGCGGAGTTTTTCCGTAGGAATAGCGTTCAAGCAGCTCCGTCATTTCCTGTCTGTGCTCCGCCCATTCCTCGCGGGCTACGGGTCTACCGTCTGCGGTCTGCAAAACGGACGGATATTCTCTTTTTTGAATTTCATCAGTCAAAAGGGTTGCCATTTTAATTTCCTTCCCCCAATATTCTTACTGCTCTTCGATAAAGGACTTAAACTTTTCGCCCATTTGTTCCAATTCGGAATCCGCAGAGGGGGTGCCGTTTGAATCGGTTGGCGTATAATGAGAGCTGCGATTCGCCGATACGGTATATTCTCCCGTAGGTGAATAGCTGTAGGTGCCGCTCGTGCTGTACGAGGTCTGAGTGCCGTTTTTCTTTGAGCGGATGCAGGCGACTATGACTATAGCAGGCCAGCCGATAACGAGTGAAAGCATAACCCAGCCGAAGGTATTAAAGCCCTTTTTGTGCGCCAAAACTCCGCACACAATCGGAACCGCGGTTCCAATAATAATATACAAAAAAACAATAATAATGCTAACTGCTTCCACGGTGCTTCTCCTTGCCGAAATTTTAATAGCAATTTGCTTTGTAATAATTATATATAAAATCGAAATAAAAGTCAATCCACACTCACACTTTTTCCATAATGCAATATAATAAGAAGGAAGATGTGCAAAACTTTCTGAAAAAGAGAAAAAACCCTTGACAAATCCGAAAGCCTTTGCTATAATATTAAAGCACGATAAATACGGCGCCATGGCCAAGCGGTAAGGCAAAGCTCTGCAAAAGCTTCATTCCCCAGTTCAAATCTGGGTGGCGCCTCCAAACAAAAGAGCACTGCGAGAGCAGTGCTCTTTTGTTTGGAAATGAAGCGCGCTAACGCGCACGAAAAATGAAGCAGGTCTTCGCCCTATGAAGCGAGCCTTCGGCTCACGGAGAGATTAGTGTGCGCTTTGCTTCACGGCGGCAACTCCGCCGCTTCATACGAGCGTAGCGAGTGCTTCATATCGACGAAGTCGATGCTTCATTGACAAAACGTTGGTTTTATGTTATGCTTTATTCCAAGGACGGTGATATTATGGCAAACGATAAGCTTTCGGAACAATCTATGGATTTTGCAGTTCAAATTATCAATCTCGTTAAGCAATTAAAAGAGCAACGCGAGAGTATTATTTCCAATCAGATCGGAAGAAGCGGAACGTCAATCGGTGCGAACATTTATGAAGCCAAATATGCACATGGTACGGCGGATTTTATCTCTAAAATGCAGATTGCGCTCAAAGAGGCGAACGAAACGGGGTATTGGTTAGAGTTGCTTTACAAAACCAATTACATCGAAGAGAAACAGTATAATTTTCTTGAATCAAAATGTAAATCTCTCCGAGCTATGCTTGTTTCCTCAATCAACACCGCAAAAAATAATAACAAATAAACTTCCTTTCGGTATAAAAGAAATACAAAAATAACAGCCGCTTCAATGCGGCTGTTATTTTTGCTTATTTGGATTATCTAATATACCGAGGATATAATCAACCGAAACGCCGTAAAAATCGGAGAGCTTTATAAGTATATCGGTCGGAATATCCCTTTGCCCGAGCTCGTAATTGCTGTATACCTGCTGTGAGCAGTTGAGCGCGGCGGCAAGTAAATATTAAAGCTAAACTTCAATAAAAATCTGAAACAAGAGTAACCTTGTTTCAGATTTTTTATTTTATATGATTACTCATTTGATTATTACAGAAAATAGCTTAGAATCACATATGCAATAGGTATAATTGAAATGCCAAAAAAAGAACCTACGGTAATGCTTGGATAAAAAGTCACGGAAAAGTCCTCAGGAATTTTCTTCTCTAATATGCATAGCTTTGCTTTTTGTAAAACAGCCGTACATTCTTCTATCGCCGCTTTATCTGCGGTTATTCCCTTTGCACAGTTAACAATTGATAGAATAGCACAAATTACAGCCGGAAGGATACCATAAAACAAAAGATGGTCTATAATCATACTGTTTTCTTGTGGTGATGTTTCTTGAAACATGTACCAAACAACTCTAATCAATGTAAAAAATGCTATAAGAATTGCCGACAAAATTGCGACCGTTGCGCGTACTTTATCCTTTTTAAACTTTTTAATTGTTGTCTCACATTTTTCCTCTATCTCTTTGCACTTGTCCAAAATTTGTTTTAAATCTATCTGAAAGAAATCTACATCGTAAAAGAATCCATCTGCATCAGATTCAAAGCTATATGCTATGTCGTTATAAACAAATTTAATCTCATAAAGTGCATAAATATATGCATTGAATGAATAGGGATCATGTGTAGAAATTTCAGTGGAACGAATTTCACTATTCATAATTTCAGCAGTAGAAGAATAAATCAAATCGTTTCTGTCATAATCGACACACTCGCTGGCAAATTTTCTTATTACATTTTTATTGAGGGATATTTCATGAAACAGATTATCTATTCCGTAGGGATTTCTTTCTTCAAAGTCATCAGGATCTATCCAACATGCTTCATACGAAGATATCACAGATGCATTATTGCATTCAGCACAAATAAAATACGTTTCATCATAATATAAGGTTTCTGTATGATCTTCTGTAAGTGTTGTTTTATTATAATGTGGGGACACACTAATTCCCTCTTTGTCTGATAAATTAACTCGATAATCCTCTACATAGGTCAATTCTTTTCTTGTTTTATAATCTACTACACATCGTGCTGAACAATCCAAAGACAACGCCTGATAATATTTGGGAGTAACCGTGAAATTGTTAGGGTTCTTTAAAAATTCCAAATATCGCTGTGAAGCGCGGCTGATATCCTTTCCCTGCAATGCAGTTTTTCTAAAATTTTCAACTATTTCGTTTTTTCCTATTGATCTTTTGTAATAAAAAACTTCCATTGACTTCTCCTTTTCCTTTTTTATTCAATTATACCGCAATTTGCGGTAATTGTCAATACTGCAAATTGCAGTTTAATATAATATCTTTATAACACTATAATATGGAGTATATATGGTCTATAGAAGAATTCGAGATTTACGAGAAGATCACGATTTAACTCAAAAAGAGGTAGCAAGAAAATTGAATTGCTCTCAACAGGTTTATAGCAATTACGAACTTGGGCAGAGAGATATTCCCACAGATATACTAATTAAAATTTCGGCTCTATACAATGTATCTGTTGATTATATCCTTGGTATAAGCGACAACCCTAAGATACAAAAATAAAGAGTTATACATGTTTATTATTTCTAAAAATCGCCCCGATTTTTATCGGGGTTTTCTATTTACTTTTTTGTCGTTTTATGTTATACTGATAAACGCTTAGCCTTAATTTTGATACAGACAGTACTTTTTCGTCTGGCTGGAGTAGGCGAAAATATTTTTTAAATTTCTGCAAATAATTAATTGTAAAAGCATTAACAAGAGGTATTGAAAATGATTGTTTCAAGCAGCATCAAATTCATTGGAGTAAACGATAAAAATATCGACCTTTTCGAGAGTATATATAAGGTTCCGCACGGCGTTTCCTACAATTCCTACGTCATTATTGACGAGCAGGTAGCCGTTGTCGATTCCGTGGATTCGGATTTTACGGGCGAGTGGCTCGACAGGCTTGATGCCGCGCTTGACGGCAGAGAGGTGAACTATCTCATAGTTCAGCATATGGAGCCCGATCACTCCGCAGGCATCGCCGCCTTTGCGGAAAAGCACCAAGGCGCAAAAATCGTGTCCTCGGCAAAGGCTTTTGCTATGATGAAGGGCTTTTTCGGAACCGATTTTTCCGAGAGAAGAATAGTCGTCACGGAGGGTGATACCCTTTCGCTCGGTAAGCATACGCTTACCTTCATAACCGCACCTATGGTGCATTGGCCCGAGGTTATTATGACCTACGAAAGCACGGAGAGGGTGCTTTTCTCCGCCGATGCCTTCGGCAAATTCGGCGCGCTCGACGCGGACGAGCCGTGGGAGGACGAGGCAAGAAGATACTATATCGGAATCGTTGGAAAATACGGTGTGCAGGTACAGAACGTGCTCAAAAAGGCGGCGGCTCTTGATATAGCCGTTATTTGCCCCCTGCACGGACCCGTGTTAAAAGAAAACCTCGCTCATTACGTAAATCTTTACGATACGTGGTCAAGCTACAGACCCGAGGAGGACGGCGTGGTTATCGCCTACGGCTCGGTTTACGGCAACACAGCAAAGGCGGCAAGGCTTCTTGCCGACGAGCTGAAGAGCCGCGGCTGTAAGGTAGCTCTTTACGACCTTGCAAGATGCGATACGTACGCGGCAGTTGCCGATGCATTCAGATACAGTAAGCTCGTTCTTGCGGCGGCAAGCTACAACGCCGACGTATTCCCCGCTATGCGCGAATTTATAACCCACCTCACCGACAGAGGCTACAAATCTCGCACCGTAAGCATTATTGAAAACGGAAGCTGGGCACCCACGGCGGCGAAGGTGATGCGCTCCTTGCTCGAGGGGGCAAAGGACGTCACGTTTACGGAAGCGGGTGTAAAAATCCTCTCCGCTCCAAATGGTGAAACCGAAGCACAAATAACCGCACTCGCCGATGCGCTTTGCGGTTAGGCAAGAGAGAATAATACGAACCCGTTTTTTTCACACGGGTACTCACCTCTACGGTAAAATAAAGTTATAACAGCTCCGAGGTATACTAATGAAAATAATTCACAACACCGAAACGGCGATTTACACAATTGCCGCAGAGATAAAGGCCTTTGCTCACTTTTTCACAATTGCGCAGCAGGGCGCTTACATACTCTATCTCATTTATATGATAGCATTTGTCAGCGAGCGGATGCTCGTGCCGAATATATGCCTTTGTGTCGGCGCTATCGTATTTTTGATATTCTATATCATCAACATCAACAAAATCGGCAAGGAGGCACGTCTTGCAAAAAAGACGCTCCGCAGAAATTACAGACGGTTTAAAATAATCACGCAAAGCGTTATGCTCGTCATAACCGCCTACAATATAGTTATAGCAATACACGACACCTCGCCCCTGACGTTTGCCCTTGCAATTTTCCTCGGCATCTCGTGGCTTGTAAACGTTGTTATCGAGCTTATTTCGCTGTATGTTGAAAGCAGACTCGAGCTTTTGAGAAGCAGTCTTGCCTCGGATTTCGAGGTGGTTACGAGAACCGCCGAAACGGTTAGCGGAATATTTAAAAGAGGCAGCACGCGCGAGGACGCCGGCGAGGACGAGGGCGCCGGAACGGGCAGAAGCTTCTTTGGCGGTTTTTTCAGAAGATGATTTAGAAAACGGCTCGGCGGTACTGCCGAGTCGTTTTTATTGAACAAATGTCCCATTATTGTATATTTTTTTGTCAAAATTATTGATTTTTTGTTAACATGGTGCTATAATGTATATGTTATGAATTTTGACAAGTCAACATCACCTGCTCATTTTTTCGCAAAAAGGAGGAAAGATGGAACGTAAATTAAACAAACAAAATATGTTCTTATATAGATTCACCCAAGCTGCCGCGTGGATTGTTTCAAAGGCTTTTTTCAAAAGAAAGGTCGTGCGCAACGAGCTGAAGGGCAAAAAGGGCCCCATAGTCGTTATCGCTAATCACCAGGCGGCACTTGATTTCGTGAATCTCATAAGCTCTGTACGCCAGCCGATGCGCTTTGTTATAAGCAACTCATTTTATAAAACCATGCCCGTCAAGGGCATAATGACTAAAATCGGAGTCATTCCCAAGCAACAGTTTCAGACGAGTCTGAAGGATATGCACAGCATGAAGGCGGTAATAGACTCAAATGAAATTTTGGCTATTTACCCTGCGGGACTGATGTGTGAGGACGGAATTTCCACCCCCATTCCAATCGCCACCTACCGTTTTCTGCAATGGCTTCAGGCGGATATATACGTAGCCAAAACCAGCGGAACCTATTTCTGCACGCCGAAATGGTCAAAAAAGAACCGCGCAGGCAGAACCTATCTCGACATATACAAGCTATTCTCAAAGGAAGAGCTTGCGACCCTTTCCAACGAGGAAATAAGGGAGAGAGCCGACGAGGCGCTTCTCTTTGACGCCTATCGCGAGCAGGAAACGCTCAAGGTAAAATACTGCCATGGCGATAATATCGAAGGACTTGAAAACGTGCTGTACCTTTGCCCGCATTGCAAGCGAGAATACACCGTGCGCGTCCGCGATAAGCACACGATATATTGCACCGAGTGCGGATTCGCCGAAAAGAGCGATAAATACGGCTTTTTGCACAAGGAAGGCGAGGTTGGCGAGGAGCTTCGCTACGTTTCCGATTGGTCGCGCCTTGTTCACGACGACCTCAAGGCTCGTATGAGTGATGGGGAATGCGCAGAGCTTTCGTGCGGTACAAAATTCCTTACCGTCAATGAAAAGAAGAAGAAATTCGTCGAATCGGGTGAGGGCACCGTTACCCTCACTGCTGATAAATTTATTTTGAGCGGCACCATGAACGGAGAGGAAATATGCCTTGAAATTCCTTCAAAAATGTTCCCCTCCCTTCCCTTCAAGCCGGGAAAATACATAGAAATACAGCACAACGATGACATCATCCGCTGTATGCTTGACGATGGCAAGCTTGCTATGAAATTCATAAATATGCTTAAGATAAATCACGAAATATTTGAAGACGAGCACTGTCACGTATAATTTCAACTATTTAGGGCTTCCCTTGCGGAAGCCCTTATATTTTTGCTCCTTCGGGAAACAATAAGAAAAAACGGAGTAATTATGGAGTCTATTTGGGAAAAGGAAATCACCCCGCGGAGCTTTGAACGCCTGCGCGGAGATTTAAAAACCGACGTGCTTATTGTCGGGGGCGGACTTGCAGGGCTTCTGTGCGCATATAAGCTTCACGAGGCGGGAGTTGATTACGCTCTTGTAGAGGCAAAGAAAATTTTTTCGGGAACCAGCGGAAAATCAACCGCAAAAATCACCCTTCAACACGGTCTGATTTATGATAAATTGTTAAGAAAATACGGCAAAAGCTTTACACGGGGGTACCTCAACGCCAATTTGAAGGCAATGGACGAGTATCGCACACTATGCGACGGCGGCGAGTGTGACCTCACCGAGAGAAGCGCGTACGTCTACTCTCTCGAGAACAGAGAAAAAATTGAAGCAGAGGTCCGTGCATACGAGAGCCTCGGTATCAATGCACACTTTTGCAAGAATACCGAGCTTCCGTTTTCGGTGGCGGGAGCGGTCAGAATTGACGGACAGTTAGAGATAAACCCATTAAAGCTTGCCGAGAAAATCTCTCGCGGACTTAATGTTTATGAAAATACGAAGGTGCTTGAGCTTGGAAAAAATGAGGCCACCGTCCACGGCGGCAAGATAAGAGCCAAAAAAATAATAATAGCCACTCATTTTCCAATACTCAACAAGCACGGACTTTACCCTCTGAAATTGTATCAGCACCGCTCCTACGTTATGGCACTCACGGGCGCTGACACCCCGAGCGGAATGTACGTCAGTGACAGACGCGACGGAATCTCCATCCGCGACTATAACGGCCATCTCATTCTCGGCGGCGGAGCACACCGCACGGGAAAGGAGGGCGGAGGCTGGCAGGCGCTCGAGGATTTCGCGCAAAAATATTACACGGGTGCGCACGTCGCGGCAAAATGGGCGGCGCAGGACTGTATCTCTCTTGACGGAGTAGCTTATATCGGAGAGTATTCAAAAAGGGCGAAAAACCTGTTCGTCGCAACGGGATTTAATAAATGGGGACTCACCACCTCTATGGTGGCGGCAGACCTGCTCTGCGATCTTGTTACGGGGAAGAAAAACGAGCTTGCCGAAATATTTTCACCAAGCCGAAGCATTTTCCACAAGCAGTTAATCGTGAATATAACCGAGTCGGTAAAGGGGCTTCTGACCCCATCGGCTCCGCGCTGTCCGCACCTTGGGTGCGCACTGAAATACAACAAAGCGGAGCACAGCTGGGACTGCTCCTGCCACGGCTCGCGCTTTGGCGAGGACGGGGAGGTTATCGACAATCCCGCAACCGATGATCTGAGGCAATGATGGTTCAAACAAAAAACAGCAAGGCTTTTACGCCTTGCTGTTTTTTTATTTCTTTACAATCGCGAGATTCTCAACCATTTTTTGAGTACCGTAGGTGTAATACACGGTTTCATAAAAATATTCATCGCCGTAGTATTCAAGCATCTCTGCCTTTATGGTCATAACCTCGGCGTTGTATGCATCGCCCTCAAGCTTTGAGAGCTCGTCGGCGTGAAGCTTAATATAATAGTCAAGGTGTTCATTCACCGACTCGTTATAAAGTGCCTCAAGCTCATCGCCCGTCGGCAGAAAATCCTCCTTTTGCATTACGTAGAAGAATATCACCTTTTCGAGCGCAACCTCCTCGGCGGCTTTCGTTAAATGCTCTCTCCAATCCGTGCCCGAGGAAAGACCGAGATAGGCTATCGCACAAGCGTCAATGTCCTCGTATACAGACGAATTCTGAGAATATACCGAGGCTATCTCGTTATAGTAGTTGTCATAATACTCATTAACGGTTGCTTCGGGATAAGAATGAACCTCGGTTTTTTCAAGAAGCACATCCCATATCGCGTCGGATATGACCGTTTCGTTTATCTCATCGACCTCATCCATCGCTTCCTTGCGAAGAAGGCTCGTGTACCTCTCAACTATGTTCGCACCCTCATAGTCAGCAACGTCCGCATCGTTAATCTTCAAGGTTTCCTTTATAAATGCCTCGTTGAACTCGGGAGTATTGTAAACCTTGGCGGTGTAAAGATATATATCAAACCTCGCCTCAACGCCGCGCAGACTCTTTTCCGAATAGTCGGCAGGAAAAACAACGTTAATCGTCAAGGGATTTGATTCGCAGGTCGTCGCATAATTTATCTTCATATCGGTATAAGCAACGCTGCCCGAATCACCGTAGGGGAAGGTCTGGGATTTAAGATCCTCGCCTATCTTCTGCGCCTCGGTGCCTTCCTCGGTGCCGAGGATAAAGGCAAGGAATCCCTCGCCGTATTTCTCATCAATATTATCAAGCGCGAGGTCTATTCTCTCCTCGCTCTTCTGCTGATAGCTTCCGTCGGGATACATTGCGGTGTAGGTAAGGTAAATTACGCTTCCCGCCTCTACCGTGCCGCTTTTTTGCATTTCGAAGCTCGTGTAATCGGACGGCTTCTTACCTATAAACTGCTCAACAAATCCGGGAATAAAATATCTCTGCTGTGAAGTATCTTCGATTATTATAAGGTTGGTGCCAACCTCTATTTTTGTTCTCTCCGTCAGATTCGTTCCGCCTTCAAAATCGGTTTCATTACCGTCTGCGTCGACCGTGTAGCCGCGATAAACGAACTCAACCTCGTCACCGAGCGTTATAGCTACGCTAGTCATTCCGAGCCCGTCGTATTCGGGAGTCTCGCTCTTATGCTCTGCCAGAAGCTTGTTTATTTTCCTCTGAACGTCAGCCTCGGAAAAGGTCTGAAAGGGTCCCTCAACCACTATGTTCTTGTAATCATCCTCGGAAAGAGTAATGTATTTCGAAAGGTCATCCTTAAGGTAATCAACCTCTCCGTCATCGGTAATCGCGCGAATGATAAAAACGACACCTACCGCTACCAGCGCGACTATGAGAATCGCCGCGATAATAGTGAAAACTATCTGCTTTTTGGTCATTTTGTCGCTCGCCTGTGCCTTTACGGGAGCCTGCACCTCGTTATTTTGTGCCTTTTTCTTTTGTTTTCTTGCCATATTTCACCTTTTAAAAGGAATATTTATTGAAAGGAATCGGCGTACGCCGTTGCAAGCCTGTCACAGCGCTCGTTGTAGTCGTGACCGTTGTGTCCCTTTACCCACACGAACGTTACCTCGTGCGTTTCTGTCAGCTCGTAAAGCCTTGCCCAGAGGTCGGGGTTCTTCAGCTCCTCCCTGCCTCTGCGCCAGCCCTGCGAGCGCCAGGAGTGCACCCACCCCTGCAAGAACGCCTCGACAACGTACTTCGAGTCGGAATAAAGAGTCACCTTACACGGCTCCTTCAACGCCTCAAGCCCCACTATCGCCGCCATAAGCTCCATGCGGTTGTTGGTCGTTTCACGCTCACCGCCACAGATTTCCTTTTCATATTTACCGTATACGAGTATCGCACCGTAGCCGCCCTTGCCGGGGTTGCCGCGGCACGCACCGTCTGTATAAAGCTGTACTTCTTTCATATTTTATCTTTTTAATAGGAAATCCGACAGTACTCGGCTGTCGGATTTCTCTTTTATCCTGATGTCTTTTCTTTAAGCCATCCGATTATTCGGTTTCGGTGGTTTCATCCTCTTCTTCTTCGGGAAGCTCCTCAACGAACTGGATGTCACCTATAAGAGCGTTGGTGTACTCAACGAGAGTTGCCTTGCCGTCCTCCTTCTCCTCGCTCTCAAGAATAAAGTCAAGGAGCTTGTCGAACTGGTATGCGGAGCGAACGGTGTTGTCGCCGTATGCGTCAACGTAGTACTCCATATTGTCGGTTTCAAGGTAATCCTCGTATTCGTCATCGCTTGCTACCATACCGTATTTTTCAGCAACGATATAGATTGCAATGATTTCGGCAACGTGTCTTTGTGCTTCCTTCTCGATTGCGGCATAAGCCTCGTCGGCGTTGGATACCTCAACCTTGAGGTCGGTGGGTACTGCGTACTTAACAAGGAAGGTTTCGAAGCTTCCGTTGTACTTCTTGTAGTTGGAATCGGAGCTCGAGGAAACGGAGCTTCCGGTTACGGTCTTATTCTCATAGAAGCAGTACTCATAGTTCTCTATAAGATAATTGTATGCTTCCTTAACAGCCTTCTTGGGATAGGAGCTAACTGTTACGTTCTCAATGATTGCATCGTAAACGTAGGAAGCGAGCTTTTCCTTAATTTCAGCATTGTAGGTGCTTTCAAGGTTCTTGTAGGTTACGTTATACTCGTAGCCCTCGAGAATCTTTGCGGCGCCCTTTGCCTGAGCTTCGCCCTCGCCCTCTTCAGCCTCACCGACGGTGGTGATGAATTCTGCTACGAGAGCATCTCTTTCGGTCTTGGCTTCCTTCGCGTCCTTCTTCTCGCCGCCTTCGCCCTCGGTGTATTCACCCTCAGCTACCTCAACGGGAGTTTTCGCATCCTCTGCGGTGCCGTCGTAGATGGTTCTCTCTACCTTGAAGGTCTTGAGAGCAGCATCGTACTTGCCCTGTGCGGTGGTGTGCGCGGTTGTTGCCTTGTCAAGAGCGGTCTTGTTTTCGTCGGTTGCATTTGCGTCGTATGCAGCCTGTGCCTCGTCAAGAGACGTCTTTGCCTTATCGAGAGCGGTCTTTGCGGTCTCGAGAGCCTCAAGAGCATCGTCGTAATCCTCTTTTGCCTTTTCAAGAGCCTCATCAGCCTCGGTAAGCTTGGTCTGTGCAGTGGTAAGAGCGGTTATGAAGTCCTCAAGAGAGAGCTCCTCGCCGTCCTTTGTGAACTTATACTTTGCAAGAAGTGCCTCTACCTCTGCCTCCTCACCCTCGGTGTAATCGGCACCGAAGAGAATGGTTGCGGCGGTAGCAAGGGTAAGATTCTTGCCGTAGATTTCGTTGATAACGGTTTCAGCAGTATATGCGGGGGTCTCAACGTAGTATGCGGGATATACGTGGTAGGTAAGCTCTACGCCCTTGAGATCCTGATTCTTCGTTGTGGTGTAAAGAGTGGAGGGCTTGTTGGTAGCAACGTCATAGGTTGCATCAACAACGGTAAACGCCTCTGCGCCCTTCTCTATCCATTCAACCTTGGTCTTGGTGTACTTGCCGTTGGTGCTTGCATCACCGTCGGTGATATTGATTTCGTCAAGAGTCTTTGCAACGTCCTTGCCTATAAGAGCCTTATGGAAAGGGTTGTTCTCGTCAATAACGATTCTGTGGGTGGTTGCGGTCTGGGTTTCCTTACCTACCTCACCCTCGGTACCGGTGGTCTTGTCGTACTCTCTGGTGTAAGAGATGTATACAACGTCGCCGTTTTTAACGGTGCCGGTGGTAACCTGAGAATAGGTGCTTTCCTCGGTGAACTCAAAGCCCTCGAGCTTTTCTTCAATTGCCGCAAGAACGTCGTCGTCGATGAAGTTAAGTCCGTACTGAACGTTGTCCATCTTGCTTGCTTCCTCAACCTTCATATTCTCGGTAAGGAAGATGTATTCTACGTCCTTAATGGTCGCAGTTACGTAATAGCAGTAGTAAACGGTGTCGTTAACCTTGGGAGTGCCCTCGGTCTTGTGGTCTGTGGTGTCTGCCTTTGCGGCAAGAGCCTTTGCGATAGCATCAGCAACTCTTCCCTCTCTCTCGGCAACGGCGAAGTCACCCTCCTCAAGAACGATAGTTGCAAGAGCAGTTTCAAAAGCTTCCTTGTCAAAGGTAGCGTATGCGCTCATGTCGTCGTCCGCATAGCTGTATGCACAGCCCGCAAGAGCAAGAACGGACATAACCGCCACAAGAATTAAACTGATAATTCTCTTTTTCATTGTTCAAATTCCTCTATGTTATTTTATTTTTTCATTTTTTAGCTCGAAGGGAGCCTCGGGATGCAAAAAATATGCTCTATCGCTCAAAAAGAGCGACCCATTGAATTATTATAGCATAACATTATCAAAAAAGCAAATGTTTTTTTAATTTTTTTATAATATATTTATTTTGTGCGAAATGCCGCAGGCTTTTCCCTGCCCCGAGGCCATATCTTATCAGTTATATCCCGCTTCAAGATCAAAGAGCTCGCCATTCAGAAGCGCCACAAAGGTCGTAACTATTCTGCGGAAGCCATAGCTGGATATATAGAAATCCGAAACCTCTCCGCCGCCAACAGGCGCGCCGTCGTCGGTTGTTCTGTAAAGCCTTACAAGCACGCGTCTGTCGGAGCAACGGTAGAATTCGTAATTGTAATATCCCTCGTCCTCGGAATCTCCGTCCTTATCCGTGTCAATTTTTATCGAGAATTTCATAAGCATAGGATAGTTTTCGAACGCATCCTTCTGCTCCTCGGGGCTCATTGCGCCCTCGAAATCCACGTAAAACATCGCACGAATAAATTCCTTGAAGTAGGTCGTTCCAAGGCTGTCGGTGAAATACTCGTTCTGAACGTCCTTGTCGGTGTAAAGATGGTTGTAAAGCTCGGTCAGGCTCATATAATTGCGGTCATTGTCGGCAATATACTCTGTGAGCTTGTTGGGAGTGCAGTTCTCGCCGGGGTGTACGTTTACCGTGATGTAATCGAAGGTATCCGAATAGCTCTTGGGCGGAGTGCCTCCGACCTGCAGGCCCGTTGAGGTAATATACGAGGTCTTGTGGTCTATGTCAAGCTCGTAGCTGCCGGTAAGGTCCTCAAAATTAAACTCTACCTTTATATTCTGCATAAACTCAACGTCGGTCATAATGAGATTATCTCTCGCCCAGAAGCCCGTGAAGGTTTCGTCAAGGAAGAAGAAAACGTCATTTCCGACCTTTGTAATAACGTCGTAAAGGTCCGACGCAACGTATCTTGTTCCGTCGTCAAGAATGTCGCTTATATAAAGAGTAAAGCCAAGCTTTTCATACGAGGTATAGTCATCTATGGTGTCCTCGTCGCCGCTGTCAATCGGAATAAGTCCGCGCGGAAGCTCGAAATAAATTCTGTGCTCGTAAAGACCGAACTCGAGAAGCTTTTCGGGGGTCAGACCCACCGCGACGGTCTCGGTTCCCTGAAGTCCCACGGAATTCGAGGTGTTCTCACCTATTCCTCCCACGAGATCGAGAATATGGTCGCACGCGGAGTTATCAAGACCGTAAAGAAGGTATCCGTCCGTGTTGTTCTGATAAATGGAGTCGCCGTAGAAGGGGTCGCGCTCGGAGTTGGAAAGGAAGCTGAAGGAAACAACCTCTTTTCTGGTGACAAAATACTTTATCTCGCTTATTTCATAAGCCCTGAAGGCTCTGAATACCTCGTAATAACGGTTGCCCTCGTCTATGATTATAGAAAGATATCTCGACGTCTTTCTGCCAACCAATTCGTTTTTGATTGCGAGCTCCGCTCCGCTTGTTGCGGCGGAGAGGTCTATCGAGTCGGTGTATTCCTCGTCGCGAAGCTCACCGTTTACCATTATCTGATAGCGGTAGACAACTATCGAATCCTCCTCAACCTTTTCAAGCGTCTTTCCGGTTTTGCTTAAAATGTTTATTATCTCGGTAATCTTGCTCTTGTAGCTCGTCGCAAGTGCGTTTTCCTCGGTGTAGTTGATGTCAAATGCAACTCTGTCGCTCTCGTCAAGCGGGCCTACCGAAAGGGCGCGAAGCGCACTCACAGCCTCTGTGGGAAGCGCAGGAGAGGTGAGATCCAGCACCGCGTGTGAAACAATATCGGCAGTCTGCTTACCGTTTACGGTAAAGCGGTATGCAACTCTTATTACGTTGTTGTCACCGACGGGCGTGCCAACGGCGGATATATCGTCGTTTGAATTTACTATCGCCTCTATCTCGCAAATCTCATAGTGATATTTTACCGAGGGAGATGCGGTAAGGTTAATCGAATGTGAGCTGTCCGTGTCAATCGGAACCGTCAGGGAAATTGCCGTCGTTTTATCGGCGTTCGGGTCGGAGGGATCGTAATAAACGCCGATCTCTCTGCCTATTATCGAATTTTTGATTTCGTTTGCCGCACTGCCGAACAGATCCACTATCATATCCGTATATCCGCTTGAGGAATATCCGTTAAGACCGTCAGCGTAGGACGACGGGTCGTCAATGTAGCTCGAGGGGTCGATGGGAACCGAAAGATTTGCGGAAATAACTATCTCCGCCTCATCGGGTACCGTCTCTCCCGCATTCTTGTGAAGCTCGGTTTTCCAGTGCGTAAAATCCGAGGTATAAAGCGGCTCAAGGGTGGAATCTCCCTCAAGTCCCTCGGAAACAAGGGCGCTGTTTACGTAAGAATAGAAGCCTAAAAGCGCATAGTCAAGGTATACAGAGAGCGAATTGTAAACGTAATCTCTGTCGTCAACCGTGAAATAGTATCCGACACCGGTTACAGTGCGGTCGCCTATAACCACCTTGTGCGTTTGGGTAACGCCCATCTCATCCTCGTAGTCAAAGATAACCACCGAGGTGTTTTCGCCCTGAAGTCCGAACTGCTTATACTGTGCCTCTCTTTCGGCAGGGTCTTTTGAAAGAGGTATTCTCTCGCCAAAGTAAGAAACCTCAAGAGCGGAGAGCAGATAGGAAAGCTTGCTTATCGTTCCGTATCCGTCATTCGTTTCAAGAGCGTAAAGGCTATCGTATTCAAAATAGGAGTCGGCGTCACATATAGACGGGTAATAAATCTTTACCTCTCCGTTCTCCATATACGTGAACATAAAATTGTTATCAATCGTTTCGGAGCGGAGGAGGGTGTACTCTCCGTCCTTATTATTGTTGCTTACCGTGATACGGGTTATATCCGCGTCGTCAACGACGGGGTACGCCACGAGCGTGCCGCGGTAAACGTCCTCGTCACCTATCGCAACCGGCGGCTCGGCGGTTTGCTGCTCGTCATCGGTATCGGTGTTCTTGAACACAATACCTATCACGATTGCCGCCGCAACGAGAACGGCTATAATACCAAGGAGAATCAGAGTCAGGCGAAGCTTTCTCTTACCCCTTGCAATGCTCTCGATTTGCTGTCTTGTTTTCATCCTCTACCTCCTTACAAAAATCTGCGGCGCACGCAGACTATTATACCTATCACAAGGAAGGTAAAGGGAACCAGAGCAACTATTACGGTATAAACTACCTTGGCACCGGTGGTGATTGCGTAATTTACCTTAACCACCTCGTCACCCGTCGGAGAAAGAACCTCCACGTCCTCCTCCGTCAGCTCGGTGGAGAGAAGCTCCTTACCTCCGGGGGATGCCGAGTTCCAGGTGTCACCGCCGAGGTCGATATCGGCGTAAACGTCGGTTCTGGATATATTCTTAACGAGCGCACTGATTACGTCGTAATTTGCATACGAGGGATTGGAGAGCGCCTCGTTTGAAAGAAAATCGGGAGAAGCCGAGCAGAATAAATACGAGTGAAAGTATTCTGCACTGAAGTTGTCGAACGCCTCTCTTACAGAGAGCGCGGCAAGATCGAGCTGACCGTACTTTGCAATATAGTTTTCTGCCGTAAGGTCAAGAATCGAGCTGTCCGCATATCCGTCGTCTGCCGCGGAGTTGTAAAGATACGCCGAGGCGGTAGCGGCGGTTTTAAGGAAGGTGGCGTAACGCTTTACGGTAAACATAGAGCCCGCCTCGTTCTTAACGCCCTCCTCGCCGTAAGCGGGGATGATATATCCCGTGTTGTTCACTATCGTCTGCGGTGAGGTTCCGAGTGAGGCGTAATCGCCGTATATCGCGTTTGCATAGCTGTCGGTTTCGGTCTCGTAAACGGTTATTATTCCGGTATCCGAGCTTCCGCTCACGGAGGACTCGGGATCTCTTATTATTGCCGTTCCGAAATCAAAGCCCCATTCGTGAAGGAAGTCCTCAAGCACGGGCAGCTTCAGATTTTCATCATAGTCCTTGTTAACCATTATGGCGCCCTGATTGTTGATAAGGTATTTATCAAGCTTGTCAAGGTCGGACATATAGTAAAGCTCGTTATATCTGTCGGGGTCGGTCGAAAAATCGCTTCTCGGGTTATTTATTATAAGAAGCGCACAGTCGTCGGGAATCTCGTCCACCTCGGAGATTTTAAGCGTCTTTACCTCAAGGCCGCAATCTCTGAGCAGGTCGTAGCAGTACGCCATCGAAATGCTCATATCGGAGGTCGGGTTTTCGGGGTCGTAATAGGTTTCGCCGTGATCGGTTACAAAATATGCCGCAGGCTGTCCTATCGCGGTGACGGATTTTATAAGCGTGGCTATCCTGTATTCTCCGTTATAAGAGAAATATTGCTCCGATGAGGCATCCGTAAGCCAGAAGCTCTCTGCCTTTACTATTCTGTATCTGTCGCCGTAGGACACTATAACGTCCGAGGGGGTGATTTCCGTCAGAGAGGTCGTCTTGTATTTGGAGAGCGCCGTCGGATTGTTTTCCACGTTCACGGTTTCAACCGCTATGTTGGAATACTCGTTCTCCATCTGAAGCGCCATATAGTAGGTGGGACGGGTTACGTAAGCCGAGGAAAGATAGTCGGGGTCGGTACAAAAGGTTATCTTCACCTTTTTGTCGCCGTCCGTCTTGCCAAGCTCGTCTATGAACTTACACTCCTCCACCATCTTGTCCGTAATGGAGTAAAGACCCTCCTTGGACATATCCATATACATTACCTTCTTCTGTCCGAAATACGACATCAAGAAGTTAAGAGCAAGGAGAATTATCAACGAAGAAAGCGTTATCACGCTGAATATTACTGTGCGTTTGCTTTTTCCTTTTAAAAAACTCATATACTATCCATTCTGCAATCCAGGGGATTGCTTCTTTTTGGGTGCGTTATCTGTTCTTGCGCCTGATTATGATAACCGCGCCGGTAATTCCTATTACCGCAGGAACTGCAAGAACTATCGCGGTATAAAGATGAGCCGTACTCATAGTGAGATTTTCAAGCGTGCTCGTTTCATACAGCACGGAGCGGCAGCCGTAGGGCAGACTCGTTACGCCGAACACGTTTTCAAACACGGAATAAACGAAATCCTTGTTTGCATATCCGTTGGTCACGAGCGCGCTGGCAACCGTCATATACACGCTGGAGGCAAAGAAAATTCTTCCCTCCTTGCCGTCGCCGGCAGGCACACTGCTATATGCGGCTAACGGGAAATTTCCCTCGGTGCGTGTCACGACACCGCCGTTTTCACAGGTGGAGTAGGAGGAGGAAACGAGTATCGCCTCCGCCGCGCCGGAAAGCGCAAGCGCTCCCGCCTCTCTGATTATTACGTCGTTGTCGGAGTATTTGTCCATATTTTCCTTGATCGCCGTAGCAATCTCACCGTCCGCATGATCCGCAACGAGTGTATAGCCGTTCGTTGTGATTGCGTTTACGGGATCTCTTACAATGTCACGGATAACCTCTCCGTCAACCTCCGTTTCGGATATTGCAAGCCCGTATTCCGCAAGCATCGCCTCAAGCGAATAAAGCTTCTTAACGTACGGGTCAAGGCAAACGTAAAGGTTTCCTCCGCGCTCAAGGTAGGACTTTATTCTTCCTATCTCGGTAGTGGCTATTCCGTCCACCGAGGTCTCAAAATCGTTTTTGGGGTTGGAGATAATGAGAAGGTCGGCATCCTCGGGCACGGGTGCCTCGCGAAGATTTACCGTGTCGCTCTCATATCCCGCTATCGTAAGCAGCTTGGCAAACGAGGGGTCTACCTGCTCGCTGTGCGTTATCGTGAAATAAGCCTTTTTCTGCTCGTCACGAAGCACCCACGCTATCATCGCCGCCACGTATTCCTCGCCGTCGTAGGAAATGGCACTTCCCTCTGAATTGAGGGTGTAAAAGTCCGAGTATCCCGACGAGGTCGTATAGTCGGTCACAAGCTTGAATTTTCCGCTTTCCACACACTCGAAAATCACGGAGCCTCGGGTTATTATTTCATTTTCCTCGGTGTATTTATCGAGGTCGACGGAATTTCCGTCCTTGTCGCGCATGGTTATAAGGTTTAGGAAATTGATCTTTATAAAGTCAGGGTATCTTTGCTGAAAATTTCTAACCGTCTCAAGCACGTAGCTTCCCGTATCGAAATCCTCTACCTCATCCTCCGACGCGCAGAAGAATATTTCAACGGTTTTCTTCTTTTCAATCGCCTCTGAGAAAAGCGAGTCCGTCGCGCCCGTCAGGGAAAGGTCGGTTTCCTCGGGCGAATAAATGTATAAATTAAACGTTGAGGCGAGAATAAAGAGCAGAACGTTCAGGGCAAGAATTGCCGCTATTATAGCCACCGCAACCGAGGCTGAGAATATCTTCTCCTCCTTCATCACGGGCAGGCTTTCGCTCTGCACCTTCGCCGCCTTGCTTTCGGCCCTCAGTATTTTTTTCATCCGTGAGCTCCTCGTCAGTTATAGCGGCGACGGTCGTAAACGCGCACGGTGAGATAAAGGAAAATTGCCGATATTGAGATGTAGTAGATTATCGAGGCTATATCAAAAATACCTACGGTGAAGTACTGGAATCTCGTGAATATTGAAAGGAAATTGAATACGTATCGCAGGAAATAGCTCGACGGAAGGAGCGAGCTGATAAGTCCTATCGCAAGGAATGCTAAAATTATCGCTATCGTGCCTATCGCCGCGGTCAGCTGATTCTCTGTCAGTGCGGAAACGAAAATTCCTATCGAAATAAACGCCATTCCGACGAGAAGTATTGCAAGAAGGCATCCGAAAAGCACCGCAACCTGAAGCGATGCGTAGTTGAGAAGCACGAGGCAGTAAAGCGAGTTGAGAATCATACAGGATGCAAAAATCGTGTACGCCGCAAGAAATTTGCCTGCCACGATGCCTATTATCGAAACGGGAGCCGTGAGCAAAAGCTGCTCGGTTTTTATTTTACGCTCCTCGCTGAAGGATTTCATAGTCAGAAGCGGAAGAACTATCGCGGAAAGAACGAGCATAAGAGTGAAGAAGGTCGTCACGTCCGCAGACATCGAATAAAGGGTTGTATAGCAAAGTATAAGACCCGCAAGCGCAAGATACAGGACGATAAACACGTATCCTATAACGCTTGTAAAATACGAGCGAAGCTCTCTTTTATAAACTGCAAGCATTTTCTTCCCTCCTTAATGCGCTCTTCTGCGCTTAACGCTATTCTCGACAACGCCGTTATCGCGGTCGACAAGCCTTATGAATATGGATTCAAGGTCGGTTCCCACGGGCATAAGTCCGACAATGGGCCAGCCCATTCGCGAGCAAAGATTGAAAAGTGGCTTCCTTACGTCTATACCGCGCTCGCTCTCTATACGGAAGGCAAACGAATCTCCGTCGCGCTCTCCCGTTGCCTCTACCTCTTTAACGCCGTTGAGCTTTTCAATAGCGGCCTTAACCTCCTTTTGAGGACCGCATATCTTCGCTTGATAACGGTATCCATCCTCAATGGTTTTCGTCAGGTTTTCGGTGCGCTCGTCGGCAATTATTTTACCCTTGTTGATAATGATAATGCGCTCACAAACCGCCTGCACCTCCGCAAGAATATGCGTGGAAAGAATTACGGTGTGGTTTTTGCCGAGCGTTCTCATAAGCGTTCTTATTTCAAGAATCTGCTTCGGGTCGAGTCCTACGGTGGGCTCGTCGAATATGATAATTTTAGGGTCGCCGACAAGAGCCTGCGCGATTCCGACACGCTGCTTGTAGCCCTTTGAAAGATTCTTTATAAGCCTGTCCTTAACGTCAACTATTCTGACAACCGAAAGTATTTCGTTAAGATGCGCCTCGCGCTCAAGGGTACAGCCCTTAAGCTCGTAGACGAAGTTCAGATACTCCATAACCGTCATATCGGGATATACGGGCGGCTGCTCGGGCAAAAAGCCTATAAATTTCTTCGCACCGATTGGGTCGTCGAGAATATTTACGTTATTTATGTACGCCGCACCTGCTGTTGTGGAGAGATAACCCGTCAGGATATTCATAGTAGTACTCTTACCCGCGCCGTTAGGGCCGAGAAGACCGACTATCTCCCCCTCTTTTATTTCAAAGCTGATGTCATCAAGGGCATAATTCGTGCCGTATCTTTTTACAAGATGCTCTACTCTTATCATTTTGCTTTATCGGTAAGACCGATTCCTTTCAAGTGGTTTTTGCCGCTTTACCGGCGGCAATTTAAACTTTTCGCAGTTTAATATTATACATTATAATTATAAACAAACTATGAACAAAGCATTATAAAATGAAATATATTTATAAATAAAGAGTGAATGTTAAAAAACGGCAGGTGCAAAGCGTAAAAATCGGTTGACAAAAGCAAGCGGTTATTGTATAATTTAGTATATTTGAGCGAAACGGAGATTAAAATGAGGGACTACGAGCTTCTCAAGCAAAACGACCCCGAGCTTTACGCGGCGGTCGTCAGCGAAAGAACCAGACAAAGAAGCAAAATCGAGCTTATCGCCTCGGAAAATTTTGTATCCGAGGTCGTGATGGAGGCAAACGGCACCATCCTTACCAACAAGTACGCCGAGGGCTACCCCTCGAAGAGATATTACGGCGGCTGCGAGCACGTCGACACGGTTGAAAACCTCGCCATAGAGAGAGCTAAGAAGCTTTTCGGCGCGGGCTACGCCAACGTTCAGCCCCACTCGGGAGCGCAGGCAAATATGGCTGTATTCTTCGCCCTGCTTGAGCCGGGTGATACCGTGCTTTCAATGAACCTCGCGCACGGCGGCCACCTGAGCCACGGCTCCCCCGTCAATATGTCGGGAAAATATTGGAATATCGTACCCTACGGTGTAAGCGAGAGGGACGCAAGAATAGATTACGACGAGGTAAGACGGCTCGCCCTTGAAAGCAAGCCCAAGCTCATCCTCGCAGGAGCATCGGCCTACCCCCGTGTAATAAATTTTGAGAAATTCAGCGAGATTGCAAAAGAGGTCGGCGCCTATCTTATGGTTGATATGGCACACATTGCAGGCCTCGTTGCAACGGGACACCACCCCTCGCCTATGCCCTACGCCGACGTCGTTACCACAACGACTCACAAAACCCTTCGCGGTCCTCGCGGAGGACTCATCCTCACCAACGACGAGGAGATAGCAAAGAAAATCAACAAGGCAATCTTCCCGGGAATCCAGGGCGGCCCCCTTATGCACACGATAGCGGCAAAGGCGGTTTGCTTCGGCGAGGCTCTGAGGCCCGAATTTAAGGAATATTCCGAAAACGTCGTTAAAAATGCCGCAGCACTCGCGGATGCACTCGTTAAAGAAGGCTTCAAGCTCGTCTCGAGCGGCACGGACAACCACCTGCTCCTTCTCGACCTCACGGGAATGAAGGTATCGACGGGAAAGGAAGCCGAGCACCTTCTTGACGAAATAGGCATCACCGCAAACAAAAACGCCATTCCCTTCGATACACAGAAGCCCTTCGTCACCAGCGGCGTGCGTCTTGGCACCGCGGCAACGACCACTCGCGGCTTCGGCGAGGACGATATGCGCGAGATTGCAAAAATAATATCAATAACTCTTAAGGATTACGAAAACAGGGCGGACGAGGCACGCGCAAGAGTTGACGCGCTGTGCGCAAAATACCCCCTCTATGAATAAAGGAACGATAAAATGACAGGCGATAAGAAAACGGTTTTCTCGGGTGTTCAGCCCTCAGGAAATCTGACTATTGGAAATTACCTCGGTGCAATAAAGAATTTCTCAAAATTCTCCGAGGAATACAAAACCTTTTACTGCGTGGTCGATCTGCACGCCATAACCGTGCGTCAGGTGCCCGCAGAGCTGCGCAAAAGAACCTACGAAACGCTCGCGCTCTATATGGCGTGCGGACTTGACGAAAAGAAAAACACCCTCTTCGTACAGTCGCACGTGCCTCAGCACGCCGAGCTCGGCTGGATTCTCGATTGCTACACGATGTTCGGCGAGCTTTCAAGAATGACGCAGTTCAAGGACAAAAGCGCAAAGAACGCGCAGAACATAAATGCAGGTCTTTTCACCTACCCCGCTCTCATGGCGGCGGATATACTCCTCTACCAGACCGATGTGGTTCCCGTCGGAATCGACCAGAAGCAGCACCTTGAGCTCGCGCGCGACGTGGCTATGCGCTTCAACCAGATATACTCCGACACCTTTACCGTCCCCGAGGGATATATCAACACCGACACTATGAAAATAATGTCGCTGGCAGAGCCCACCGCGAAAATGTCAAAATCAGACCCCAACCAGAACGCAGTGGTATATATCCTCGACTCAAAGGACGATATCATCCGCAAATTCAAAAGAGCCGTTACCGACTCCGACACGACCGTAAAATATTCCGATGAAAAGCCCGGCATATCAAACCTTATGACCATCTACCGCGCCTTTACCGGTAAAACATACGAGGAAATCGAGCGCGAGTTTGACGGGCGCGGCTACGGCGACTTCAAGCTTGCCGTAGGCGAGGCATGTGCAGACGGGCTCGCCCCCGTGCGCGACGAGTTTTCAAGGCTCATTGCCGACAAGGCTCACCTTGAAGCAGTTATGAAATCGGGCGCCGAGGAAGCGGCATACTACGCAAGAAAAACGATGAGCAAGGTCAGAAGAAAGATTGGCTTTGTAAACTAACATTTACAGAAAAATGCAAAAGCTCCCGAAAATTCGGGAGCTTTTTATTATTTAATTTCACACGGGGTGCGTTGTTGCGTTATGATTGAAGCTTTGCGATTCTCTCGTTCTTTGCATTTTCAAGAAAAGCCTTTGCTTCGCTCTCCGCCTTTGAAAGCGCATCGTCAAGAGCCTTCTTTTGTGCAGACATGGTTTTTTCTATCTCCGTTCTTCTCTCTGCTATGTCAGCTACACCCTCTTCGCCTATCTGCGCCTTCATTTTTTCCTCAAGCTCATCAGCCTTTGTGCCAAACAGCTCTGCAGATTCTCTGATTTCGGAAACGGTTATAGCACCGTCCTGAATATCTGCGGCAAGCTTTTCGACAGATTCCTCAAAGGTATCAACACCGGACTCTACCGTCGCCTTAAGTGCCGCAGGAATAAGAAGCATTATGCCGTCAAATGCCGCTTGCGCACTTTCCTCTATGGCAAGTATTTCTTCCTCGTATTCCTTGATAAATTCCGCCTTGCGCTCTGCAAGCTCAACCTCTGCCGAATCAATTACCGCATCAAGCTCGGCCTTAATAGCCTCGAGCTCCGCGCTTGCCTGACTGTTTTTGATAAGCTTATCGGCATACGCCTCTATACTTCCGAGAGTTACCTCGCCATCAAGATTCTGTATCTTCTCTACCTCGTCTGACGAGAGGTTAAGAGCATCAAGAGCCGCCTCGGTTGCCTCCTCTCCAAGAGAATAATCTCTTACGTCATTTATTGTCGCGACACCGTCAGCCGCAAAATTTATCATTCTCTCACCGTTGGTGTATATCTGATAAAGCAGAGCGTCACCGATAGAGGTGGGATATTTCGTTATGTTTGATACGTAATATTGAAGATATACTGCATCTCCAAGCACACCGAGAGCCGTTTCATAAGCCTTGTCTGCCGCAAGCCTTGCCTGCTCAAACGCCGCAGTTGCAAAAGCTTCAGCCTTGCTGTGACGGGCTTGAATTATTTCGATAAGCTCCTCGTTATCCATCGTTACGGCAACACTGAGCTCTACGTCGCCGTTTTCACTTGCCGAAAGAGCAAGCTTGAATTTTCCAACCGTAAGCGCCTGAATTTCCGCATTGTCCGGATTTTGCTCCTTAAGTGCTTCAAGACGGCGAAGTATCGAATAGGTTTCGCCTGCGTTTGCGGTTATAGTGAGCCCGTTTTCATCTGCCGAAGCTACTATCTTTTCGTTGATTTTTTCATTAAGGCTTGCGGCATATTCATCATCTGCTGACGAAACGCTCGTGCCTACAACGGTATTCTCCTCGCTGATATAGCCGTATTCGATTGCAAGTGCGGTTATTTTCTCTACCGCATCCTCAACCTTTTCTCCAACTATTCCCTCCTCGGAATAGAGAAGAACCTGAGCGTCCTCATTTGCGCCGTAAGCACTCACAACCTTGCCGTCCTCTACGGTAAGCTCAACGGAAGGGTTGGCGTCTATGCTTACAAACGCCACCTCGGCTTCATCGTTACCTGAGCACGATGCAAGCACAAATGATGTTGCAAAAAGAAGTGACAGAACAAGTATCAGGGATAAAATTCTGTTTTTCATAATAATTTTCCTTTCGTTTTATAAATTTTATTTTTAGTTCAGCTCAAGACTCTCAAGGAACCCAAGCAGCTCCCTCGTTTGTCCGTCTGTGATTTTCGCAGATTCATCAAGCTCTTTTTTCACTCTTTTCTTGTCGCCTCCAAAGGCGAATTCAAACCAGCGCACAACCTCAAATACAGGCAATAAATACGGGTGCTTATTTAACACGGGGTAGCGTATCTTCATAGATGAGTAGGGCGGGAAAATTCTACGCAGAATATATTTTCCGCGGCCGCCCTCCCTGCCGTGTGTGACAACCTGCGCCTTCGGCGCATCACCGCACAGCGAGTTGAGCACAACGTGTGCCTCCATCTTGCGCGTCAGGTCGGTATGCTCCGTACCGCAAAACCAAGCATCGATTAAAGCCGTACACCCGTCGTAGAAGGTCACAAGCCCAACCTCAGCAAGAAGCTCGCGCAGCACACCCTCGTCAAATCCACGCTTTATTTTCCATAACCAGATGTCTGTAAACGGCTTAATCCCACACCCGCCGTTAATAAAGTGATATGCGGCGTGAGCTATAAGGTGCAGTACGAAAAATTCTCCCGTAAGCTCATAGCGTGAGCCGTCGCCGACGGGAGTGGCATAGTCCCACACACGCTCAAGCGCTCGGTCGATTTTTTCGATATTTTCCTTTATGCTGAAATGGAGCTCGAGATGCACTCCGCTCGGAGAAAAAAGAGAAACGTCGTGAAAATCCCGTTTTCCGTCGGTTTTGTAGCCAAGCCCGTCCACGATAGCCGAAATGGCAGAGGCAAGATTTTCTTCCGCAACAAGCAGGTCTATATCACCGCTCATGCGCATCCACGGCTCGGGATACAGCTCGCGGACAACCGCACCCTTCAAGAGAACGTACTGTATTTTCTGTTCATCAAGCACTCCGCAAATCTCGTCGGTTGCCGCGGCAAGCCGCTTGTATCTGAAAAACGCAAGCTCCTCCCTGTCAGAAAAGAGCCGATACTCGTCGCTTCCCTTCTGCATGGCACCGCAGCTCACCATAGCCGAAGCTATTACGTGTGCTATATCGTGACTGTCGGCGATTTTGAAAAGCTCTGCCGACGATTCCCTCGCCGCCGTAGCAACGTCGGGGGAAATCTGCTCGCCCGAAAGCACTGCACGGAGCAGACTCGTAAGTATATCAACGGTATTCATTTTCATCTGCTCCTTTGCCGGGGTTTAGAATTTTCTCCACACCATTTTGTTTACAACACCGGTGTAGGACTGAATTATTTTTACAACCTTTGTCGATACGTTTTCCTCAACGTAATCGGGAACGGGGATTCCGTTATCACCGTTTTCAACCATAAGAACCGCCGTTTCAACAGCCTGAAGAAGCGACTTTTTGTCTATGCCCGCAAGAACGAAGCATGCCTTGTCAAGCGCCTCGGGGCGCTCGGTTGACGTTCTGATGCACACCGCAGGGAAAGGTGAGCCAACCGACGTGAAGAAGGAGCTTTCCTCGGGGAGAGTTCCGCTGTCCGACACCACCGCAAAGGCGTTCATCTGAAGATTGTTGTAGTCGTGGAAGCCGAGAGGCTCGTGCATTATAACGCGCTCGTCAAGCTTGAATCCGCTCGCCTCAAGACGCTTTTTGCTTCTCGGGTGGCAGGAATAAAGCACGGGCATATCGTATTTCTCCGCCATCTCGTTTATCGCTCCGAAAAGTGAAAGGAAGTTCTTTTCGGTATCAATATTCTCCTCGCGGTGAGCCGAAAGAAGTATGTATTTTTTAGGCTTAAGTCCGAGGCGTGTCAAAATATCCGAGCCGCGAATGCTGTCGAGATTTGCGCGAAGCACCTCCGCCATAGGCGAGCCGGTAACGTATGTGCGCTCCTTGGGAAGTCCGCACTCGGCGAGGTATCTGCGCGCGTGCTCGGAGTACGCGAGGTTAACGTCGGAAATAATGTCTACTATGCGGCGGTTGGTTTCCTCGGGCAGGCACTCGTCCTTGCAACGGTTGCCCGCTTCCATATGAAAAATCGGAATATGGAGTCTTTTCGCTGAAATTGCCGAAAGGCAGGAGTTTGTGTCGCCGAGAATCAAAAGCGCATCGGGCTTTATCGCGTTCATCAGCTTATACGAGCAGTTTATTATGTTACCGACGGTTGCACCGAGGTCGTCGCCAACCGCATCCATATAAACCTCGGGCGCGTCAAGGGACAAATCCTTGAAAAACACTCCGTTGAGATTATAGTCGTAGTTCTGACCCGTATGCGCGAGAATGCAGTCAAAATATTTTCTGCACTTGTTTATAACTGCGGCAAGACGGATAATTTCAGGGCGCGTGCCGACTATGATAAGCAGCTTGAGCCTGCCATCGTTTTTAAAGCTTACGTCACTGTAATCAAGCTTAATTTCCATTTATATCTCCATTCTGTCGCCTTACGGCGACCTTGCGAATAATTTCCTTATTTAAATCAATTTACGTCCCGCGCTTCCGCCCGCGAAAATGCGATATACCCTCTCGGGCAGTATCCTCTTCGCCAGATACGCAACACCAAGACAAATGAGATAGAGCACGCCGACAAGCGCCAGATGAATAATTATATCAACCGCAATCGGCAAATCAACCGATACGAGCAGCTTTCTCGTAACTAGCCAGTTGAGTATCAGTATGAGAAGCGCGTGCATCGAGTAGACGAAATACGACACCGTAACGGGGAATCTCACTCGGAACCTCTCAAACGCCCCCGACGGAACAGCAAGCCACGACGTCACCGCCATAGCGTAATAAAAAACGGTGTTCAAGGGAGATATTTTCTGAGGGAAGAAGGTGAAGTAAACCACGCCTGCCACAAAAATCACCGCCGCAACAATTCCGAGGGTACCCGTGTGATATTTTTCGTGTGCCACAGCACCGCCGCAGTACATTCCGAGCACCGCGCCGAGCATATAAAGCGGAATATATCCCACAAGCCTCGTTATCCAGAATCCGTAACCGCCAAGGCTCACCCTTGAGGTGAAAATAAGACAGCCGACAAACACGACCGCGAGCACCGCTATACCTATTGCCCTATGCTTCTTCAGAAGCAGAATTATAGGCGAGAGCGCCGCAAGCACGAGAAGCGCCAGAAGATACCAGAGCGGCGCATCAAACGGCATTATACTGAAGCCGAGCAGGATTTCCTTGAAGCTCGGGAGCGGCTCGCTCTTGTAAAGCGAATACAGTATATTATAAATAAGGTAAACAGCATTCCACACCGCAAACGGAATACCGAGCGAGATAAGCCTGCGCACAAGCTTGCCGCCGAGGTCCTTGTAGCTCTCTATTCCGTAATAGAAGAGAAATCCCGAAAGCAGAAAGAAGCTTGCAAGTGAGAGCAGTCCGAGCATTGAATAAAAATTATCAAGTACGTCTAAAACCGCCGACTCTGTGCCGAGATTCATTCCGCGGTAGAAATGCGTCCAGTGTGAAAGCACGATAAAAATCGTCATCACAAATCCGTAAACGGTCAGCTTCTTGCTGACGTTGTCGTTTAGCTTTTTTTCATTTATTTCTGCCATAGTCACACTCCTTTATATCTCAACCTTCTCGCCGAAGGTGTCGGGATGCTTTGGGTCGAAAAGCTCGTTTGCCCACATCAGCGTAACCAGATCCTCGGTGTCCGAAAGGTTTATTATATTGTGCGTGTAGCCGGGGAGCATATGTATCGCCTCTATTTTCTCACCCGAAACCTCAAAGCGCAGAATCTCATCCGAGCCGATTTTTCTCTGCTCTATGAGTCCGTATCCCGAAACGACGATGAAAAACTCCCACTTCGTGTTGTGCCAATGCTCGCCCTTCGTAATTCCCGGCTTCGATATGTTAACCGAAAACTGTCCGCATCTCTCGGTCTTTAAAAGCTCTGTAAAGCTGCCGCGCGCATCAACGTTCATTTTAAGCGGAAATATCGCCTTCTCCCTCGGAAGATACGAAAGATACGTTGAATAGAGCTTCTTTGCAAAGCTACCGTCCGGAATCTCGGGCATAATGAGCGTTTTGGGCTGTGCGGCGAAGCTCTCAAGAAGCGAAACTATCTCGCCGAGGGTCACTTTATGTGACACGGGTGCCGCGCAATAGCGTCCGCCCTCGCAAATTACGGTGTTGATTCCGTCAAACTCACAGCGGTGCTCCGCCCCCACAAGTGCCGCCATCATCTCGTCCACAAGGTCGTCGATATAAAGCAGCTCAAGCTCTACTGTCGGGTCGTTTACCTGTATCGGTAAATCGTTTGCTATATTGTTACAGAAGGTCGCTATGACGCTGTTGTAATTCGGGCGGCACCACTTGCCGAAAAGGTTCGGGAAACGGTACACCAGAACCTTCGCACCCGTGCGCTCGCCATACTCAAAGAACAGCTCCTCGCCCGCCTTCTTGCTTCTTCCGTAATCACTGTCATACCGCCCTATCAGCGTCGCCTGAATGCTCGAGGCGAGCATTACGGGGCACTTATTCCCCGCCTCTTCAAGCAGTGACAGAAGCTCGCTTCCAAATCCGAAATTTCCTGCCATAAAATCCGCAGGATTCTGCGGACGGTTCACCCCGGCAAGATTAAACACAAAATCTGCCTCACGGCAAGCCTCGCAAAGCACATCTCTCGAGGTGCTCACGTCATACAGCCACAGCTTCTCAACCGTAAGCTCTCCGCGCGTGCGATCCTTGCCCTCCATAACGTTTTTAAGCGCCGCCGAGAGATTCTTTCCAACAAATCCCTCCGCACCTGTAATAAGAATTTTCATATCCGTATATCCTCTGATTGTTTAAGCGGACAAGCCTTAAGACAAAGTCCGCAATAAATACATTTTTCTGCGTCTATTACGGGGTATTTAAACCCACAGTCGTCAGGACACATTTCTATCGCGCCCCTTGGACAAACCGAAAAGCACGCAGAGCAGCCGCAGCACTCCTCCTTGCGCTCAAAAAGCGTGGGAATTTTCACGTCGTTTTTCATTTTCTTCCCATCCTTAAAATTTTCTTGATACCTCTTTTAAAGCGCACCTTAAATCCGTCACGGGCGTATTTTTTGAGTATCCGACCCATTCCTTTGGATTGGTAATCGCTCCAAAATTCATCGTAATTCTGCGGTCTTTCGACCGAGCGCACAAGAGCATCCTGCATCATAGGCTCCCTATCAACGCAAATGACGTCAAGCCTGCCACGAACACTCTCAAGAAGCTCCTTGCCTCGCTCGGTATTCGGTATAACAAGCGAAACTCCCCTGTCGTCGTTGAAATCCGGAGCCGCCTTGCCAATTCCCCACGCATCCGCAATGGTTATATCGCTTACGTGCCGTGCCTTGTACTTACACTCAAAGCAGGACGGACGAAGAACGTAGTGCCTATAAAACAGATATCTGAAATCGGTCGAATCATAGCGTGAGCCATCCTCAAAGTAAACCGTCTCGGTATGAGCCGCCCAGCCGTAATCGGTCTTGTTACGAAAATCAACCGCGGATATTTTCTTTTTATGCTTCTTTTCTATGTAGTCAAGGTAATCTCTCCACACCCTCGGCGACGGCACACCGTGACACAAAATGTCAACAGTTATCAGCTCCGGCGCCTTATCAAGCCCCTTGACCGCGAGAGCACTTTTTAGTCCGGCAATTTGACACGGGGTGCCGCTGAAAAGCACCCTTTCTCCTGCCGCAAGTGCTTTTGCCACCTCTGTAATGGTGTCCCTCATATCGCTCTGAATGTATTTCGAGCCTCGGAACCCATCGCGCTCGTCTGCCGTGCGCGCCGCCTTGTGATAAGCAATAAAGCTTTCGTCGAGCGCACATCCAAACACCAAGCCGCCCTCATTCAGAACAGCATCCGTAAGCGCGGTAAAAACACCGCCTGAGCGCGATGCCGCACGAATTTCGTCCGACAAGTGCTTTATAGCGTAAAATTCTCCCTCACGGAAGAACGCATTGTCATTCATTTTAATCCCCATTCTGTCGCCGACGGCGACCGCACGAAATTAGATTTCAGCCGTTCCGTGCCAAATTTCCAAATATAGCTTCGTCAATAAATTTGATTGATTTTTCTCTTATTTCCTCGATCCTTGCATTTACCTCGTCCCAATCGGTGGGTGTCGTGTCTATTTCTCCACCCGGAGCTATCTCACGATTTTTAATTCCCAGCGTTTCAACGAGAGTGAGAACTCTTGAGTTGAAATTATTATCGCTCTTTGAAAGCTGGTAGTAAGCCTCGGTATTGTATATTGCGGATAGCGCAAGGCCGTGGAATGAGGAGGTCACCACAAATTCCGCATCAACTATGAGCTTTAAGAAATCCTGTGGAGCAACGCTGTAAAGATTTTTTCCGCCGCGTCTACCGAGCTGTCCCGCCGAAATATAAACGAGAGGCAGACCCGTGTCGCGCGAAAGTCTCTTTGCAAAGTCAAACATATCCTTCTCAAATGCTATCATATACACAAGAATATATTTTCCGCTCACAAGGTTTCTCTTGGCTTGAATCCTCTTATAATCGTTCGCAGTGAACAGGAATGTCGGATCACAAACGCGGCATACGTCGTATCCGCGCTCCCGGAGCCCCTCGCAAAGCGAGCTCTCCCGTACAGATATAGCGTCAAATTTGCCGATGAGCTCGCCGTACTTATCAAGGCTCGAAAACCAAAGCTCCTCCGCACCAACGCTCGCCGCGTAAGAAACCTTTTTTTCGCACTCAACCGACTCCAGAAAATACGTCCTGTCATCACCTGTCAGAAGTCCGTTCCAGACCTGATCGCTTCCGACGACTATCCGTGAATATTCGCCCCCCATATCCGAAGCGTTGGTCTTATCATACTCAACCTCGCTTATCGGCAGATAATACTTTCTGAAAAGCCTGTAATTCTCGTGATCAATTTTACGGCGCTTGTTAAGCAGAAAATATTTCGCCTTCGTCGTGATTTTTTTGTATTCGCGAAGCGGCTTTATGCGGTGGCGCTCCTCTATTGCGTCATTTTTGTAGTCTATAATCTCGGCGCTGAACCTGTCGCCGCCTCTTTCGTTCAGGAACCTCGCAAGCGCATACGCCTGCAATACCGCGCCGTAATTATCCGCTCTGTGGAAGGTCAGAATACCAATCCTCTCCCTCTCCTCTCGCGGAATATCGCAGTAGGTTATGGCGTGGCTCGGTCCTCTGGTCAGCTCATCGGGCTCCTCGTTCATATAATTTTCTCCGAACGACTCTGTAAGCCAACCCCTGTAATCCTTTATCGCCTTAAAGCTGTGCCCCTCAAATTCAAGCTCACAAAACTCATCAAACAAAGCCGCAGGCATCAGCCTTGATTCTCGTGTCGGATTACAGAAATTGAACATATATTCGCTGCCCGTCCTGCCCTTGCTATGCTTCAATATTTTTTTATTAAGTGTCTTAAGCGGCAGACAGCTGAACAGTCTATACAAAAATACTTTGTACCAAGGAGCAGAGTTCTTTTGTCTTGAAAACTGAATCTTCAGCCCGAGCTTGTACGTCTTTGCGCCGTTATAAAGATTGCACAGATTCATTTTTCTTCTGTACGTCTTTTTATCGGCATAATCGTACGGCACTATATCCACAAACAAGCCCTGATGTATGTCAAGCCTGTCGTAATTTCTCTGCACGTAGGTCGTGCCGTTCATTCGGAGCTTTGAATACCGCAACGGAAAAAGCTCTTCCGTATCCGAATTTTGAAGGAAATACTTTCCGTCAAGCTCGGTTTTGCACACCTCGCAGAATTTCTCGTAATCGTCGCGAGGCATCACCACGTCCAAATCATCATCCCACGGCACAAAGCCGCCGTATTTTTCCGCACCGAGAAGCGTTCCGCCCTCGATGGAATATCTTATACCGTGCTTGCGACAAATTCTGTCAAGCTCAATTAGAATCAAAATAAGCTGATCCTGAACCTCCCGTATCGGAGTGTCGCACACCTTATATTCGTTCATTTTTGCACCTTATTTCATATTTTCAAGAGCGGCAAGAAAGCTATCAAGCCAAGCGCTCCAGTTATATCTTTCAAAGAAAAGCTCGCGGCTCCTCCTCTGAAGCCTGCCGTAAAGCTCGCCGTCCTCTATGATTTGCACAATTTTGTCGGCAAAATCCTCCGCGCCGGCAGAGGTAGGTAGCTTGTATCCGTTTTCTCCGTCGATAACGTACGCACCGACGCCGCCCGTATTATAGGTCAGGGACGGAATACCGTGCGCGCTCGCCTCGGCGAAAACTATTCCCGCCGCTTCTGCACGGGTGGGCAAAAGTAAAAGCGAGGTCGAGGCATAAATGTCGGCAAGCCGCTTTTTCTCCTCGGGATTATTCTTGTTAAGAAATCCGACGAGCTCTATTCCCTCATCCGTAATCTCATACGGCGGCTTACAGCCGACAAGATAAAGCTTGCACTCGGGATGACTCCTTCTCAGATGCCTGAAGGCATCAACGGCAACGTCGCCGCCCTTGCGCTCCCATTCCACACCGCAAAAGAGTATGTTAAATTCTCCGTCGCCGCCCGAAGACGGGGTCGGAGCCTCGTCTATATTTGCACCGAAGGGAATCAGCACAGTCTTTTCCTCTGCCTTGCCGTACGTAGAGCAAACCGAAGCCCTCACCCATTCAGACGGGCAGATAATAAGCTCCGAATTGTCAATAGCTCCCTTCTCTATCCTGTTTGCATTCTTCACCGTAAGAGAGCAAAGCCCAGTAAGATATCCGTAATATCCGTGCATACCGTCGAAGGTCGCATCGGTTAGGTATATTATCTTCCTGTCGGTTTTTACAAACGCTATGCTTCCGCTTTTTGCCGCACAAAAAACGTAGTCTATATCATCTCGTCCGCGCAAAAACCGCGTAACGATTTTAGAATCGCGCTTCGCCTTGATAAGCCCGAACGACGCATAAAATTTCTTCCCCGAAAACAGCTTTATAACGGCAGACAAAAGCCTGTACCAAAGCGTTAAAAGCTTCGACTGACCGGAAATGTCTATACACTCAACCTCTGCCACCTTGCAAAGCGACTGATATATATAGCTGACCGTGCCTGACCACAGTCTTTTGTTCGTGGGGTCGCCGTCCACGATATACGCAATTTTCATATCTCGCCGTCAGAACCCTTGTCCTTTTTCCTTCCTCTGATTTTTTTGCCCAAAGAACCGAAAAATCCGGTGATAATCCCCTTTTCGTCCTTGTTCCAGCCCAAAAGCCACATAAGACCGAAATAAACGAGCGGAAGAACACAGCACTTTACCAACAGCACAAGCCAGCTGTGAATCACGAAAAATCTGAATATTACAAATCCGACAGCCCCCGTCAGAATTATCGGCAGCAGCATTTTCAGGTAGCAGTTAATATAGAACGATTTCATATCTATTTTGAGAACCCTGTGGAAAACCACACTCATAAGTATGAATCGCAGACAATAGGTAATCGCTATCGATATCGCGCTTCCGAGAACCCCCATAAAGGGCACGAGCGCAAACGCGCATCCGACGTTGAATACACCCATAATTATGTAAATTATCGCTTGATACCTTTGCTTATCCTCAACAACAAGCATCGTTCTGCCTATCTGTTGCGGGAAATAAATGAGGTTGGGCGCTATCATAAGAATACCGCAATAGTAAACGTTTTCAAACCCCTCGCCAAGCCAAAGCAAAACGAATTCCTGTCCCGCAACGGCAAAGCCGACGATTATAAGGGCAACCACGGAAAGATTTATCCTTCCCACGCGAGTCATCAGCTTTAGCAGCTCCGCATCTCTGTTTTCGGAGAGCGAGGCGCGCGTGGTTTTCGAGAGAAAGAGTCCGTTTATTCCCTCGGAAAAGGTGAAAACGTAGCCCTCAAGAGTAGATGCAAGACCGAATATCGTAATTTCCGCCGCGCCGACAAACATAGCAAGAATAGATGGCGTGATGTTGAAAACCAGCCTCGACATAATGCTTACAACGGTCGCCCACATAGAGAAGGTGAATATCTGCCCGAGCTCTTTTTTATCCCAGCTCGTCATATCCGCCCTCACGGGAGTGTTTTTCTTAACCATTATAAGCCTGAACAGCACGGTAAGAAGATTGAAGCCAACGTGTATAAAAACGAGAGCGAATATACCGCCGCCCAGAGCAAGCGCCACGAAGGTCGCCGCTACCGTCAGTATCTTGTTAAGACAGCCGGCGAGCTTCATAACGAAGAAGTTTTCGTATGCGTTAAGAATACCCGTCAGTGTCGAAAACGGAAATGCTATGAGATTGTAAAAGATAATGATTACAAGTATCTTTTTGAAAACCGTCGCCTCGCCTGCGGCAAGGGTCGGATATATAGCATCAACGTTGAAATATATCACCACAAACACTGCGGCTATTATAACGTCAATTATCAGGTACAGCTTGTAAACCATACCCAAAAATTTATTTATCTTTTCAACGTTTCCCTCGGCTCTGTACCGCGCGATGAATTTTGCCGTCGCCGCGCTTATGCCGAAGTCCATCATAAATAGGCTAATCAGCGAGGTTGCCAGAGTATAAATTCCGTACGTGCTCTCACCTATAACGGATATCATCCACGGAGTATATACAAGGCTTGCAACGATATTGACCGCTATTATGACGTAGGACATTATAGCTCCGGCCTTTATCTGCCAGCCACTGCTTCGCCTGCTTACATTATCACTCATTTTAAATTACTTTCCCGTGATTTTTGTATGTTTATTTTTAATCGGTAAAGCACCGATTTAACCTTCGATTTGAAATTCTGCCATTTAAGATAGGAGATAACTCCTTTGTGATTTTTGTCTTTCACGAGCCGCGCAAACTTTCCGTCAACCGCGCTCGCCGCCGATATAACTCCTTCATCGGAAATTATCTCAATCAGCCTCGGCCTGAAGTCCTTAATACCGACTCCGCGCGAAAGGTAGCCCTCAATATATCGGATATACCACTCCGAGTGAATCCTCATCTCGCGCTCGCCGTCAAGACCGTAGCCTGCCATATATTGCATTTTAACCCCGACTATTCGCTTGAGCTCCTCGAAAAGAGAGGGATTGAATCGCCTTGATAAACTGCCTGCAACGACTCTGTAAAAGACAAGCGGACGGGCTACGTATTCATATCGGCTGACTCCCGAATAATACTGCATATTTATCACGTAATCCTCAAGCACGTTGACTCCGTAATCGCTAACAAGACTGTAGAAAAGCTCCCTTTTATAGAGCTTATTCCAGAGCAGCACCGCCTCTGTGCCGCCTATTATAGTGTTGAGAATAACCTCGCTTTTAAAGCCCTCGCCATCAAGCGAGAGGGAGGAGTCAAACACGCAGTGCTCCTTTTTTACGCTATCCTCAAATACGTAATATCCGCATTCAACGAGGTCCGCGTCGCTCCTTTGTTGTGCCTCAAGAAGCGCCTCGCAATAATCGGCGCTAACGTAATCGTCACTGTCAATGAAGCATATAAAGGGCGAGCTCGCCAGTCTGACTCCGTCGGCGCGCGCCCTGCCCGCACCCTCGTTCTGCTTGCTCAAAAGCTTTACACGGGTGTCGCGCTCGGCATATTCGCGGCATATCGCCTCGCTCCCGTCGCGTGAGCCGTCGTTGACTAGAATTATTTCTATATCCGAAACAGTCTGTGAAAGAAGGCTCTCAATGCATTCTCCGAGATACCTTTCCGCGTTGTAAACCGGAACTATGACGCTGACTCTTGACATATATCACCCTTAATCAAGCACCCCTTATTATGCCCGCAAGCTCATCGGGTGTGTTTGAATAATATTCCTTATATATTTCTTCCCTCTCGACCGTAATATCCTTTACGCTGTCAAAGAAGGTGAGTATTTTTTCGGCGCACGCGCGCTCCGCGGTCGGTTCATTTTTAATAAGAATCGCCTTCTTGTATCTTTTAAGATACGGAGTGCTCGCATCACCGTCTATTTTGTAAAAGCTGACTATCGGCTTTCCCGTCGAAACGTACTCGAAAATTTTACACGGAATGCCGCAAAAATGCTCGTTACCGAAATTCAGAAGTATATCCGCCGAGCGCCGCGCCTCATCAAGAGCCTCTGCCTCAACTCTGCCGTGAAAGAATATCCTCTCGTTATATAAGCCGCTTTTCTCTATCAAACGAAGCACCCCGGCGGACACTCCGCCGTATATGTTAAAGCGCGCTTCGGGACGGGAGGCGCAGATATGTGCAAACGCACCGAGGAAAAAGCTCGGGTCGGCATTCGTCTCCGAAAGCATTCCCGTAAAAACAAAATTCATATCACCGCTCGGTGCCTTCCCATAATCAAAATTGCTTTTCAGAAGATTCGGCACGTCGACAAACCTTATTTTTTCGGTATACGGCTTATAAATCTCATCGGCATATATGCCTCTGTGCGCCTCTAAAGCACAGTAAATATCGCAGACCGAAAGCATTTTCAGCTCCCACTCCCTGCATTTTTTTACGTGCATACGCTCGCTTACCAGCCTGTTACTGCAAACTCCGCCGGAGATTGCATCAAGCGTGTATATGATAAGCTTGATTCTGTCACCGAATTTTTCCTTCAGCCTGACCGCCGCCATGACCGTTTCAAAATCGCGGTACACACCTATAACTACCTGTATATTTTCCTTTTGGGCTATTTCCTCAGCACGCTTTGTAAGCAAGCGAAGAACTCTCGGCGCTCTCAACGGGTGGCGCGGTATAAGCAGAGCCTTTAAAAGCTTTGTCGCCCTCGAAAGCACACGCCCGATGAGGTGCGGTATTCTTTTTGAAAAAAGCACGCGCCATTCAAGATACGTGTTTACTCTGTAAACCTTAACCCCGTCAATCTCCGCATCCTCTCTTGCCCTCTCGTTTTTAAGGGTAAGAACGTGAACGTCCGCACCGCCGCCAATCAGCGTATCGGCAACCTTTTTCACACAACTGCCGTTCGGTGACGGAGAATCGTAATATGACTCGGTTATAAAAAGAATCCTTTCGTTCATCAGATTACTTTCCTATCGCTCTTTTGATTTTTCTGAAAAACCCTCTCACCGCATTGTCGAAAACCAAGCGGCGAGGCGAATGTATCAAGCCTCTTACGGTCTTTGAAAGTGCGGGACTCAACGACTCTATCGCGCGCTCCGATTCGGAACACTCCTCAATAAGACGCAAAAGCCGGGGTCTCTGCTCACGCCTTGCCTCGCTGTCAAGCCTTAACCAAACCTGAGCATAATGATAATAGGCTATACCCAAAATCCTCGCTCCGAGCTCGCGCCCCTCGCTATCAAGAGCGGCAATGTCCGCATTCATTTTTTCTATAACCGCAAGAAAATCCGTTCCCTTTTTCGCAGAGGTATGCGTCGTTGTGCTTCCCTGCCTGCCTATTCTGTAATAGTAGAACGGGCACCGTATCTTTATTGCGCTGACTCCTGAAAGAGTCATAAGCCTGAGCGTGTATTCCTGATCCTCGTAGAAGCAGCCCTCAAGGAAGGAAATCCCGTTCTCCAAAAGAACCTCTCGTCTGACGAGTCTTATCCACGGCACTATGTCGTACACGCCGTGCTCGAGCGCCTGCCGCGCAAATTCCCTTACGTCTACTCGCTCGTTCTCCGAGGGTATCCGTCTGAAGCCTTCGTCGCTCTCGATTCTCTCCTTCTCGTTGAGTATATCGCCAACGACTATATCCGCGTCGCTTTTAATAGCCGCACCGTAAAGAATTTCACACGCATCGGGGGTTATGTAGTCATCGGAATCAACAAAGAGGATATACTCGCCGCTTGCCACACTCATTCCGAGATTGCGCGCCGAGCTCTGTCCGCCGTTTTCCTTGCAGAGATAGGTTATGCTCTCGTGCCTTTGTGCATATTCCTTACAAATATCTCCGCTGTCGTCGGTGGACCCGTCGTTCACCAGAATTATCTGACAGCCGTCGAGCGTTTGTCCCACGAGCGTATCAAGGCACTCGCGCAGATAGTCGCGCACGTTGTAGACGGGCACTATTATTGAAACCTTGACCTGCATATCAATCTCCCTTCCGTCGCCAAAGGCGACCGCACTATTTTATCCAATCGTTTTTTATAACCTCTGCAGGACTGCAAACGCCCTCGCTTGCAAAATCTCCCTTGCCCTGCCGCAGTACGTCTACAAGACGGAGAAGCTGTACCGCCGCATTTTCGGCATTCCACACCTCTTTTACCGTCAGGTATGCCGCCCTGCCGAGCGATTCCGTATATTCGCGGTCGAGAATACACTCCTTCACCGCGGCATACATAGAATCAATATTGGCACATTCGTATATAACGCCGTTTTTGCCGCTCTGTATCATAAAGGGCGCGGCACCGACACCGTGACTCGATACTACCGCGCACGCGCTGTTCATTCCCTCGTTGACAACGGCTCCCCAGCCCTCGTTGTGGTCGCTCGTCACAAGGAGCACGCTTGCGCGCCTCATATACTCTCTCACCTCTGCCTGGGGCAGACTTCCAAGCATATTAACCTTGCCCGCAAGTCCGTATTCGGAGATTTTCTCCGCAATATCGCCCTCTAGCTCACCCGTACCGATTATATCGAGAGAAAAATCCAATCCCTCATCTCTCAGCCGAGCGGCGAGGCTCACCGCATCCTTTGTTCTCTTCCAGTCAATGATTCTGCCTACCCAGAGAAGCCGCATTGCCTCTCCCTCTCTCTTTTTTGCCAAAAGAGCGTCAACGTCCTCATCGAAAATCTCGGGAAAATATCCCCATTTGAATCGCCTTCCGCCAAACGCGGCAATTCTCTCGAAATCATAGCTCGCATACGCGCTCGCGCACAGCAAAGCCTTGTTCCTTCCAAATCCGCGCAGAACGTAACGGCAGTAATACTTTATAAATCTCAAAATCCCAACGCGGCTCTGCTTTTTGAACATCCTCTCGCGGTAGTAAAGCACCAAGACGTCCTTTTTCAAGCCGCAGCCGTATATGTCGACCCCCGTGTCACCGTAAATTATTACGTCGGCGCCCGAAAGCCTGTCTTTCATCTCCCGTTCGGAAAGCGCTGAGGCATCCACTAAAAACGGATACTCTCTCTCGTCTATCTTCCATCCGAGCCTGATTCTCTCCTCTGTCATTTTTTCTGTCTGAAAAAACGAAAAATCATCGCAAATCCGACTCATCTCGCGGCAAAACGGTATCTGGTGATGATTGAGATAATTTGAAATAAAAACTATTCTCATTCTCCCTCCTACACCTGCCAGAAAAACGTGTATGACGGCGCGTTTCTCACAAGGAGAAATACAAGTGCCGATATACCCGCAATATTAAATACGGCAGACCATACCTCGTTTTTGAAGGACTTTATGATATACGGAATAAATATCATAAGAAATACCGAGAAATACTGCACCGCCCTCATCGCCGAGGGATTTATCGTCGTAAGCGGCAGAAGTATCGCACCTATTATCATCGCAATATATGCGTTTCTCGCGTCGGGCGTTTTCTCCAGCGCGTCCTCATATAGCAAAAGACCGACGAAAATCATAATGTAATACAAAAGCGAGAACGTAAGCGCGCCAGCTCCGCTTATAAAGTTGTCGTAGGACTCGTATCCGATGATTCCCGACAGAAACGTCATCATCGGGCTTCTCAAAAGATACGCCGCCACCATCACGATAACCGACAGCCCCTTCAATAGCGGATTCAGCTTCACGTATCTCAAAAACGGAAGCACTATCATAGCAATCGCCGATTTGTGTATCGGTATCAGAAGCAGCAATATTATGGCAAACGGCAAAAATTTCTTTTTCTTTATCAGCTCGTCGCCGATGAAAACACCTATACCCGTTACTATCGTCTGACGAATACCGGTAATTGCAAAAAAGCTGTAGAAAAGCGTCGAAAAAATTATAAAGCTCAAAAGTGCGTTCGGCGAATTTCTGTATATCCAAATTCCCAGCGGCACCATAAACACTATGGCAACGAAGAACAAGAACACCTGATAATCGGTCGAGAACACCTGAAACACCTTCTGAAGAAGCGAGTACCCGGGGTCCTTTACGTCCGCCGAGCCGAGAAGCCACGGGATAAAATCGGAGAAAATATCCCCAAAGCTCTCCTTTTCCACCATCTCAAACATATCCTTGTATCTCTGCGTATCCGCACCGACTCTCGTCGAGCGCAAGCCCGATATCAATATCCATTGAACCGTCGCCTGAACACAGAAATAAAGCTTTCCGTTTTTAAATTTTTCCGAAAATACAAATACCATATAGCCGAGAATCATCAGGGCTATATTCGTTAAATATACAATCATTTGATTTTAAAAATCCCTTTATCCTTGACTGTTTTTTATGTAAAGCTCCAAGGTCTTTTTTAATATTTCTTCCTTGTCAAACCCGTGCGAAAACCTGACGCACGCCTCGGAATATGTGTCCCTTCCGTGCTCCATCACAGCCTTTACCTTCTCGCACACGTCACGCACGTCAAAAGCCTCGGCTACGTATCCGCAGCCCTCTCCCACAAGCTCGGGGCAGGCAGTCGAATTATATACCACAACGGGCGTGCCGCAGGCAAGCGCCTCGGTAATCACCTTGCCAAAGCTGTCCTCGCGGGAAAGATGCACGTACACGTCCGCATTGCTGTAAAGCCGCGCCATCTCCGCCTTGTCGCTCACGTAAGGAATACTCTGAACGTTCTCAGGGAGCTCTCCTATACCGTCAAGCCTTCCAACCATGCAAATCCGCGCCCCATCGGGAATAATCTCGGAAAGCCGCAAAACGTCCTTGAATTTCGGCATATCCTTATTCCACGACGCGCTCACCGCAAGAATCAGAAAATGATCCCTCGGCTCTCTCTCGCGCGGATAGAACACACCGAGATCAACCCAGTTATATATCCTGTGAATCCTGTTTTTCCCAAGTATAGACCTCTCCGCCTCGGATTTTATCCAATCCGAAACGGCAATAACGTCAAGCTTGTCGAAGCCCTCGAATATCTCCCTCTTGTCACGGAGCATTTTTTTCGTTCGGTCAAAAACGTACGAGGGTATATCCCCACTGAGCTGAGGACATTTTCCGCACTCACTCTGCCAGCGGTCACAGCCGCACGAGGTATAATGTGTGCATTTTCCCGTGAAAAACCAACAGTCGTGAAGCGTTATCACCGTACCCGTGTTACTTTTTTTGAGATATCTCAAAAGCTTCGGAACGTTCACGTAGTTTCCGTGAAGGTTGTGTAGATGAACCACGTCGGGCTTATATTCCCGAAGCTCCCGTATGAGCCGTGCCGTAGCATGCGTGGAGTAATACCCCGCCAACCCGAAAATACGTGCAAAAAGCGAATGAAGCCTGACTCCGAGCTTGCCCGTCATTCTCACCGCACGAGAGTCGGGGATAGCGCTGTTTCCGTAATATGCGCGGCATTCGTAACCGTTCTCGGTGAGATGCTTTGAAATCTCCTCGCAAATCGTGCCGGTGCTTCCTATGCCGTAGGTTGCGTTTATCTGTACTATCTTCATTCAGCGCACCTGTATGCACCCTCAACGGCGGAATCAAAGCACGCCTTTATCTTTTCCGCGCTGTGATTCTCCCGTCCGCACAAAGCCGCACCGCCCGCGTATTTTCTCAATACGTCCGCATCTGTAAGGCTCGCGAGTGCATCCCTTATATTTTCTTTTTCAACAACCGTAATTGCCGACTCCGTATCGGCAAAATAGCGCATCGGCGCAAGGTCGCCGTTTCCTACCGCCAAAATGCATTTACCGGCAGAAAAATAATCTGTTATCTTCGTAGAGAAGGAAAGCCGTGCCGTAGCATTTTTGCGGCTTAAATCCTCAACGAACAAAAGCACGTCGGCCTCTGTCTGCAGTCTTATAACCTCACTCGCCGAAATCGGCGGATGAATCCTGCAGGAGCTGTGCCTATTTTCACTTAAATATTTTTCCGAAAGCACCGATGCCGTGTATACGTCGAGCACCATTTTCTCGCCCTCGGGGTCAAGCTCCCGAAGCGCCGACGAAACAGCCGCCAGAGTTCTGTCGCGTCCGATAGAGAGGTTACCCGTGTAAAGAATTTTGATAGGCTTCTTCACCTCGGCGTAGCCGTCTGCCACAGGCTCTCTGTTGAGCGGCTTCGAGAGCACCTCCGTGCTCAACCCGAAGAATTCGTCCGCCTCCTCCTTCGTTGCGGGAGTTATCGCAAAAAGGGATTTCAGCCTCGCGGATATCCTCTTGAGCGATTTGCGCTGGAAAAACCTGTATATCTTATATCCGATGCTACCCGACTGCTTATACGTAAAGGTATCGTCCCAAACGTAGCCCACAGCACGCGCGCCCGTCCTGTCAAGCACGTACTCTGCAACGCGGTTTTTGTAAATATATCCGTCCATCGAATGAAGCACCACGTCGGGCGCAAAACCGTCAAGAAATTCATTGAGCTCGTCGGTTTTCCATTTTCCGAGCCACCAAAAAAGCTCTCTCATAAGAAGTAGAAAATAACGTCTTTTTTTCTTCGGCGCGGAATATGCCGACACCTCGTTTTTTTCGCTCGCAAGCTCACTGGTCAGAAGCTTGCCCGTTTTTCTCTTTCTTTTGAAAATGCTTTTTATAACCGCACTCTCCGATATACAAAAGCACCTCGGCGCCCTCTCGTCAAGCGCGCCGTCGCGCAGACAAAGATTCGCTATCCTCGCCCCGTCGTAGCCCTCAAGAAGCGATGCCCAGGTATTAGCCTCACCCCTTGATGCCCAGGGAGTTACGGTTATGACCAATATTTTTATATCTCTATGCACGTCGAAATCTTTAATTTCCCGCTCTGCCACAATCGCATCTCCCTTCATAAGCATCAGTGCTATTTAAACAGCACCCGTGTAAATTCTTCCTTGACTGAGGCAACGGTGTAAGCCGCTGCCTTCCTTTCTGCCTCTGCGGCAATTTTGCAATAAAGCTCCTTGTCGGAATAAAGAGCCTCGATATATCCGCAAAGCTCCTCTTGGCTGTCGGTTATAAAGCCCGTCACGCCGTTTTCTATCAGCTCTCTGTGTCCTCGGTTCACGCTCGCAACCACAGGCCGCCCCGTCAGCATCGCCTCAACAATGTTAAACGGCAGACCCTCTCGCTTGCTCACAGAGGAAACGACGTCACACGCCCTGACGTATCTCTCAATTTTGGGCTGATAACCCAAAAGCGTTACGTCAGTCTCGAGGCCGAGCTCCGATATAAGCTCCTCGAGCTCACTGCGAAGCGGCCCGTTTCCAGCGAGCCAAAGCTTAAAGCCCGGTATTTTTTCCTTTATCTTCGGCACGAGCCTTATAAGACTCGCCTGATTCTTGTTTTGGTTCAGCTCGCCTGTGCAAAGGCAAACGAAATCGCCCTCGCCGATTCCGAGCTCACGGCGCATCTCGGCTCTTTCTCCCTCGGATACCGTGTGATGCCTTTCTCCGTTTACTCCCATACCGTGAATCCTGAACGCCACGCCGCCGAATTTTTCGCTCGCAAGACGGTAATCCTCGTCGGTTATGGTGACTATCGCATCACATTTTTTTGAGAATATCTTTTCAATCGGATAGTAAATAAGCCAGCTCTTTTTCGGTCCGCCCTTGTAAAAGTGGAAGCCGTGCGCAATGTAAACCACACGTGTGCCGCGCTTTCGCGCGCCGATTGCCGCTAAGCGCGTCATTATTCCGCCGACGGGCGTGTTGCAAACGATAATATCGTACCCCTCGCGATCTATTATTTTCTTCAGCTGCCCCTTCGCGCCGAGATTCTTCGGGCTGAAGGGCGAGCGCCGAAACGGAATATCAAAAAATTTGTCGGCATATTCAAGCTTGAGCCCGTTTTTCTCCGCAAGGTTATCCCTCGCGGCAACGTGCACCTCGTAGCCCATATCCTTCAGCATCTGAAGATACGGCAGGTGAAACTGACATATATGGCTCACCACCGTAGCAGTATAAAGAACCTTTTTCATAGCTCCTCCAGATTCCCGATTATACACTCGAAAATCCTCTTCTCATTTCCCTCTCCAACAAAGCTGTTGTGAGGAGTAATTATAACGTTTTCCATATCCCAGAGCGGCGAATCCTCGGACAAGGGCTCCCTCTCGAAGACGTCAAGCGCCGCCCCCGAAATCACACCGCTACCGAGCGCGGAAATAAGCGCCTCGGTGTCAACCACTCCGCCACGGGCTATATTCACAAGCACCGCACCGCGCTTCGCAGAGGAAAGAGCCTCTGCATCAATTATATGCCGCGTGTCCTCTGTGTAAGGAAGCGTCAGAATTATCACGTCTGCCGCGGAAACAGCCTCGCAAAGCCTCTGTGTCGGATACATAGCCTCATACAGCCCGTCCTCGCGCACACGCGCATCAACGCCTATAACTCGCGCGCCGAGCGCGCCGAAGCGAGCCGCACACGCTCCGCCAACACTGCCGCACCCAACTATAAGCACGGTAGAATCGGCAAGCTCTCTTATATTTCTGTTCTTCTCCCATTTGCGCTCCGCACGGCTGCGGGCAAATGCACTCGCCCCCTTAAACAGGGAAAGCACCGCCCACACCGCATACTCCGCCATAGGCACGTCGTAAACCCCTCTTGCATTCCGAAGAGCTATTCCGTGCTCGCACAGATAATCCGCAGGCACGCGGTCAAGCCCCGCACTCGTCAGCTGAACGTATTTAAGCGAGGTGAATTTTTCAATCGGGTGGTAGAGAAAAAGCCCGTTGCAAATAACCCCCTCTACCCTGTCGGCAGGTATGGGAAGCTCACCGCGCTCGTCGGGCATATATACGACCTCATTGCCAAGCGCAGAGAGCTCCGCACGGCGCCCGTCGGTAAGCTTAAGCGCCCCCGTTACAAGCAGGATCATATCTTGCCTCCGTTTATGTCCTTGACTATTGCCTTTATTTCATCTCTGTTTTCGAAGAAGAACTTTGCGTGCTCCGCACAGCGCTCCTCAAACTCCCTGATACGTCTTACCTCACTGTTGAATATCGAGGAAATAACCTCAAGGTCGGCGATTTTTTCGGGATTGCAGAAGGTGCGCGAGAGAATTACACAGCTCGAACCAAGACGGTAATGCTCCTTGAGAATCATTCGTCCGGGAATCAAGCCCTTTTCGAGCGATGCAAGACCGCCAAAGCCGTAGGGTATCCCCTTCTCCCTGAATTTCATACAAAGCCTATCCACCGTTCCGTCGGAGAGCACCTCAAACATAAATTTCTTGCCGTATCCGATGCTCAGGTCGTTAAGACCTATGAACACCTCGTCTATTCCCTCAATTTCCAGAATCTCGTCAATCCTCTCAACCGCCTCGGGCGTTTCTATCAGAAGAAGCGTCTTCGCCCTTCTTCCGACGAGTGATACGAACGTCCTCGCCTCCTCGGGAGTCTTGAAGTACGGGAGCATAATAATGTCCGCGCCGTTCTTTATTATCGTGTCTATCTCGTCGCTCGAGGAGCAGTATTCCTCGGTAGCCTCGTGTATCGGATTACAGCGCACGAGAAGCTCCGATTTGGAAATAGCCCTGCGTATATTCGCAATATCCTCGGCGGTATGGCTCGACTTCACTGTGTCGAGCCCTCTCTGACGCTCCGCCTTGCCGATATATTCCATATCGACGAAAATTCTGTCAACACCCGTCTTTTCGGCTATGCAAGCAATCTCGGGACGGTTGGTTATGTACATCAGCTTTATACACATATCTCTATCTCCTCTCTTATTCCGTAACGGCTAACGCCTCGTCATCACTCTCGGCTGACGGCTCCCCTGCGCTTGCGGTATCCGCAACAGCCACAGCGGGCTCCTTAACAACGGTTGCACCGGTGTTTTCATTGTCCGCATTTGTGAAAACCTTGAACACCGTGAGAAAAAGTATCTTCACGTCAAGCGGAAGCGAAAGATTGTCAACGTACCATACGTTAAGCTCAATTCGCTTATTCCACTCAACACCCTTGCGACCGTTGACCTGCGCCCAGCCTGTTATTCCCGGACGCACACAGAACATTCTCTTCTGCTCCTCGGTGTATTCCTCTATCGGCCACGGGTGATATGTAAGCGGTGGACGCGGCCCGATAAAGCTCATATCGCCCTTCAGAATGTTGATAACCTGAATAATCTCGTCAAGGCTCGTCGCACGGAGAATTTTTCCGATTCTCGTAACTCTTGCATCTCCCTTGCCCGAATAAACTCCCGAGCCGGTGCCTTCGGCACCCACGCACATCGTCCTGAATTTGTATATTTCAAAAACCTTACCGCCGAGTCCTATTCTCTTTTGCTTGAAGACAACGGGACCCTTTGAATCAATCTTTATAAGAAGCGCAATGATAAGCATAAACGGCCACGCAACCAACAGGATAAGCGTGGCAAAGAAAATATCAAAAAATCGCTTGAAAAACCGTCCGTACATAAATCCCTCTCAAAAGTAAATTTAACCTCGTGCGCTATACGCGCTAATAGTTAATAAAAATTTTAAAAAAATACGCGTATTCAATATATTATAACACACGCGCAAATAAAAAGTCAAGCAATCCCCCGTGTTTTACTTGAACGAAAAAAGCGCCGTCTTTTTGTGCATTCTTCCACCGTCCCACGGCCGACCGTCTTGCACAACCGTCGTTTTGAAAATAAATGTTTACATTTTAAAGGAGTACAAAATTTGCAACAGCACCGCAAAATTTTACACGGATAGGCACTAAATTCTTTTTTTCGTTTTTTTAAAAAAATGTATTGACAAAACAAAAACTTTTTGCTATAATACCATTGTTCAGCGGAAATATTCGCGAACATGCTGCTATGGCTCAGTTGGTAGAGCACATCCTTGGTAAGGATGAGGTCCCCAGTTCGAATCTGGGTAGCAGCTCCAAACAAACCCCGAGGTTTTGCCTCGGGGCTTTTGGTTTTTTTGGAGATGCTATCATCAGATTCGGACTGGCTCTGCGAGCTTCGCGAAGCAGAATCCGGTTCGCATTTGCGCCGCAATGCGCGCCAAACCCCGCATTCAAAAGCATCTAAATTTGACATCTGCATAATAATATGCTATAATAACTTTGTTATTAACAAATTCAAGCCGTTATTCAACAGCTTTGCTGCTATATCTACCTGTAGGTGATAGCGTGAAATTGACTTACGTATATCGCAGTCTCGGTAGGTTCACGCTCCGAATTTTCGCCGTTTGGAGCCTTTTTCCAAACAGCCGCTTCAAAGAAGCGGTTCCGAAAATTCATCAAACATTTGTGCAATCGCCTTATGGCGACAGAACGGAGGTTATTATGGAAAAAAGCAAAAAAACAAAATTAAAGATAATATCCGCTGTTGCCACCGTCGTTATTGTGCTTGGTTTGATGGTCTTTCTCTTCTCGGGAGATAACTTCATCATCCTTAAGGATATATTCCGCTCCGATTCAAGAGACGAATTGCGTGATCTCCTTTCGGATCTCGGCTACAAGGGCTACCTGACAATCGGATTTCTCTCTATGCTCCAGGTCGTTATGACCTTCCTGCCGGCAGAGCCCGTTCAGGTGCTCGCAGGAGTTACTTTCGGCTTCCCGATCGGTCTTGCCTGCTGTACAGCGGGCGTTATTCTCGGCAACACCGTAATCTACATTCTCTATAAAATCTACGGCGATACAATGACAGAGCTGTTTGATAAAAAACTCCACATAGACAAGGAGAAAATCAGCAAATCAGGTCGCATAGCGATAATAATATTCATTCTCTACTTTCTCCCCGCAATCCCCTACGGAATGATATGCCTGCTCGCCGCCACGCTTCAAATGAAATACCCGCGTTACATATTGGTCACCACCCTCGGCTCCATACCCTCAATCTGTATCGGCGTCGGGCTCGGTCATATAGCAATAGCGTCAAGCTGGGTTGTTTCGGTTATAGTTTTTGCCGTTTTAATAGCGGCAATCATCGTCCTCTGGATCAAAAAGGACTACCTTTTCGAAAAGCTTAACGAATACGCCGATAAGCAAAAGGAGCCCTATTCCTCAAAAACCGTGGTAAAATCCTACCACCATTTCCGTCTTGAAATAATTTACGTCATCAGCAGAATAATCTTTTTCTTCAAGGGCGTAAAGGTAAAATACACCAAAAAGGTTGCCGATGTCGAGTGCCCCGCAATAGTTCTCGTAAACCACGGCTCCTTCATAGACTTCGCCTACGCAGGCTCCCTCATCAGAAAAAAGAGCCCCAACTTCCCCGTCGCAAGACTCTACTTTTACAAAAAGCTTTACGGCGATTTTCTCCGTAGCTTCGGTTGCTTCCCGAAGAGTATGTTCACCGTCGACCTCGACAGTATGAAAAACAGCACGAAGGTCATAAAGGACGGCGGCGTTCTGGCAATGATGCCCGAAGCAAGACTCTCAACCGCAGGCGAGTTTGAGGACATTCAGGAGGGTACCTTCCCCTTCCTCAAAAAGATGGGCGTCCCCATTTACACCGTCAAAATCTGCGGCGATTACTTCGCAAAGCCCAAATGGGGCGGTAAATTGCGCCGCGGCTCACTCGTCGAGGCAGAGCTTGATATTCTTCTCACAAAGGAGGAGGTAGAAGCCCTCACCGTCGAGGAAATAAAGGCTCGCGTAGAATCCGCTCTTTACTACAACGAATTTGAATGGATAAAGACAAAGCCGGGACTTAAATATCGCTCAAAAAATTTGGCAGTCGGACTTGAAAATATCCTCACAATATGCCCGATTTGCAAACAAAAGTATACATTAAGCACCAAAAGGCACGATATTTTCTGTTCAAAGTGCGGACACGTCGCAACCCTCGACGACAGGTATTCCTTCGTGGGTGCCACCCCGTTTGAGAATTTCGGCGATTGGTACAGGTGGCAAACCGAGCTAACCCGCGAGCAGATCCTCGCAGACCCGGATTTTGCTCTCACAAGCCCCGTCACTCTGAAGCACTCCTCCCTCGACGGAAAAACCACCCTGCGCACCGTAGGTGAGGGCGTTTGCACTCTCGACCGCACGGGTCTTACCTACCGCGGCACCTCCGACGGAGAGTGCATAGAAAAGCACTTCCCCATAAGCGAGCTTTACCGCATTCTCTTCGGTGCAGGCGAGAATTTCGAGGTTTACGAAAGCCGCGAAATCTACTACTTCATTCCCGAAAATCCGCAAAGCTCGGTTGATTGGTATATCTGCTCAAAAATCATCAAGGACGAAACGCCAAAGGTAATATTATGAAAACTAAAGAAACCGCAAAGGTAAAGGAAAAATCATTCTCAACCATCAACACCCGCTCCTTCATCACAGTTTTGATTCTTCTGTTCGCAATTCTCCTTGCAAGCGGCGCAATATCCTATTTTGTTCCGCAGGGAAGCTTCGAGCGCGATGAGGACGGTATGATAATAAACGGAAGCTACGAGCAGGGTGAGGTAAATGGCATCGCCCCCTGGCGCGTCCTCACCGCCCCCTTCAGAGTTTTCGCCTCCGACGACGCCCTTACGATAATAATGATAAGCATCTTCCTTCTCATTATGAGCGGAGTGTTTAACCTGATCGAAAAAACAGGCGGCATCCGAGTCATCCTCGGCAAAACCGTCCGCAGCTTCTCCTCAAAAACCAACCTCGTCGTCTGCATCACGTTGCTCTTCTTTATGCTCTTCGGCAGCTTTTTCGGTATGTTCGAGGAGCTCGTAACGCTTTTGCCGCTCGTCGTGGTCTTTATGCTGTCAATGAAGCTCGATACCCTCACGGGTGTCGGAATCTGTATGCTCGGCGCCTGCTTCGGCTTCTCCGCCGCTATAACGAACCCCTTCTCCGTCGGACTTGCCTCAAGCATCGCGGGAACCTACGTCCTCGACGGCGCCTGGCTCCGCATCGTGTTTTTTGCCGTAGTCTATATCCTCGTCGGCGGATTTCTTCTCGCCCACGTCGCAAAAATCAAAAAGGACCCGCAAAAATCTCTCACCTACGCCATAGATAACGAAAAACGCGCAACCCTCTCCCTCGATAGCTACGAGGAAAGCGAGGGCGACAAAAAAATCTTCAAGGTTTTCGTAATCTTTTTCGCAGTCCAGCTCGTCCTTCTCATTCTCATAGCAAGCGTGCGCGCAATTTCCGGCCTCGCAATTCCGCTCCTCTCGGTCAGCTTCCTCGTCGGCGGAATAATCTCGGGACTCCTCGTCACCGACAAAAAATCCAAGGTCGCATCATATATGCTAAGCGGCGCACTCTCGATGCTCCCTGCCGTCGTTCTGATAGCCCTCGCATCGTCTGTCAAGCTCGTTATGACCGAGAGCGGAATCCTCGACACCCTTATGAGCGGAGTCATCGACTTCCTCGACGGTAAAAACAAATTTATCTCCATAATCCTCGTCTACGCGCTTATCCTCTTTTTACAAATATTCATCGGCTCCGCATCTGCAAAAATCATTCTCATAATGCCGATAATTCTCCCCATCTGCTCCGCCCTCGGCATCTCCCCCAACGTAGTTATATTAACCTACTGCATAGCCGACGGCTTCACCGATATGATAATGCCGACCAACCCCGTCCTCCTCATCGGACTCTCTATGGCAAACGTGTCGTACGGCAAATGGGTAAGGTGGACCTGGAAGCTCCAGCTCATAATCTTCGCCCTCACGGTAGGACTCCTTCTTTTAGCCGTACAAATCGGCTACTAAACAAAAAACACGGTTTCAACAAACCGTGTTTTTTTATTTAAATGGGTTAATCAGCTCAACCCTGTCTGTTATGCGAACGCCGCACCGACGGAGAAACTCCTCCGCCTCGGCAATCTCGCAACGCTTCGCAACCCTGTCCGGTGTGTGCGCATCACAGCCTAATATCGCCGTCGCACCAAGCTTTCCCGCCTCTTCCCAAAAAACGGGATTCGGGTAGCTTCTTCTGCCCGACTGCCCGAGCAAATTATATTCAAGCGGCATTCCGAGCCGCATAGACTCGCAAATCAGCCGCCCCATCTCACCTCGGAAGAATTTTTCATCATCTCCCGTGTAATTTATAAGGTCGGGATGCGCCACGTACGTTATGCGCCCGGTCCGCATCGCCTCAATCACTCTGTCGACGTATTTTGTTACACGGGTGCCGTCCTTTCCGCCAAACGACGACGGATCCGGCAGCTCGCAGGTCTCACCGTCAACCCAGTGCTGACCGAGTATCAGATACTCTATCGGATACCGACGCCACACGTCGAGCGACGCCTCAAAGAGCTCGGGATAATACTCGGTCTCAAGCCCGAGCCGTATCTCTATCTGCCCCGCATATTTTTCGCGTAGCGACAGCACCGACTCACAGTATTCGCCAAGCTCGTCGAGCCTCATCTTATAGTAGGACTCGTACCCGTTAGGATACGGCATCGGCGCATGGTCAGAAAAGCCGAGGACTCTGACACCCTCGGCTATCGCTACCTTTACGTATTCTTCATCTGTTCCCTCCGCGTGATGACACCGCGCGGTATGAGTGTGATAGCAAGCAAACATATTAAGCTATTGCAAAATACAAGAGCACACCAAGCACAATAAGCACCGCCACGAGAACTATCCAGATAACCGCGCGCATCTTCTTTCTGCGTGCATACTTGCGCGCCTTCTTCAGATACTCCGATATCGGATCCCTTTTGCGTATAACGTCACGGTTGAACGAGCGTATCCAGTTGACGTCAACCTTCGTAATCTCGTCAACGCGGCGAATAGCGCCGACCTCGTGTGCAAACTTGTTCCTTATATTTCTATAACGCACAAGACGCGGAAGAACGTTATCTCTGCCGGGGGCAAAGCGCGCGTTATTGAGTCTGTTGATATATTCAGTCACACCGCCTGTGGTAACGCCGAATTTTTCGCACAGATCCTTGTCAAGCTCCATATAGCTCGAAAGAAAATGCTCGTTTATTCTTTTTCCCACGGAAGCCACCGCCTTTCTATAGTCTTGTTCGCTAGTAAACATTTTACTATATTTTGCCGACATTTTCAACCCCCATTTTTAAAATTTTAATTTTGTTAAGATTTTTTCTGTGCGTTTTCCTCAAAGTCAGACTTCTTTTCCCTGAAAAGCAACCGCCGCATAGCCTTGAAATTAAAGGGAATAAGCGGATAAAGATACCCGTGCCCGAGAAGCGTCCTGTTCGTCGCCACAAGCACGCAAAATATCACCATACCGAGCACAAATCCCCACACGCCGAGCAGTGCCGTGAGAATAAGCGTTATCACCCTCATAAACTTAAAGGCATATCCAAGCTCGTTGTTCTGCTGCGCAAAGCTCGCAATCGCCACAAAAGCCATATAAAGAATTACGTCGGACGAAAGCCACCCCACCTCAACCGCAAAATCGCCGAGCAAAAGCGCCCCCACTATCGAAAGCGAGTTCGACAGCATATCGGGCGTGTTCATCGAGGCTATCTTAAGTCCGTCAAGAGCCACCTCAACGAGCAAAAGCTGAAGAATTATCGGCAGTGCCCCGTGGTCGTCGGGTATCAAAAACCTCAGTGCCGCAGGAAGCACGTCGGCATACTCAAGATACAAATACCAAAGTGGCGTCGCCACCACCGAAAGCAGTAAAATAAGCGTGCGAACGATTCTCAAATACGTTCCCGTAAGCGGCGGAAAATAATAATCGTCCGTCTGCTGTAAATAATCGAAAATCGAGGTCGGAAGTATCATAACCTGGGGGGCCGTGTCACAAATTACGAGCACACTCCCCTCGAGCACCTGTGCCGCCGCAGTGTCGGGACGCTCTGTCGTCCTGATCTTCGGGAACGGGTTGTACCAGCCGCGCCGTATCAGCGATTCGGCAAGGCTCTGAAACCCAAGCGTCAGCGATTTCGGCGAAAGCGCGCTTATCCTCTCGCAAACCCCCGATACCACCCTCTCGTCGGCAACTCCGTCCATATAGCAAACCACAATATCCGTCCGCGAGGAGCCGCCAATGTTGAAGTGCCGCATTGTCAGCCGCGTGTCGCGCACCCTTCGCCGTATCAGCGCCGTATTCATAACAAGCGTCTCCACAAACCCGTCGTGCGACCCGTTCATAACCCTGTCGCTGTCGGGCTCGCTTATGCTACGCGCAGGATAGGTGCGCAAATCAATAAGTATCGCCTCTTGCCCGAACGTCTCGGCGAAAAGCGCAGTCTGCCCTGAAAGCACCGCCGTCACTATCTTCTCTACATCCCTGACAACCTCAACCTCAACGTACGGCAATCGCCTCTCGGTGTATGGCGCATCCCCTAATTCCTTCAAGGAAAGAAAGGTCTGCATAACCCTCTGAAGCTCGCCGTCCTTCACAAACCCATCAATATAATAAAAGGTCATCTGCTTGTCCTGCACCGCAAGCCGCCGCTCTATAAGGTCAAAGCTCTCGCCGACTCGCAAGAGCCCCGACATCATTTTTATATTCTCACCGTAATCGTCCGTCAACCGCATTTTCCCACTCGCCCTTCCGCCGCTTTTTTGTAAATTTTTCCTCATTTTTACATTTTTTATTCACCGCACCAAAAACATCTCGGCAAGCGATTGACAATCATAATTCTTTGTGATAAAATATCATAAGATGCTTTTATGCGGAGATGTATATGCAAAATCCGGAATATATAGAAAACTTTGTAAATGTAGGTTTACAAAATATAAGGCTGTTTGAGTACGAAAATACCGACTCAACCAACACCCGTGCGAAATTATTTGCCAAAAATCGACCTGCGGAGGACAAGTCCCCCGCGATATTCTTTGCGCGCGCGCAGAGCGCGGGCAGAGGCACGCGCGGGCGCGGTTTCGAGTCACCTGCGGATGCGGGCGCGTATATAAGCATACTCTTCTATCCCGAGCTTTTTGCCACCGATTCGGGAAAAATCACGGGCTTTTCGGCAGTATGCGTCTGCCGTGTGCTCCACCGCCTTATGCTCCGCACCGCGAAAATCAAATGGGTAAACGACCTCACCGTGAATGACAAAAAGCTCGCAGGCATTCTCACCGAGGGTGCAGTTGACGAAAACGGTAGGCTCGCCTACGCCATAGTCGGAATAGGCATAAACACGAAAAAAGCGCAGCACTCCCCCGAGGTTGCCGCGCGTATGACCTCGCTTGACGAGGAGGGAATCAACATCTCCCCTCGCGAGCTAACCGACCTGATATGCGAGGAATTTTTCGCAAAAATCGGCGAAATAGGCACCGACGCCACCCTCAATGAATACCGCTCGCTCTCCGCACTTTCGGATAGACTCGCCGAGATAATAACACCTAGCGGCACCTTCACCGAGACCGTCACCGACGTCGACGCCGATTACGCCCTCATTACCTCAGATGAAAACGGAAATAAAAAAAGATATATTTCTGGCGACGTAAGCGCCAAAGCAAAATAACGAAAAACGATGATTGAGAGGATTTGAAAATGCCATTTGGAATCAAGGACTACCACAAGGATCTGTCAACCCTTCACGTAGGCTGTGAAGCGCCTCGCTCATATTTCATACCCTACGCGACGGCAAAGGCCGCCGCCACAGGCGCACGCGCCGCCTCGCCATATTTCAAATCTCTTTGCGGCTCCTGGGATTTCAAATTTTACCCGAGCGTCAATCTCGTCCCCGACCCGAGAAGCGAGAAAATCGAATACACCGAAAAAATGGACGTACCGTCAAACTGGCAGTACAGCATCGGACGCGGCTACGACGTTCCCCAATATACCAACGTTGATTACCCCTTCCCGATGGATCCCCCGAACGTCCCCGCTATGAACCCCGCCGCGCTCTACTCGCGCGACTTTACCCTCGACCGCGGACTCTCCGACAAGGAAATAATGCTTAATTTCGAGGGCGTTGACTCCTGCTTCTACCTCTTTGTCAACGGCGAATTTGCAGGCTACAGCCAGGTCAGCCATATGACGAGCGAGTTCAACGTCACACCCATTCTTCGCCCGGGCAAAAACAACGTAACTCTTCTCGTTGTAAAATGGTGCGACGGCTCCTACCTCGAGGATCAGGATATGTTTCGCGCCTCGGGCATCTTCCGCGAGGTATATCTGCTCATAAGAGACAAGGCACGCATCGACGACGTTCACCTCACCGCCGAGCCGAGCGACGATTTTTCTATCGCCGAGGTATGTGCGGGCTTCAAGACCACAGAGCCTCTTGATATCAGCTATAAGCTTCTTGATGCAGACGGTAAAATTCTTGCCGAAAATCGCAAAAAAATTTACACGGGCTCCGTCCTGCATATTGCCACGCTTGAAAATCCGAGGCTCTGGAGCGACGAGGACCCCTACCTCTACGCGCTTGAAATTTACGCAGGCAGTGAGGTAATAAGACTTGCCGTTGGCGTAAGAAAAATAGAAATCCGCGGCAGAATAGCATATATAAACGGACGCAAGGTGAAGCTAAAGGGTGTTAACCGCCACGACAGCCACCCCGTCCTCGGTCACGCCACCCCCTACGAGCATATGCTCCGTGACGTAATGATAATCAAGGCGCACAATATAAACACCGTCCGCACCAGCCACTACCCCAACGACCCCCGCTTTGCCGAGCTGTGTGATAAATACGGACTTTATATGTGTGACGAGGCAGACGTCGAGTGTCACGGTGTCGATATCTACCGCGACCATCCCCCGATAACCGACGACCCTGCATGGCAGGCGGCATTCCTCGACCGCACCGAGCGTATGTACGAGCGCGACAAAAACCACCCCTCTATAATAATGTGGTCTGTCGGCAACGAATGCGGCGCAGGAATAAATCACAAAGCGCAGTACGAATACCTTAAATCCAAGGATAAATCGAGAATAATACATATTGAAGACGAGGCGCGCAGAGCATCTCACGTTGAAAATGAAAGAAACAGCGGCAGCTTCAATAACGTCGACCCCGAGATATACCGCTCGTATATTGAGCTTGAATCCAGAATGTATCTGCCCCTCGCCGAGCTTGAGGAAAGATTCCTGAAATCAAAGAAAAACAAATTTCCCGTTTTTCTTTGCGAATACTCTCACGCTATGGGCAACGGCCCCGGCGACGTGGGAAAATACGTTGAGCTTATGTATAAATACGACTGCTTCCTCGGCGGCTGTATATGGGAATACACCGACCACTCGGTTGCAACGGGTGAGCACCGCTACACCGCACCGCAGTATATCTACGGCGGAGATTCGGGCGAGTTCCCCCACTTCTCCAACTTCTGCGTTGACGGTCTTGTTTACCCCGACAGGCGCATTCATACGGGTATGCTCGAGGTAAAGGAGGCTTACCGCCCCGTCGAGCTCTCCTATAAGGAAGGCAGACTCACGGTAAAGAGCCGCAGGCACTTCAGAAGCCTCGACGACCTCACCCTCTCCTACACCGTCGAAAGATGCGGTAGGATTATAAAATCGGGCACCGTCGGCGAGCTTTCGATAGCCCCCGGTAAATCAAGGACATACCGAATTGATGCCAACCCGTGTGAATTTACAACCCTCAATATATTTATCAACCAGAACGTCGCAACCCCTTGGGCGCCCATCGGCTACGAGGTCGCAAGCGAGCAGTTCGTTATATCCTCGGATATGAAATCGAGCTACCAGCACCGCGGCGCATCGCTGCACGAGGAGCTTGATGCCTACGTCGTAACGGTAGGCGAAACCGCTGTCAGAGTCGGCAAAACGTCAGGACTTATCGAGAGCATCGTGAGCGAGGGCAAGGAAATGCTCTCCTCTCCCATAACTCCTACCCTCTGGCGCGCCCCCACCGATAACGACAGAAAAATCAAGCGTGAATGGTACGCGCATTTCTACGATAGGGCGACAACCTATCTTGCCGACCTTCGCGCAAAGGATATGGAGTCCGACGGTTGTGTAAAGATTTTTGCCAAAATCAACCTCGGCGCCCCTGCATACGAGCCTATCGCAAAGCTGAGGATTGAGTACACCTTCTCCGAGGGACGCGGCATAGGCATCGCCTGCCACGCAAAAGTGCGTGAGGGACTTCCGCCCCTTCCCCGCTTCGGCTTCCGCCTTTCTATGCCCGAGGGCGCGGAAAATCTCCGCTACTTCGGATACGGGCCTATGGAATCCTACGAGGATAAGCGCCTCGCTTCAAAAATCGGGCTCTACAAAACAACCGTAACCGACAATTTCGAGGACTATATACGTCCGCAGGAGAACGGCGCTCACTACGGCTGCCGCTTCGCCGACGTGTCCTTCGTCTACGGTCAGGGGCTCTATTTCTCCGCGGATAAATTTTCACTCTCCGCATCTCACTACACCCCCGAAAATCTGACCGAAACCGCACACAGCTTCGAGCTCACCCCCGACCGCGATACAACGGTAATAATAGATTACCGCAACGCAGGTATTGGCTCGGCATCCTGCGGCCCCGAGCTTTTGCCCGAATACAGAATTTCGGAAAACGAAATAAACTTCACCTTTAACGTCAAGCCGATGTTCGTCGGCAATATATCACCCTTCGACGAGTATGTAAAATAAGCCGTCGACATACGGAGGAAAAAACAATGAAATGGACTTCACTTAACGATTTGAGAGAAAAATTTCTCTCCTTCTTCGAGAGCAAGGGACACCTTAGACTCGGTAGCTTCTCCCTCGTTCCCAACAACGATAAATCCCTTCTTCTTATCAATTCGGGTATGGCACCTATGAAGAAATACTTCACGGGTGAGGAAATCCCCCCTCGCAACCGCGTCTGCACCTGCCAGAAATGTATAAGAACCCCCGACCTCGAAAGAGTCGGACACACCGCCCGTCACGGCACCTATTTTGAAATGCTCGGCAACTTCTCCTTCGGCGACTACTTTAAGGAGGAGGCTATTCCGTGGGCGTGGGAATTTCTCACCGAAGCGCTTGAAATCCCCGGCGACCTTCTCTGGCCGTCCGTCTATGAAAAGGACGACGAGGCTTACGCCATCTGGCGCGATAAAATCGGCGTTCCCGAGGCTCATATCGTAAGACTCGGCAAGGCAGATAACTTCTGGGAGCACGGCACAGGTCCCTGCGGTCCCTGCTCGGAGATATATTTCGACAGAGGCATCAAGTACGGATGCGGCTCCCCCGACTGTAAGCCGGGCTGTGACTGCGACAGATTTATGGAAATCTGGAACAACGTTTTCTCTCAGTTCAACAACGACGGCAACGGCAATTATACCGAGCTCGCCAACAAAAATATTGACACGGGTATGGGTCTTGAGCGTCTTGCGTGCGTTATGCAGGGCGTAGACAATCTCTTCGAGGTTGACACCGTACGCCGCCTTCTCGACACCGTCTGCTCAATAGCGGGCAAGAAATACGGTGTGGACCGCGACGACGACGTTTCCATCCGCGTTATCACCGACCACGTCAGAAGCTCTACCTTTATGATTTCCGACGGCGTAATTCCCTCAAATGAGGGACGCGGCTACGTCCTTCGCAGAATCATTCGCCGCGCCTGCCGCCACGGTAAGCTCCTCGGCATCGACCGCAAATTCCTCGTCGAGCTCTGTGAGATTGTTATAGAGCAAAACGCAGGCGCCTACCCCGAGCTTCTCGACAAGCACGATTATATCCTTAAGGTAGTTCTTCTCGAGGAGGAGCGCTTCAACGCCACCATCGACGCAGGCCTCGGTATCCTCTCCGAGATAATTTCAAGCGCAAAGAGCGAGGGCAAATCCGTAATAAGCGGCGCCGACGCCTTCAAGCTCTACGATACCTTCGGCTTCCCGCCCGACCTCACGCGCGAAATCGCGGAGGAAAGCGGACTCTCGGTTGACGAGAACGAGTTCAAAGCTCTTATGGACGAGCAAAAACAGCGCGCAAGAGCCGCAAGAGGTAATATCTCGGGCTGGTCCGACTCCTCGAAAAACGTTCTTGAAAACCTCGCCCCCACAGTATTCCTCGGCTACGAGAAAAACGAATGCGAGGCAACCGTTATCTCCATCATCGCAGAAAACGAATCCGTCAGCACCGCAGGTGAGGGCGAATGCTCCGTAATCTTCGACACCACCGTATTTTACGGCGAGGGCGGCGGCCAGGTTGGCGACACGGGTACGGTCCTCGGTGTCGGCACAGTCACCGACACGAAGAAAACGAACGGCATCTATATCCACGAAATCACCCTCGATTCCCCTATCTCCGTAGGAGATAAGGTAACCCTCAAAATCGACGTCGAAAGACGCAATTCCATAAGAAGAAATCACTCCGCGGCTCACCTTCTTCAGTCCGCCCTGCGCAAAATCCTCGGCACCCACGTCGAGCAGGCAGGCTCCTACGTGGACGAGCACAGAGTCCGCTTCGACTTCACTCACCTCGCGGCAATGACCCCCGACGAAATATCGAAGGTAGAAGCCGCCGTCAACGCCGAAATTCTCTCGGCAGTCGGCTGTGAAACCGTTGTCACCGATCCCGTGACCGCCAAGAAAATGGGCGCTATGGCACTCTTCGGTGAAAAGTACGGAAGCGAGGTAAGAGTCGTAAAAATCGGCTCCTCAACCGAGCTCTGCGGCGGTACTCACGTTAGCTCCACGGGCGAAATCGGTCTTTTCAAAATCATCTCCGAAACCTCTGTCGCCGCAGGCGTCAGAAGAATTGAAGGCACCACGGGCCTCGGCGTCCTCGCTCTCCTTGAGGAAAAGGATTCTCTCATCAAGGAAACCGCAAAAGAGCTCAAAACCCCCGACGTTCATTCAATCGCCAAAAAGGCTGCCTCGCTTCAATCGGATATAAAGGAGCTCCGCCGCCAGCTCGACAGCGCAAACTCCAAAATTTCCGAAATGAAATCCGCATCTCTTCTCGACGACGTAAAAGAGGTCGGCTCCTTCAAGCTCCTCACCGCAAAAATTGATGCCCGTCCCGACGAGGCACGCGGCCTTTGCGACACCTTCAAGGCTAAATTCCCGACCGGCGTCGCAGTATTTGCCGCCGTATCGGGCGACAAGCTCAACTTTGTTGCCGCCGCAGGCGCCGATGCCGTCAAGGCAGGAGCCCACGCAGGCAATATCCTTAAAGAAATCTCCGCTATTTGCGGCGGTAAGGGCGGCGGACGCCCCGATAGCGCAATGAGCGGCGGTCGCGACCTCGATAAAATCCCCGAGGCTCTCGCGGCAGTTGAAAAAATCCTCTTAAATATCTGATTTTTCGACTTATTACGCAAAAAAACCGATTTTCCCACGAAAATCGGTTTTTTCTTTTTTAGTTTGTATCGCTGTAAGCCTTTTTCTTTTATATGCCGCTGTTGGTATCGGGTAGCTCATCGGGCAGCTCGTCTGACATATCGCCCAAAAGCTCCGCAAGTCTTTCCAGAATCTGCGGCGCAAAAATCTCTATAACTATCGCCGCAATGCCGAAAACCGTGCCGAAAATTCCGGTTATAAGTCCCGCAATAGCAAATCCGTTGAAATAGCCGAGCTTCGCCCTCGCAATAACCGAAAAAATTATCGCAAGCACGCCTAATATCAGTGCCACCCAGCCAAATGAGGTAAGGGTAAGCGAGAGAATACCCAGAATCATAGAAACTATCGACCACCCCATTTTCTTGGGCTTTCCCTTTTCGGTGTAGATACTGTACGCATTGTCCAAATCTTCTTTATTTTCCTGATAGGCGTTAAAGGAGTCCTCATTCTCGTGCATATTCTCACATCCCTTCCTTTTTATTATAAAAATATTTTATCACGGAAAAAGCAAATAATCAATAGTAAAAGTAATATTTTCCGAAAAAGAGGATAAGATAATCAAAAAAACAGTTTAGGAATTGTTATGGAATTAAACAAAAAGTATTCAAGCCTCTCGGATAAGCACGCACCGAAATCCGACACCCTCAATCACTCAGTCCGCGCCTTCATCGGAGGGGGTGCCGTCTGCCTTTTGGGAGAGCTGCTAGCTACGCTCTATATGAATCTCGGCACCATAGAGCGCGATGCCTACCTGCTCGTCACCCTCACATTTATCTTTATCGCCGCCGCACTCACCGCCCTCGGTGCCTTTGATAAAATTTCAAACGTCATCTTCGCCGGCACCCTCGTCCCAGTCACCGGATTTTCAAACTCTGTTACCGCCGCGGCTATCGACACTCGCACCGAGGGCTACGTAAGCGGCGTAGGAAGCAAAATCTTCACGGTAGCAGGTCCTGTAATCCTCTTTGCCGCAATAAGCGGCACGGTGTACGGTTTTGTTTACTTTTTAACCACTTTATTCCTTTAAAAAAGTAACACGGGGTACACCTTATGCGAAAAATTATAAATTTGTCAAATAAACCCTATTTTCTCTCCTCTGCGGCTGTCGGCGGTTATGAGGAGCGCCGCGGCCCCCTCGGCGAAAGCTTTGATTTGTGCGACGACTCCGACCTCTTCGGTATGGAGAGCTGGGAGGCAGCAGAAAGCGAAATGGGCAGAATATCCCTCAATATTGCTCTCAAAAAAGCCGCCCTCGCCGAATCCTCGCTCGACGTCCTTCTCGCAGGCGACCTTGAGAATCAGTGCGTCGCATCCTCGGGCGGACTCTATACCTTCGGCATTCCCTACGTCGGGCTCTACTCCGCCTGCTCAACCTGCACCGAGGCTCTCCTTCTTCTCTCCGTCCTTCTCTCCTCGGGCGAGCTCTCACTCGGCGCAACCGTCACCACCTCTCATAACTCCGCCGCCGAGCGCCAGTTCAGAACCCCTGTTGAATACGGCGCGCAACGCGCCCCCTCGGCTCAGTGGACGGCAACCGCCGCAGGCTCTTTCATTCTCTCAAAAAATAAAACAGCAGGCAAAAACGTTTTCGTCAATAACGTTATGCTCGGCAAAATCGTCGACGGTCTTACCAAGGACGGTGCCAATATGGGCGCCGCCATGGCTCGCGCCGCCTTCGACTCGGTATATACCTATCTCTCCCTCGCAGGCAAGCCCCTCTCCGACTATGACCGCATAATCACGGGCGACCTCGGCGCCGTCGGCTCGGATATCCTCTGCGAGCTCTTCACGAAGGAAATCCCCGGCGCCGAGCATATCCACACCGATTGCGGTAAGCTCCTTTATTCCTTTGAAAAGAAAAATCTTCACTCGGGTGCCTCGGGCTGCGGCTGCTCAGCATCGGTCCTCGCCGCCCACTTTCTCCCCATGCTCGAGTCGGGCAGGCTCAAAAATATCCTATTTCTCTCAACCGGCGCGCTTATGAACCCACAGAGCGTCCTTCAGGGCAACTCCATACTCGGTATCGCCCCCGTTATAAATATTTGCTCCGACGCCGAATAACCGCCACCAAATTTTAAAAGAACGGAGATATTTATGCTCTTAAAGCTGATTTTTGCCTTTATCGTAGGCGGCGCCCTGTGCGCCATAGCTCAAATTCTCATAGACAAAACCGCGCTCACCCCCGCCAAAATTCTCGTCCTCTACGTCACCGTAGGCGTCGGTGTCGGTGCCGTCGGGCTCTATGAGCCCCTCGTGAAGCTCGCAGGTGCGGGAATCACCCTGCCCCTCGTCGGCTTCGGCGGCGCGGTCGCCCGCGGCGTTAAGGAGGCGGTCGACGCCGAGGGGCTCTGGGGTGTAATCAAGGGCCCCGTCACCTCTATGAGCGCAGGTGTTAACGCGGCGCTCCTCTGCGGCTTTGTCGCCTCTCTTTTCTTCAAGGGAAAATCGAAAAGGCTCTGACCCGAAGCCGCCCCAATACACGATTCCGTTATTTTAAAATATTTTTACGGAATCGTGTATTTTTCATTGATTTTTGGTGATTTATATGCTATAATAAGTATAAATATACTTATTAAGGGTGAATTGCGCCCTTTTTTCAAAAATTACGACTAAAAAAAGAAGAAACGGAGGCTAAAAATGAACGAAGACCTTAACGAAATCACCGGCATAATTCTCGACTACATAAGCGAAAAATTCAATAATCCATCGTTCAAAATATGGTTTGGCGGCTTTCAGCTCGCCTCGCTCGATGAGGAAAAGGCCGTGTTCACCACCCCCTCAAATTTAAGACAAAAATTTCTTGCAAGCAAATATAAGCCGATAATATCCGAGGCACTCGTCGAGGCAATCGGCTTTGAAATGGAAATAGAAATAATCTCCACCGAAAATAACGAAGGCATCGAAGATGCCTCGGCAATCGAAATCCCCCGTCCCACCGAAGCGCAAAGACGCGAGGCGGACGAAAGAGAAAAGCAGATAAACAGCTTTCTCGAGGACGATAAGAGCGGTAAAAGCGTGCTCTCCGAGTACACCTTCGACAACTTTATCGAGGGCGCCTCGAACAAATTTGCAAGAGCCGCCTGCCTCGCCGTAGCAATGGAGCCCGCACCCATCTCTAACGACTTCAGCTATAACCCGCTTTTCATTTACGGTAACTCGGGCCTCGGTAAAACCCACCTGCTCTACGCAATAATCAATTACATAAAGAAAAACCACCCGAAGCTCTCGATAGTCTACCGCAAAAGTGAGGACTTCATAAACGAGCTTATCGAGGCTATCCGTTGCGGCGATACCGCAGCCTTTAAAAATAAGTACAGAACGGCAGACGTCCTTCTCATAGACGATATACAGTTCATAGCGGGCAAGGAGTCCACGCAGGAGGAGTTCTTCCACACCTTCTCGGCTCTTTACGAGTCGGGCAAGCAGATAATTCTCACCTCTGACCGTCCCCCCAAGGAGATAAAGCCCCTCGAGGACAGACTCAGAACGAGATTTGAGGGAAGTATGCTCGCCGACGTGCAGAAGCCCAGCTTTGAGCTCCGCACCGCCATAATCAATCAGAAGGCAACCCAGATAGGCCTTGAAATAAGCCCCGAGCTCGTCAACTATATGGCGGAAAGGCTCCAGCACGACATCCGTCAGATAGAGGGCGCACTCAAGCGCCTCAAAATGATGCAGGGCATCACAAGAGAGCCTGTAACCAAGGAAAACATCGACGAGGTTATCTCGGTTATCGACCCCGGCAACATTCCCACCGACGCCCTCGTTGAGAAAATAATAGCCGTCACGGCGAAATACTACGGCGTCACCGTCGAGGACATTATGTCGAAGAAAAAAACCGACAACGTGGCAAACGCCCGTCACGTCGCCGCCTTCATAATCAAAAAGCTCACCGACCTTCCTTATAAGAAGATTGGTGCCATCCTCGGCAGAGATCACTCAACTATTATGTTCTCCATCAATAAGGTTGAGATAAATATAAAAACCAAAAAGAATTACGAGTCCGACGTCAACAAGATTATAAGAGAAGTAAAAAGCTGATAACCCTGTTGAAAAATATGTTTAAAACTATGTTCAAAAGCGTGTTGAAATCCTGTTCATAAACCTGTTAAAAAAATTCACCACGCTTTCAACACAATCTAACACTCCCCCTGTGGATAATTTTCACCCCAAAACCCTATATCCCACGGGGCTTCCACCCACTTTCCCTACTTTTCAACACCCCCTATTACTACTACACCTACCGTATATAACGTTTAGTTTGTTTCATAAAGCGCCTACGGCACCACTAAAAACAGAAAGAGAGAACAAAAATGAAATTCACCGCTTCGAAATCCACCCTTTTAAACGTACTCACTCCCGCTATGGGAACGGTTTCCAATAAAAATACCATAACCTCTATCGAGGGCGTCCTTATCGAAACGCTCGATAACGGCAAAATAAGAATATCCACCTACGATATGAATAAGGGCGTCAGAGCTACCTTCGACCCCATCTCCATTGAGGAGGAGGGACGCTTCATCATAAACGCTCAAAGACTTTATCAGACCGTAAGAGTTCTCCCTGAGGACGAGCTCACAATAGAGGTGAACGAAAAGCTCAACTGCATCATCACCTGCGGTAAGGCAAGCTTCTCAATGTTCGCCACAAGAGGCGAGGACTTCCCCAACCTTCCCGAGCTTATTTCCGACCGCGGCTTTGAGGTAAGCTCGCAGACACTCAGAACTATAATCGGTAAGGTCTCCCACTCGGTAGCAGTGCAGGATAACAGAGTTATGCTCACAGGTGCGTTCTTCAAGATAAGAAACGGAGAGATGGAGGTAGTCTCCTGCGATAACTACACCCTCTCAAAGTGTAAGGTAAGCTGTGAGGTATATTCCACCGAGGGCGACGGCTCCGCCGAGTTTGAGCACTCCTTCATTATCCCCGGCCACGCACTCTCCGAAATTGTGAAAATTCTTCCCACCGACGACGAATTTAAGTGCCGCTTCTACCTCACCAGAAAGCACGCTATAATCAAGTGCGACGATATAATCTTCTTCACCAGAACAATAGACAGCGAATACATAGATTACAAGAGAATAGTTCCCAAGGACAACGATATATTCGTCGTAGTCGATAAGGACAGACTCCTCTCCGGACTTGAGAGAGCAAATATTATCGCAGAGGAAAAAATTCAGGGTAGCGGAAGAAGCTACGTAAAGCTTAAAATCGAGGACCAGCTCCTCACCCTCACCTCTACCTCGGTTAACGGACGCGTATCCGACGAGATGGACTGCGTTCAGGAGGGCGGAGACATCGAGATAGCCTTCAACTGCCGCTTCCTTATCAACAGCGTAAGAGTGGCAGACGGCGAGCAGATTAAGATTTCCCTCAAATCCCCCACCCACGCTATAACCATCGAGCCCGCTGACAGGGACGACGGAGAGTTTGACTACTTCTATATGATACTCCCCGTAAGAATGAATGACCAATGATATTAAAAAGGTTTTGCGCCGAGAACTTCAGGAATATCGAAAAATGTGATATATCCTTTCTTCCCGGAGTAAATCTGCTTTACGGCAACAACGCACAGGGGAAAACCAATGCCGTCGAGGGCATATATATCTTCGCCAGAGGCAAATCCTTCAGAGCGAAGGAGGACAAGGAGCTTCTCTTTTTCGGTAAGGAAGGCTTCAGAATATATATAGAATACTCCGACGGTGACGGTGAGCACACTCTCGAATACGCTCATTACGGGCGCGAGCGCCGCCGCCGCAAGAACGGTTATAACCTGAAAAGCGCCAAGGAAATGATAGGCAGCTTCCGCGCTGTGCTCTTCTATCCCGACGACCTCGGTATAGTGAAGGACAGCCCCGAGCAAAGACGCGCGTTTTTAAACGTTGCCATAAGCCAGTGCTACGGAATTTACGTCGACGATTATTCAAAATACAAAATAGCCCTTGAAAACCGAAACCACCTCTTGAAAAGCGCCTCAAAAGGCAACTACGTTGATGCAAGAGAGCTTGAGAGCTGGTCGCGCTCAATGGCTGAATACGCCGCACAAATCTATTTAAGGCGTAAGGATTACATAAAAAAGCTCGAGCTGTATGCAAACGCGGTTATACGAGATATGTCCTCGGGCGAGGAGAGCCTCTCGCTCAGCTATAAGAGCGATATAGACGGGGAGCTTTCCGACGCGCGCGCGATAAAGGAAAAATATTTTGAGGTATTCACGCGCGAGCTTGACAGAGAAAAAATAGTGGGAACGAGCCTCTACGGTCCACACAGAGACGATATGGAAATACTGATAAACGGCATAAGCGCACGCTCCTTCGGCTCACAGGGGCAGCAGCGCTCCGCCGCCCTTGCCTTAAAGCTTGCAGAGGGCGAGGTTTGCCGTGAAATATCGGGCGAATACCCCGTATACCTCTTCGACGACGTCCTCTCGGAGCTTGACGAGGGGCGCAGAGAGTACGTGCTCTCCGAGGTGGGCAAAAAGCAGATAATAATCACCACGTGCGAATCCGATTTTGGAAAAATCCCCGCAGAAAAAATAATAGAGGTAACAGGCGGAGAATACAGGGGGCTTGAAGGCTGATGTATCTACACATAGGCAACGGCGTGAGTATAAAGGACGAGAATATAATCGGCATCTTCGACCTCGATACCGCCACCGTCTCAAAGGTAACGAAAAAATACGTAAATAAAAACGAAAAGGAAGGCAACGTCGAATACACCGACTTTGACCTGCCGCGAAGCTTTATCGTCTGCCGCGAAAAAGGTAAATACAAAATAAAGCTTTCGAGAATATCATCCGTAGGACTTAAGCAAAGGCTCGACGGAGAAATAAAAGGTTTGGGAGAGTAACAAAATGAGCGAAAACGAAATGATAGAAAAAGTAGAAGGCACAGGCTATGACGACAGTCAGATTCAGGTGCTTGAAGGACTTGAAGCGGTAAGAAAGCGCCCGGGTATGTACATAGGTACGACCTCTATACGCGGACTTCACCACCTCGTTTACGAGATAGTCGATAACTCCATCGACGAGGCGCTTGCAGGACATTGCAACGCAATAAAGGTAACTATATGGGAGGACAACAGCGTCTCCGTTGAGGACGACGGCCGCGGAATCCCCTCGGGTATGAATGAAAAGCTCGGTCTCCCCACCCTCGAGGTAGTATATACGGTACTCCACGCAGGCGGTAAATTCGGCGGAGAGGGATATAAAATCGCGGGCGGCCTTCACGGTGTCGGCGCATCGGTAGTAAACGCACTTTCCGAATGGGTAGAGGTTGAAAACTGCCGTGACGGACTCAGATATACCGAAAGATTTGAAAAGGGTGCAGTTGCGCGCCCCTTCAAGTGTGAGGGCGATTGCGGCGACCGCCACGGACTTTACGTGAGATTTAAGCCCGACCCCACAATATTCGAGGAAACCGTCTTTGACTTTGAAACCATTCTCACCAGAATGAGAGAGCAGTCCTTCCTCAACGCAGGTGTTAAAATCATTCTCACCGATAAGCGTGAGGGTATGGAGAGGGAAGAAATTCTTCACTACGAGGGCGGTATAATCTCCTTCGTTGAATACCTCAACAACGAGAAAAGAGGCGCCCCCATTCACCCGCAGGTAATCTATATGAAGGGTGAGAAGAACGGCTCCATCGCAGAGGTTGCGATGCAGTATAACGACAGCTATAATGAAACTATAATATCCTTCGCAAACAATATGTCCACCATCGAGGGCGGTACCCACGAAACAGGCTTCAAATCGGCTCTCACCCGCGCCATCAACGACTACGCTAAAAAGTCAGGCGTTATAAAGGGCGACGATAAGGGCCTTTCGGGCGAGGATGCGAGAGAGGGACTCGTTGCCATAATCTCGGTAAAGCTCACCGACGCACAGTTTGAGTCACAGACCAAGGCAAAGCTCGGTAACAGTGAAATCAGAACCCTCGTCGACTCGATAGTAACGGCAAAGCTTGAGGAATACTTTGAGGAAAATCCTGCCGTTGCGAAGATTATAATAGAAAAAGCCCTCGCCGCAAACCGCGCTCGCGAGGCGGCAAGAAAGGCAAGAGAGCTCACCAGAAGAAAGAACGTCCTTGAGGTGTCTACCCTTCCCGGCAAGCTCGCAGACTGTAACGAAAAGGAAACAAGACTCACAGAGGTCTATCTCGTAGAGGGAGATTCCGCAGGCGGCTCGGCAAAGAACTGCCGCGATAGCCGCTTTCAGGCAATCCTTCCCCTTCGCGGTAAGGTTCTCAACGTCGAAAAATCAAGACTCGATAAGGTATATTCAAACCTCTCCCTCATTCCGATAATTCAGGCACTCGGCTGCGGAATAGGCGAGGACTTCGATATGGCGAAGCTCCGCTACGGCAAAATCATAATAATGGCGGATGCCGATGTCGACGGCTCGCACATCAGAATACTTCTTCTGACCTTCTTCTTCCGTCATATGCGTCCGCTTATCGAGGAAGGTCACGTCTACCTCGCACAGCCCCCGCTCTATAAGGTCTATAAGGGCAAAAATCTCCGCTATGCCTTCTCCGATGAGGAAAGAGATAAATACATCGAGGAGCTCGGCGTAAAGGGAGTTGAATCAGAAAGATATAAGGGTCTTGGTGAAATGGATGCCGATCAGCTCTGGGATACCACTATGAACCCCGAAACCCGTACGCTTCTGAAGGTCGATATCAACGACGCCATCGCCTGCGACGAGATGTTCTCCGTCCTTATGGGCGATATGGTTGAGCCCAGACGCGAATTCATCTCCAAAAACGCAAAATTCGTTCAAAACCTCGATATATAAGGAAGAAAAAAGATGGAACACGATTACAAAAGCACGGACATAGAATTTCCGTCCCAAAAAATAGAGCCCCGCGATATGCGAAAAGAGGTTGAGCAGTCGTTCATAGAGTACTCTATGAGCGTAATCACCTCCCGTGCGCTTCCCGACGTAAGAGACGGTATGAAGCCCGGACAGAGACGAATCCTCTACGCTATGTACGAGGACAATCTCACACACGAAAAGCCCTTCCGTAAATCCGCAACCACCGTCGGTAACGTTCTCGGTAGATACCATCCCCACGGTGACAGCGCCGTTTACGGCACCATGGTAAGAATGGCACAGGACTTCTCCCTCCGCTATCCTCTCGTAGAGGGTCACGGTAACTTCGGTAACGTCGATGGCGACGGCGCCGCTGCCTACCGTTACACCGAGGCGAGAATGAGCCGCATCGCCAACCTTATGATGAGCGATATCGAGAAAAAGGTCGTCCCCATGACCCGTAACTTCGATAACACTCGCGACGAGCCCACCGTCCTTCCCTCGCGCTTCCCGAACCTTCTCGTAAACGGCTCGGTCGGTATCGCCGTAGGTATGGCAACCAATATCCCCCCTCACAATCTCTCCGAGGTCGTCGACGGCACGGTTTACAGAATAGATAACCCCGAATGTACGGTTGACGAGCTTATGCAGTTCATAAAGGGCCCCGACTTCCCCACCGCCGCAATAATCTACGGCTCCAAGGGTATCCGCGACGCCTACGAAACCGGCAGAGGCAAAATCTACGTCAGAGCAAGAGCCGAAATCCAGGACGACAAAAAGCGTATAATCTTCACCGAAATTCCTTATATGGTTAATAAATCCATGCTCGTCGAGAGTATGGCAAATCTCGTTAAGGAAAAGAAAATCGAGGGCATCACCGCCCTTCGCGACGAATCGGGCAGAGGTGGTATGAGAATCGTCTGCGAGTACAGACGCGACGCCAACGCTGAGGTTATCCTCAATCAGCTCTATAAATATACTCAGCTCCAGGACACCTGCTCGGTAAATATGCTCGTCATAGACGGCGGCGAGCCCAAAACCCTCTCTCTCGGAGAGGTCCTCGACCGCTACATCTCCTTCCAGAAGAGCGTAATAGAGAACAGAACCCGCTTCGACCTCGATAAAGCACAGCGCGAAATACATATTCTCGAGGGCTACCGCATAGCAACCGAGAATATCGACGAGGTTATCAGTATAATCAAAAAGAGCGAGTCCATTCCCGCCGCAAAGGAAAATCTCTCCAATCGCTTCGGACTCACAGATGCACAGTCGCAGGCGATAGTTGAAATGACCCTCGGTAAGCTTTCCGGCCTCGAGCGCCAGAAGGTAGAGGAAAGAATCGCTAAGCTCGAGGTAATAATCGCCGAGCTGAAATCCATTCTCGAGGACGAGAATAAAATCAAGGAAATCCTTAAAAACGAGCTCATCGAGGCTAAAAATAAGTTCGGCGACGCACGCCGCTCCGAGCTCTGCGAGGCAACCGAGGAAATCGACCTCGAGGACCTCATCGAAAGACATACCTGCGTTATCACCGTCAGCCATACGGGCTATATCAAGCGCCAGCGCGCCGACGTATACACCTCTCAGAACAGAGGCGGTAAGGGCATTATCGGTATGACTACTAAGGAGGACGACTACGTCGAGGACGTAATCGTCGTAAACAGCCACTCCCACCTTCTCTTCTTCACGAATAAGGGCAGAGTCTACTCCAAGAAGGCGTACAGAATCCCCGAGGCAGGCAGAACCGCAAAGGGCACTAACCTCGTCAATATAATCGAGCTTCAGGACGGCGAGCAGGTAACCGCGATAATCTCCGTCAGCGAATACGTTGAGGGCGAGTATCTCACTATGGTAACCAAGCGCGGCGTAATTAAGAGAACCCTTCTCACCGAGTTCGAGTATCAAAGACGCGGCGGTAAAATCGCTATAAATCTCGACGAGGACGACGAGCTCATCTTCGTAAGACACACCACAGGTAACGAAAGCCTCGTTATCGCAACCCGTGAGGGTAACGCCGTAAGATTCGACGAAAACAACGTTCGCTGTATGGGCCGTACCGCCCACGGCGTTAAGGGTATAACCCTCGTCGGTGACGATTACGTCGTCGGTGTCGCAGTCGTAGACGACGAAAAGACCCTTCTCACCATCACCGATAACGGCGTAGGTAAGCGTACTCCCTTCTCCGACTTCAGACAGATGAAGAACCGCGGCGGCAGAGGCGTAACCTGCCAGAATATCACTGAAAAAACGGGTAAGCTCGCCGCAATCATAACCGTTGCCGAGGACGACGATATTATGATTATAACCAACGAGGGTACCATAATCCGCACCCCCGTATCAAGCATCAACGTCTACTCGAGAACCGCCACCGGCGTTATCGTAATGCGACTGTCCGAGGGCTCCTTCATCAATAATATAACAAGACTCGAAAAAGCAGAAGCAATCGAGGAGGAAACCAAAGCAATTGATGAGGAAATCAAGGCGGAAGAGGCAAATAACCCCACCCCCGTGTCAAATAATGACGAAAAAACACCCCTTGATTCGTCAGAGGAATCGTTCTGATGGAAAACGGTGAAATTAAAAATTACGAGGAAACGCCCGCCAAAAAAAGCGGGCTCCTCTCCAAAATTTTACTCATAGCCTTAGCCGTAATACTCGTCGCCATAATAGTATGGGTAGTCGTGGCAAGCCTCACCCGTGAGGACGAGGTCGTAAACCGCGAATACGACGAAGCAGAGGTAATCTCTGCGGTAAAGGAGCTTATCGGTGATACCCTCTTCTTAAACGAGATATTCTGGGGTAAGGGAATCCCCTATACCGAGGATGCAAATCTCGCCGAAGGAAATTACTTCCCCGCAAGCGAGGTCTACCTCGCAAGCATCGGCGTCACCACAGTCGAGGACATTAAAAATCTCGCTCGCGCGGTATATAGCGACAACATCTGTGATTGGGTATTTGAAACCGTGTTCAGCTCGGTAACAGATACGGGAAACACCCCCATGCTCGCAAGATACGTTCAGAAAATGGGCGGTGATAACCTTGACGTGCCGGAATATATACTCGTTTATCGCGACGCGGAATATTGGCTCACCGATACGGTTGAATATAACCTTGAAAATATCGAGGTTATCGGCTCGGAGGGGGAGCGTGTAAAAATTAAAACCCTCGTAACCGTCACAAACCCCGACGGTAAGGTAATGAATATTAATAAAGAGCTTGCACTCGTTGAGGAGGCTGACGGTTGGCGGCTTGATACCCCAACGTATGCAAGATACTACAATCCAAGCGAACAAACAAATAAATAAAAAACGAGGACTAAAAAAATGAAATTCAGTGAAAAGCTCGTAAGACTCAGAAAAATAAGAGGTATAACTCAGGACGAATTTGCAAGCGCAGTCGGCGTTTCAAGACAGGCAGTCTATAAATGGGAAAGCGGTCAGTCCTACCCCGAGGTAGCAAAGCTTCTTGAAATCAAGCTTCTTTTCGGCATCAGCATAGACGATCTTCTCGACGAAAGCTATGAAATCGCTCTGCCCGAGAAGAAAAAGAGAAAAAGAAGAACCCAGAAGCCCGAGGTAGCACAGGTAAACGAGCCCGCCGAGGCAGAAATTGCGCCCACCGAGGAGGTAGCTCCCGTAGCAGCAGAGGAGCCCGAGACAGCCGAGCCCACAGAAGAAAAGCCCACACCCGCTCCGCAGGTAGTCGAGGATGCACCCACGGAGGTTCTCGAGGAAGACTACGACTCCGAGGCTGAGCCCGAGGAAAAGGTAGAAAAGAAGAAGGGCTTCTTCAGCCGTTTGTTCGGAAAAAAATAATTAAAAAGCGTAAGAGTGCATATATTTTTACGTAAGGGTCTAAAATAATGCATCGAATAACGCTTAAAACAGCCGAATAACGTTACACGGGGTACGGCTGACCAACCGTTATATTTATATACGGAGATAAAAATATGCCAAAGAAAAACACCACCGACAAATGCGGAAAGCTCCGCGTTATGTCGCTTGGCGGACTTCAGGAAATCGGTAAAAATATGACCGTGCTCGAATACGGTAACGATATAATCGTAATCGACTGCGGTATGGGCTTTCCCGATGACGATATGCTCGGTATAGACCTTGTAATTCCCGACGTATCCTACCTTGTGAAGAACGCCGATAAAATCAGGGGAATATTGATTACCCACGGACACGAGGACCACATAGGCGCGGTTCCCTACGTCCTTCAGCAAATCAATGCCCCCATCTACGGAACACGCCTCTCCCTCGGCATTATCGAGGGCAAGCTTGAAGAAAATTCCCCGGGCTACGACCCCGAGCTTTACACCGTTGAAGCAGGCGACGTCATAAGCCTCGGCGTTTTCAAGGCGGAGTTCATTCACGTAAATCACTCAATAGCGGACGCCTGCGCCATCTCAATAAAGACTCCAATAGGCACCGTATTCCACTCGGGCGACTTTAAGCTCGACGTATCCCCCATCGACGGTAAAATGATGGACATCACCCGTATCGGCGAAATCGGTAAGGACGGTATACAGCTTCTCCTGTGCGAGTCCACCAATGCCGAAAGAGCGGGCTATACCCCCTCGGAGAGAACGGTAGGAAATTCCCTTGAGAGAATTTTCTCACAGTACGAGGATAAAAGAATTATAATAGCCACCTTCTCCTCAAACGTCCACCGCGTTCAGCAGATTATTAACGCCTCTGCGAAGCACGGACGTAAGGTTGCCATTCTCGGCAGAAGCATGGAGAACGTGATAGGCGCCGCCGCCGAGCTCGGCTACGTTGACCTTCCCGACGGCGTACTCATAAATATCGGCGAAATCAAAAAATACCGCCCCTCAGAGCTTACCCTCATAACCACGGGAAGCCAGGGCGAGCCCATGTCGGCGCTTTACAGAATAGCCTTCTCCGAGCACGATAGAGTGAAGCTTGCACAGAGCGACGTCGTAGTCCTCTCGTCCAGCGCCATTCCCGGCAACGAGAAGCTCGTCGGCAAAATCATCAACGCCCTCGTCAAAAACGGCGTAAAGGTAGTAAACGACTCGGTTGAGGACGTCCACGTGTCAGGCCACGCCTGCCGCGAGGAAATAAAGCTCCTTATGGCACTTCTGAAGCCCAAATTCTTTATGCCCATTCACGGCGAATACCGTCACCTCTATGCGAACAAGGAAAATGCCGAATTTATGGGCATTCCCTCGCAGAATATATTCATATCCGAGGTCGGTAAGGTGCTCGAGGTAGGTAAAAAGGAAGCCTCGTTCAACGGCTCCGTTCCCGCAGGCAACGTCCTCGTTGACGGCGCGGGAGTAGGAGATATAGGAAGCGTTGTTCTCCGCGACAGAAAGCATCTTTCCGAGGGCGGACTCGTTATGGTGGTAGCCACCGTCGACGTACGCGGCGGCTACGTTATCTCGGGCCCCGACATCATATCTCGCGGCTTCATTTACGTAAAGGAATCGGAAGAGCTTCTCGACGAAGCCCGTCATATAGTCACCGACGCTCTTGAAAAGGTCCTCTCAAAGCGCGGTGCAGACCGCACGCAAATAAAGGCGGCAATGCGCGACGAGCTCGCCAAATTCTTCTATCGCAAAACCAAAAGAAAACCTATGGTGCTTCCCGTTCTTATGGAAGTATAAAAAATAGAACGTTTCGGATTTTATCCGAAACGTTCTATTTTTCTGTATAGGCTTTAGGTATCATTTTTATTATTTTGCTCTTCATTTTTTAAAACAAGAATATACTCGGGATTCCGTATTAACAAATCTTTAGACGTTGCTATAATCTCTACCTTGCCAAAAAGGGAATACCGTTCTCGTAGATCCTTTGGTATAACTATCCTTCCGAGCTTATCAAATTCCTTAAAAACGCCTATATCACTCATTTTATTTCTCCAAATTTTAACATTATTATTCAATTCTTATCTTTAACACAATTATACTTCAAAAATATGTTAAAGTCAAGTTAATTCTTAACATTAACACATTTTTGGGGGAACTATGAAGATATACGATTATAACGGCAAAAAGAATATTTCCGGCGAAAGAATTAAGGAAGTCAGACGAAGGCTTGGCTTGTCGCAGGAAAATCTTGCCGCAAGGCTTCAGCTGGAGGGTGTTATAATAGAAAGGGATAGCGTAAGCAGAATAGAAATCGGCACTCGCTTTATTGCTGATTACGAGCTTCTTGCACTTTGTAAAGTGCTTGGCGTGACCCCCGAATACCTTTTGGGAATATAAAAGGAAAATAAAAAAGAACGTTTCGGTTTTAAAACGAAACGTTCTTTTTTTATAGCAACTTTTATATCAATCCTTTTTCCTTAAGCATCAAAGCCTCAACGTGCCTTACCTCACAGGTAACACAGTAGGTTCCTTCGGGAAAAGGCTCCGTCCTGCAAATAAGTGAGCAGGAATTATATCCCACCCTGCTGTTGTCGTAAAAGGGTGCTGCCGCCATCTGCAAAATAAAGCTTTATAAAACTCTAAAACTCTTCCCTTGTAATTTAATTACAGTCCTGCAATAAACGCTAAAATATCAGGCATAAAAAGCGTCACGATAAAAGCAACGGACATCACTAAAAGGCAAACGATAACCGTATTAAAATAATTCGGCACCTTCTCTTCGTTTACAGTCTTTGCTCTGTCGAGTCTTTCCTCTGAAATAAAGAATCTTGCAGTATCAAAATCAATTTTATCCTTGCGGTATTTTTCCCTTGACTCAACTGCCTCGACACCGCCGCCTATATCCTTGTCCTCGTTTTCCGCCATCTTAACAATGTAGGTAAGCTGACCGTTTCTCGAAAGAGCCGACTTTAAGAAAAATGAATTCTCCAAATGAATCTCTGAAAGAGTCTTTGCCTTGTCGGGCGAGCAAGCCCCGTGCCTCAACAGCTGTCTTATAATATCCGCAGTATATCTTTTGTGAACGGTAACGCACACCGCCGCCGCACAAATACCCAAGCAAATAGATAAAATAAATATATTTATAAGAAAGCTTACACCGTCAAAATACTGACCGACGTCGAGTAAAAAATATTCCTTTAATACCGTTTGGAACATAAAATCTCCTCTATGATAAATATGTATTAACTTAACATATCATATTTTACTACTTAAAAGTTAATAAATCAATAATACTTTTAAAACATATTATCTTATCAGAAATCCTCAAGGAAATCCTCGCCGCAGAGCGTCTTGAGAAGCTCGTCAAGGTCCTCGTTGTCCTCATAGAAGAGTGTTATGGACTTTTTCTTTCCCTTGCCCTTTATCTCGACGCGTCTGCCGAGATTAGACTGCACGCGAAGCTCTATTTCTCTGAAATAGTCAACGTAAGGGAGATTTTCCCTTTCGGGCTTGATTCTTTTAGGTCTGTTGACCTTCTTAACCTCTTCCTCGAGCTGACGGACGGAAAGCCCCTCGTTCATAATCCTCATCATAAGAGAGAGCATATCGTCAACGTTATATACGCCGAGAAGAGTTCTTCCGTGACCTGCCGTAATTCTTCCTGCCGCAATCATATCGAGCACAGGCTCGGGCAAATCAAGAAGTCTTAACGAGTTGGTGACTGCTGCACGGCTCTTTCCCACTCTCTCGGAAATCTCTTCCTGCGTAAGACCGTAAACCTCTGCAAGCGCGCGGAATGCCATCGCTTCCTCAATAGGATTGAGGTCCTCTCTCTGAATATTCTCAATAAGTGAAATTTCCGCCACCTTCTTGTCGTCCATATCAAGAATTATAGCAGGAATCTCGGTAACTCCGGCAATTTTGCAGGCGCGGAAACGGCGCTCACCGGCAATTATCTGGTATCTTCCCTTTCCATACTCGCGCACGAGAATAGGTTGCAAAACTCCGTTTGCCTCAATAGATTTTGCAAGCTCCTCAAGAGCCGCCTTGTTGAAATTCTTTCTCGGCTGATCAGCCTTAGGGTCTACAAGGGAAATAGGCAGCACAGTAACCTGGTTTTCCTTCCCCTCTCCGTTTTCCTCAATCGAATTGTTAAGGAAAATCACGTCAAGTCCTCTGCCAAGACCGCTGTTTTTCTTTTTAGGCATAATAATCTCCTTTTTATATAACGAAAAAATTATAAAACAATAATAAAACAATCAATAAAAGTAATAATTCCCCACATTGAAGAACTAAAAAACGATTTTCAGGGCATCTAACCCCACAAAAACAAATAAAATCAAAAAATCACCGCTTAAAATCGGGAAAATCCCGAACAAAATGAAAAAACAAATTAAAAACAGTGATTTTTTCATTTAACGCCTTAAAATCAACCGCCACGGCGTCACCTGAGCGGTTAAACGCAATATTGCTTGTCCAAATTTATAAAAAAGGACAAATATACACTAAATCTCGATATCACGAAGAATAGTATTTTCAACAAGCAACCTACATAAAAGCACAAAAAACGTCAAAAAATACTAAAAAAACGGATAAAAGCAAGCAAAAACCGCCAAAAACAGATTAAAACAACCTCAAATTCCCTGTCAAATCCCCACTTTTACCTAAAAATCTCCAATCAATCCCGCACAACATCAACACTCTCAAAGACTCAATAATCTCGGTATTATATATCTTTATAACGAAGCTCTATAACCCTCTGCCCGTTTTCAAATCGGTCAAAATCATCGCACCTCGAAAGCAAGTAAAACGACATCAAATCCCCACAAAAATCTAAAATATCTTCGAAATCCGCTCGTGAAAACACACCAAAAACGGAAAAACAATCAATTATATGGGTAAAATTCCCCACTTTTGAAACTTTTTCACCAAATAACCGCCCAAGTGACAAGCCCCAATACAAAAACTCAAAAATCCCGAAAAAATCAATAAAATCAATCAAAAAATCAACAAAAACCAAGCCAAAACAAAAGAAACGCGAAAAATCGCCCCAAAATCGCCCCAAAATTGCTCTCAAAAAACACGGAGCAACTCAAAACGCTTCCAAATCACGCAAAAACCACGGAGTACCCGAAATTCTCCACACCCCTTAAAAAACCACAGGGCAACCTAAATCCCCCACAGCGCACCAAAAATCTTTTTTTATCTTAAATTACCAAAAAATACCAATTTAAGCTAAAATATCTCAAAAATTCCTCAAATCAGAGTGCCTAAAGCTCATCTATTCTTAAAAAAATCTGCCCAAAAGGGATTTTCTCTATCAAAAATTGCCTTTTGCTCCTCGCTTAACCCTTGCGGATAGTCCGAAAACATATTGAATATCTTCTTTTTATCAAAGCTGAAGAGCCATTCTCCCACCTTTTCGGGGTTATCAACCCACCATATAACGTCAGATGGGCTCTTTTTATAAAACTTATCCTTCGGCTCCATTTTTCTCCCCGATTTTTAACCTCACACAGCCGCCAAAAGCGCAAAAACTCGCCCAAAACCGCTCAAAACAGCCGAAAACAGCCGCTAAAAGCGAAAAAACGTTCCAAACCGTCTAAAACCGCCTAAAACACCTCAAATTGCCCAAAGCCTTCCAAAGCACCTCGAACCGCGCAAAAACCGCGCAAAAACCGTCAGAAAATTGCCCAAATCGCCTAAAATCTCCACAAATAACCGACAAAATCAGCTTTTTATCGCTTCAGAAGCGCCAAAAGCACAGAAATCTCTCCGAACAATGACAAAGCGCGCCAAAACGTCCAAAAAAGTTCGCTCCGCAAAGTATCGCTAAAACCGTAGAAGGCTTTTTAGGCGAAAACAAATGCGGAAAAACGCCCAAAAACTGACTCAAGCCCGTCTTTTTAAGCCTAAAGCTTAATATAAGACCCGCTCAGAATCTAAAATTTGGCTCAAAAACTGTCTAAAATAGCCCTCAGAGCCTCAAAATTGCCTCAAAATCGGCATGGAACACCCAGAGGCGTTATATTCTCATCATCAATTCCTTGGAAACGGCAGCGTACTCCAAAGCGCCCTTTCCGTAAGGGTCGTGGTAACAGATCGGCTCGCCGTATCCGGGAGCCTCTGAAATGCGCACAGTTCTTGAAATCGGAACCTTGAAAAGCAGCTCTGCGTAGTATTTTTTGAGCTCAGCAACGACCTGATTGGTGAGAGTAAGGCGTCCGTTGTACATTGTCAGCAAAATTCCCACGATTTGAAGCCCGGGATTGTAGAGCTGACGAATCTTTTTCACCGTATTCAACAGCTGTGACATTCCCTCAAGGGAGTAAAATTCGCATTGCATCGGTATTACTATTCCATCGGAGATGGAAAGCGCGTTAACCGTAAGCATTCCAAGGGACGGCGGACAGTCAATAAATATGTAATCGTAGTCGTTTTTTATCGAATCAAGCGCAAGTTTCGTGAAATTTGCATCCTCTTCAAGCTCGTAAAGCTCAATTTCGGCGCCTGCCAAGTCAATTGTGGCGGGAACAACCGACAAATTCTTGAATTTTGTCTTAATTACCGCCTCTTTTATGTCACATTTGCCGATAATTACGTCATAAATTGTCTTTTTTATCTTTGATTTTGTGAGTCCGAGACCGCTTGTGGCGTTGCCCTGCGGATCCATATCGATCATCAAAACCTTTTTATTGCCTTTGTTGGCGATCTGAGCGGCAATATTAACGCAAGACGTAGTCTTGCCAACACCACCCTTTTGATTAGAAAAGGAAATAACCTTTGCAGCCATTTTTAACACCTCGGGAAAATAATTATAAAAAATACACAAAAAAACAGTGAAAATCAAAAAAAAGTAAAAATCAAAAGCAGAAATTTGAAGCAAAAATCTCAAAAAATCAACGTCAGAACCGAAAAAACGAGTCTAAAATTGAAACAATCACCGAAAAATACCTCAAATTACTGAAAAAATGAGAAAATCAGAAAAATCCACTGCTTTTAAAGCTCAAAAAGTGCGTTTTTGTACAATTTATTATAACATTTTTGCCTCAGCGTTGTCAATAAGAAAAGCCCTTAAAAATATAAAAACACAAAAATGTTTCACGTGAAACATTTTTGTATCAAATCAAGCCGCTCCCGCGCAATTAAATCCAGAAATCAGCGGCATTTTTGCGGTTAATTTGTGCGTTTTTAAGTGTTTTGAGGAAAATTAAAGGTTTTGAAAGAAAAAACAAATATAAAATGTTTCACGTGAAACATTTTTACGTTGGAAAAGGCATTTTACGGCGATTTCGAGCCAAATTAGTTTGATTTTTACTAATTAATCAGAATAATTTGAAAAATTAAAGCTGCAAAATGTTTCACGTGAAACATTTTGCGCGAAAACAAGTTTTTAGCCAAATTTTTCTTTTTAAGTTTTTAAGTTGCTTCGTTTTTTGGGCTGGTTTAAGCATGTTTAAGCAATTTTCGATCAAAAGTGGTACTTTTTCGCTTGTTTTAATCAAATTTACTGAAAAATGAATTTGTGAAAAGCAGAAATCAAAAAAATGTTTCACGTGAAACATTTTTTTGACTTTTTAATTGATTTCAGACCGTTTTTTACTGATTTTGAACTTTTTTGGCGGTTTTTATTGTTTTTTGTGTTTTAAAAACGAGAGTTGAAAGTGTTTTTTAAATTAAAATTTCTGTTTTTCAAGTAAAAAGATGTTTTTTTGCTTTGAGAAAAGTGTTTTTTGTTTTTCAGCGAAATTTAAAAAAGAAAAATTAAATTTTTAAATATCGAAATAATTAAATGGAAAAATATGGCAATAACTGCCGATACGGCAAAAGTGTGCAGGTTTTGAGAGTAAAATTATGAAATTTCGGGTGATTTTATAAGAATTGAAAGAATGTAAAATGTAAAAAGTCTAATAAACAGGACAAAAAGCAGGGCAGAAATAGTGAAAAATGATTTGGCTGCCAAAAACGAGAAAAAATGATTAAAAAATGCGTAAAAACGAGCCCAAAAACGTCACCCAAGTGGGCAAAAATATCCTAACGCGGCGGCAGGCACCAAAGAAGCGCGAGCTTTATTAATCGCGCTTGATAACACAATGTTTGCAGTAGGACTGCGCGCGTTTTGGGTGGCGCACATTATAGGGATGTATGACAACACAATATTTTTGAAAACGATATGCTCGTTTCAGTGCTTGTGCGTTATAGAGGTGTGCTATGACACAACGATTGCGGTAAAACTGAACGCGTTGTGGCGTCGGTGTATTATGGCGCTGTGTGATGGAACGGTGTTTGCTGTAATACAGCGCGCGTTTCAGAACTTGTGTATTATGGTGGGGCGTGATGATGCAGTGTTGGCGGTAACGCTCGCAGGTTGCGGTCCTCATGTATTATAGAGGTATGTGATAGCGTAGTCCTTTCACCGAGACTGCGCGTTTTTTGGGGTGGCGCACATTATAAAGATGTATGACAACTCAATATTTTTGGAAACGCTATGCGCGTTTATAGCTTGTGTATGCAAACAGTATGTGGGCGGTGATATTACGCGTATCGACAAAGTTTGCATGGTAATACATTAAAAGTGTAATAAAACGTTTTGCAAATATAAAGGATAATGACCGCAAAAAACTAAAGCTTAAAGGGGGGATTTATTTAAAATCAAAGCTATCCTAACTCCATTTTCCTTATTAAAGGTAGGGTTAGTGGGGACGAAAATTAAGGCAAACACGTCTGTTGAAAAAATGCGCAGAAGCAGTTAAAATTAGGCAAAATGCAAATAAAAGTTTGCAAATATAAGGAAAAATGCGATTTTACAGACTGAGAAAACGTTGCGGATATAAGCGGGGAAATGTTCAAAAAAATTAACACGGGTCGGACTTGACATTCTTGCAAAAGTGTGTTAGAATACTTACGGTAATGATCGATTCCGTATGGAATCCGGCTAATGCTTCTTCGCGAGGATGTTTGGCACGGTCATTACTTTTTCTTTGCTGGATTCGTGATAAAACAGGGATAAATTTGGGCGTGATTTTTGACGAGTTTTGGCGAGTTTTGGTGGTTGGGAGATTGAAATGACGAGGGTAATTATAATAAGGCATGGAGAGAGCCTGGCGAATGCGGAGCGGATATATTTGGGGCATACCGACTGGGACCTTTCGGAGCGCGGACGCGCGCAGGCCGAGGCGGTGGCGGAGCATCTCGGCGGCGAGAATATAGACGCCATATACTCGAGCGACCTCAAGAGAGCGTATAATACCGCTCTGCCGCACGCGAGGCGGCGCGGTATGGGGATTATAACCTCGCGCGAGCTGCGCGAGATATACCTCGGCGATTGGGAGTGCATGAAAATCGACGAGCTTGAGGCGAGGTGGCCCGAGGAATTCGGCGTGGGGTGGCGATTGAATTTCGGCACCTGTCGGGTGCCGGGAGGCGAGAGCACGTGGGACGCCGGCGAGCGACTGCGCCGTGAGGTGCTGAAAATCGCCAAGGAAAACGACGGAAAAACCGTGCTTATTGCAAGTCACGCCGCCGCGATTCGCGCCTTCTGGGGCAATATAAGCGGTATTGCGCCGTGTGAGCTTGGCGAGCGGGTGCCTTTCCCGAAAAATGCGTCCTGCACGACCGTACACTATGACGGTGGAAAGCTTATTCCGATATGCTACGGTGATGATTCGTATTTCGAGTGAGTCGGTAAGCACCTTTTTGCTTGAAAATGACGAATAAAATCAGTAAAAATATGAGAATATAAAAAAACAGCTCTACGCAGACAGAATTTCTGTCAGCGCGGAGCTGTTTTCATATTGTGGCAGGCAGAGGTGTACCCTATCTGCCTGTTATTTTGAATATTCTCGCGATTATGGGCGAGAGAAATTTAGGTGGATGTACTATTACTATTTTCATATAAATGTCCTTGCCGCCGTAGCGGTGTGGGTTTTATTTGGCTTTCACTCCGCCGATTTGGCTGAGATTTGCCACTGTTATATTATATGAAAACAGGAATGTGTAGGTTAATGGGGATTACGCCTTGGCTTGCCTTCTTTGCGAGAGGTATATGAGAAGGACGTTTATATCCGCGGGGTTGACACCGCTGATGCGCGATGCCTGCGCGATGCTCAGGGGTCTTATCTCGTTGAGCTTTTCTGCTGCCTCGAGGCGCAAGCCGAGAATGGTGGAGTAGTCAACATCGGGCGGAAGGAGCTTGTCCTCGAGCCTTTTCTGGCGCTCGACCTCGGCGAGCTCACGCTTTATATAGCCCTCGTACTTTATGAGGATTTCGGCGGTGGTTTGCACCGATTTCGGCAGATTGGGGCGACCCGTGTCGATTTTTTGGAGAATTTTATAGCTTAATTCGGGGCGGCGAATGAGCTCTGAGAGCTTTATACCTGTGTTTATCGGTGAGGAGCCGTGCTCTGTGAGGAGTGAGTTTACCTCGTCGCTTGGAGCGACGGTAGTTCTCTCCATACGCTTAACCTCGTCCTCTATCATTTTACGGCGCTCTGTGAATTTTTCGTAGCGCTCGCCGTCTATGAGTCCGACTCTGTGGCCTATGTCCGTAAGGCGCAGGTCGGCGTTGTCCTGACGGAGAATGAGGCGGTATTCGGAGCGCGAGGTCATCATTCGGTAGGGCTCCGACGTACCCTTGGTGACGAGGTCGTCTATGAGCGTGCCGATATACGAGGACGAGCGCGGGAGAATCATCGGCTCCTCGCCCTTTATGGCGAGGGCGGCGTTTATGCCTGCGACGAGGCCCTGTGCCGCCGCCTCCTCGTAGCCCGAGGTGCCGTTGAACTGTCCTGCGCCAAACAGACCGCGAATTTTCTTAAATTCGAGGGTTGGGAGCATTTGGGTGGGATTTGCGCAGTCGTACTCAATTGCGTACGCGTAGCGCATAATTTCGGCATCACGGAAGCCCTGAAGGGAACGGAGCATATCGTACTGCACGTCGGTGGGCATTGAGGTTGAGAAGCCCTGAATATACATCTCCTCGGTGTCGAGTCCGCAGGGCTCCACGAAGAGCTGGTGCCGCTCCTTGTCCTTAAATCTGACGAGCTTGGTTTCGATTGAGGGGCAGTAGCGCGGACCCGTGCCGCTTATATTGCCCGAATACATAGCCGAGCGGTCGAGATTTTCAAGTATAAGGCGGTGGGTTTCGGCATTGGTGTAGACCACGTGGCAGCCGACACGGTTAACCGAGGCGCCGTAGCTCTCTGTGCGAGCGGAATAGGGGATTGGGGAGTCCTCGCCGTTTTGCACCTCGAGCTCATCGAGGTGTATTGAGCGGCGGTTTACCCTTGCGGGAGTGCCTGTTTTGAAGCGCATAAGCTCAACTCCAAGCCTTACGAGAGCGGCGGAGAGCTCTGTGGCGGGGAGCATACCGTCGGGACCTGCGGAGTAGACCCTATCTCCGACGAAAATTTTGCTGTCGAGGAAGGTACCCGTGGCTAAAATTACGGCATCCGCAGACCAGACGTCGCCGAGGTGGGTGGTGACACCCGTGACTCTTTTTACTCCGTCACAGTCTGCTGTTTGGATATCGGTTATTTCGGCTTGGACGAGGCGGAGATTCGGCTCGCGCTCAAGCGTTCTTTTCATTATTTTTTTATACTCGGCTCTGTCCGCCTGGACCCTTTTGGAGTGTACGGCGGCACCCTTACCGAGATTCAGGGTGCGTGACTGTATGGTGGCGAGGTCGGCGGCGTAGCCCATTTCTCCGCCGAGGGCATCAATCTCAAAGACGAGGTGCCCCTTCGCGCTTCCGCCTATCGAGGGGTTGCAGGGAAGGTTTGCGACGGCGTCGAGATTGGTGGTGAAAAGGACGGTGTCAACACCCATTCGTGCCGAGGCGAGCGCCGCCTCTATTCCTGAGTGTCCTGCGCCGATAACCGCCACCCGTGTAGCGTTTAATTGCTTTTTCATATATAAAAACCTCAAAAAGAGAAGCGTTTTACTGCGGTGATTCTGCCTGTTTTTTCATCGAGGGTGAAGAGGGCGCAGTTTGCTATGGGAGTGCCGCTTGCGGCGCGGTATTTGTTGGGGAGTCTCGTTTTCATTCTCTCGATTATGCAGTCCTTATCCATACCGAGAATACCGCCCGATTCGCCGCACATTCCGACATCGGTGATATAGCCCGTACCGAGAGGCAAAATTTGCTCGTCGGCGGTCTGGACGTGGGTATGGGTACCGAAGATTACCGAGATTTTGCCGTCGTAGGCGTGGGCTATGGCGAGCTTTTCACCCGTTGCTTCGGCGTGAAAATCGAGGACGGAAAAGTCGTAATTGCCCGCCTCGCGCTCGAGGGCGCGGTCGATATGGGGATAGGGTGAGTCGAGGGTGGGCTCGATATGCACGCAACCCATTGCGTTGATAACGAGGATGCGGTAGCCGTTCGCATCGAGTATTGTATAGCCTCTGCCTGCGGCGCTATCGCCGAAGTTGATGGGGCGGAGCATTTCGCGCGTGTCGTCCATAAAGGTATAGGCGGCGCGGTTTTGCATAGTGTGGTTGCCGCCCGTTATCGCATCTGCGCCTGCGCGCAAGAGAATTTCGGCGAGCTCTGCCGATATGCCTGTGACGAAGGATGCGTTTTCTCCGTTTACGACACAGAAATCTGCTCCACATTCGCGCCTCACGCGCCAGAGGTTGCTTTTAAGATGCTCGACGCCGCGAGGACTTGTGACGTCACCGATGATAAGTATTTTCAAGTTTGCTTTCACTTTCTATGCTCGCCTTTTGCGAGCAATATATATTTTAGCACAAAAAACGGGTTTTGACAATAGGGGTATATATAATATTATAAGGTAGAAAGAAAAAATGCTTTTGTTATAAGAAAGAGGTACTGTGTTTTTTTACACAATACCTCTGTTTTTATTCGGTTATGCCTAAATGCGACATCCCTTTTATTTTGCGTAGTCGACAGTCCTGCTTTCGCGGATTACGCTGACCTTGATCTGTCCGGGATAATCGAGCTCGCTCTCGATTTTCTTTGCGATGTCGCGAGCGAGAATCTTCATCTTATCGTCGTCGATCATTTCGGGCTTAACCATTATGCGCACCTCGCGGCCTGCCTGGATTGCAAAGGTTTTCTCAACGCCTGCGAAATCACCTGCGACCTCCTCGAGCTTCTGAAGACGCTTGATGTAGTTTTCAACGTCCTCACGGCGAGCACCGGGTCTTGCCGCGCTGAGTGCGTCTGCCGCCTGAATGATGAAGTCAAGTGTGGTGGTAGGCTCGACGTCGTTATGGTGAGCCTCGATTGCGTGGATGATGGTTTTATTTTCGCGGTATTTGGTGGCGATTTCAACGCCGAGCTGAATGTGAGAGCCCTCTGCCTCTGCGGTAACTGCCTTACCGATGTCGTGCAGAAGTCCCGCTCTTTTTGCCATTGTTACGTCAACACCCATTTCGTCGGCAATAACGCCTGCGAGCATTGAGACCTCGATGGAGTGGCGGAGTGCGTTCTGGCCGTACGAGGTACGGTATTTCATTCTGCCGAGGAGCTTTATGAGCTCGGGGTGGAGTCCGTGGACGCCGGTTTCGAATACTGCCTTTTCGCCTGCCTGCTTAATTGCTCCGTCTACGTCGCGGCGAGCCTTTTCAACCATTTCCTCAATTCTTGCGGGATGGATTCTGCCGTCGCTGACAAGCTTTTCAAGCGCGAGTCTTGCAATTTCACGTCTTACGGGGTCGAAGCCCGAGACGGTGATGACGTCGGGGGTATCGTCGATGATAAGCTCGACGCCTGTGAGATTTTCGATAGTTCTGATGTTTCTGCCCTCACGGCCGATGATTCTTCCCTTCATTTCATCGCTGGGAATCTGAACGACCGAGATAGCGACCTCGCTGACGTGGTCTGCGGCACAGCGCTGAATTGCAAGGGAGAGGATGTCCTTCGCCTTTGCATCTGCCTCGTCCTTGAATTTCTCCTCGTACTCGGCGATTTTCATTGCCGTTTCGTGCTGCATTTCACTGTCGAGCTTGGAAACGAGCTCTGCTTTTGCGTCCTCCTTGGTGAGTCCTGCTACGCGCTCGAGGGTTTTAATCTGAGCCTCGAGGGTGTTCTGAACCTGAACCTTGAGGGCGTCGGCATCTGCGTGCTTTTCGGCGAGCAGAGCCTCCTTCTTTTCAATCGCATCGAGCTTTGCATCGAGCGATTCTTCCTTCTGGGTAACTCTTCTTTCGAGTCTTGAAACCTCCTTACGACGCTCTTTGATGTCGAAATCGGCTTCTTTTTTCATCTGAAAAATTTCTTCTTTTGCAGAAATTATAGCTTCTTTCTTGGTGCTTTCGGCATTTTTGATAGCATCCTCGAGGATTTTTCTCGCTTGCTCCTCTGCGGAGCCGAGCTTCTTCTCTGCGACAAGCTTTCTTACGAGAACGCCCACGACGATTCCTGCTACGATACCGACAGCGCCACCGATAATTGCTGATAAGATAGGATCCATTTTACACCTCCTTCTGATTTTGGTAGGGCTTTTATGTACGCCCGTCCTATATCTTACGAAAAATATTTTTTCAAAATATGACGCTCGGGGCAGTGTAGATTGCAAAAGCCGATAGTCATACGAATATTATTATATATTATTTTTATTACAAAGTCAAGTACCAAACGGGATAAAATAAATTGGGGTGTGGAAATTATTGGAGAAAAATTAGCACTCTTTAGTGCGGTCGGCTAAATGTTAACAAAAAATTCATAGTTTTTTAAGTGTAAACTATTGACACGGGGTGAAAAATGGATTATATTATAGGTGTCAATGTTAGCACTCGGGTGTGACAAGTGCTAAAACTTGTCAAAAAAGCAAGAAAGAGGTGAGGTAAATGGATGACTTAAGGCTTACAGACCGAAAAAAGCGGATTCTTAAGGCTATTGTTGATGCGCACATATCGAACGGCGAGCCTGTCGGCTCCAAATACCTTGCACAGCTCGTTGACATAACCTGCTCCCCTGCGACGATACGAAACGAGATGGCGGAGCTCGAGGATATGGGATATCTGATAAAGCCGCACACCTCGGCGGGAAGAGTTCCGAGCGAGAGGGGCTACAGATTTTACGTTGAGTCGCTGGTGCGGCAATATAACGCAACGCGCTACGAGATTGACGAGATAAACGAGCAGCTCCGATACAAGCTTACCGAGATGGATGAAATTCTCGAGGAGGCGTCGAGGCTTGCGGCGTCGTTTACGGACTACACGGGAATAGCGTTCAAGGCCGGACACGGTCAGGTGCGTATTCACAGGTTTGACAGCGTATATCTTTCGCCGAGAGATTTTCTTCTCGTAATGCTGTTCAAGGGGGATATGGTAAAGGCGAAGCCGATACATCTTTCCTTCTCGATAGGTGAGGATGATCTGAGGCGGTTTACCGAGGCGCTCAACCTTTATCTTTCCAACACGTCGAGCGACGAGATAACGATGCCGATTATCGTGAGGCTTGAGTCGATTATGGGCTCGGCGGGAGCGATGGTGCATCCGACGATGAAGGTTATTTACGAGACGATGAACGAGCTTGACACGGCGGACGTAAGGCTGGACGGTGTCAACAAGCTGCTTCAGTATCCGGAGTATTCGGACGTTTCGAAGCTTCGCGAGCTCATGGACGTGCTCGAGGAAAAGGAAAGACTGCTTGACGTTATTTCCTCTCATACGGAGATGGATGACGACATAAACGTTTATATAGGAAGCGACGGCGACGGCGATGCGATGCGCGACACGACACTGATTTTCAAAAACGTGACGGTTGGCGGAAAGCGCGTGGCGATAGGCGTTATAGGCCCGAAGCGAATGAATTATTCCAAGGTAATTGATATGATAAGCCGACTCGCAGGCGCAATTGATTCCGCGTTCAGCGGAGGCAATCTTCTTGGCAGCGGCGAGGAGCAATAAGAAAGGGATATTATGGAAGACGTAAAGAGCACGGGTGAGGAAATTAACACCGAAGAGTCGGGGGCGTGTAAAGAAAACGCCACAAAAAAGGAAAAGAAATCTTCGAAAAATGCAAACAAAGATTTACTTGATAGGATAGCTGCTCTTGAGGCAGAGATAAAGGAAAAGGACGACAAGTATCTCAGAATGGCGGCGGAGTACGACAATTTCAGGCGCCGCTCGAGAGAGGAAAAGAGCGCGGCGTACGAGAATGCGATGGCAGACACGGTGACCGAAATCCTTCCTATTATTGATAATCTTGAGCGCGCGGTACAGTTTGGCGGCGAGGGCGCAGTGAAGGAAGGACTCGATATGATAATGAAATCTGTCGAGGCGGTTTTCGCAAAGCTCGGCGTTGAGGCTGTTGGAAGGGTTGGGGAGAAGTTCGATCCGAATCTTCACAACGCGGTTATGCACGACGAGGACGAGAGCCTTGGTGAAAACGAGATAGTCGAGGTTTACCAGAAGGGCTACAAGAAGGGCAACAAAATTATCCGCTTTGCTATGGTAAAGACGGTTAACTAATGAAAATAAATAAAAAATAAGATAAATTTGGAGGAAATTATCATGGGAAAAATTATAGGAATTGACTTGGGTACCACCAACTCCTGCGTAGCGGTTTTTGAGGGTGGTGAGCCCATCGTTATCACCAACCCCGAGGGTGCGAGAACAACTCCTTCGGTAGTTGCTTTTACAAAGACGGGCGAAAGACTCGTCGGTCAGGTTGCAAAGCGCCAGGCTGTTACCAACCCTGACAAGACCGTTTCTTCTATCAAGAGAGAGATGGGTACTAATTATAAGGTAGACATTGATGGCAAGAAGTACACTCCTCAGGAGATTTCGGCTATGATTCTTCAGAAGCTGAAGGCTGACGCTGAGGCTTATCTCGGAACGACCGTTTCCGAGGCTGTTATTACCGTACCTGCATACTTCACTGACGCACAGCGTCAGGCTACCAAGGATGCGGGCAAGATAGCGGGTCTTGACGTTAAGAGAATCATTAACGAGCCTACTGCGGCAGCTCTTGCGTACGGTATGGATAAGGAGGAGTCGCAGAAGATAATGGTATTCGACCTTGGCGGCGGTACCTTTGACGTTTCGATCCTTGACATTTCTGACGGAGTATTCGAGGTTCTTGCGACCAAGGGTAACAACCGTCTTGGCGGTGACGATTTCGACCAGAGAATAGTTGACTGGATGGCTGCGACCTTTGCGGCAGAGAACAACGGAATTGATCTCCGCAAGGATAAGATGGCTCATCAGCGTCTTAAGGATGCGGCAGAGAAGGCTAAAATCGAGCTTTCCGGTGTTATGAGCTCCAATATTTCGCTTCCCTTCATCACTGCTGATGCAAGCGGTGCGAAGCACTTTGAGGCAACTCTTACCAGAGCAAAGTTTGACGACCTTACCCGTGACCTTGTAGAAGCAACTCTTGCTCCTACGAAGGATGCGCTTCGCGACTCCGGTCTTTCGGCGTCTGAGATTTCAAAGGTTCTTCTTGTTGGTGGCTCTACCAGAATCCCTGCGGTTCAGGAGGCTATCAAGAAATTTATGGGCAAGGAGCCCTTCAAGGGCATCAACCCCGACGAGTGCGTTGCAATAGGCGCGGCAATTCAGGGCGGCGTTCTTGGCGGCGACGTAAAGGACGTTCTTCTTCTTGACGTTACTCCCCTTTCTCTCGGTATCGAGACTCTCGGCGGTATATTCAACAAGATAATCGAGCGCAACACCACTATTCCCGTAAAGAAGAGCCAGGTTTATTCGACTGCGGCAGACGGACAGACCTCTGTTGAGATTCACGTTCTTCAGGGTGAGCGCGAGATGGCGGCAGGCAACACCACCCTCGGCAGATTTATTCTTGACGGTATTCCTGCGGCACCCCGCGGAATTCCCCAGATTGAGGTTACCTTCGATATTGACGCTAACGGTATCGTAAACGTTACCGCCTGCGACAAGGGCACCGGCAGAGAGCAGCACATAACCATCACCTCCTCCACCAACATGTCCAAGGAAGATATTGAAAAGGCAGTTCGTGAGGCAGAGAAGTTTGCTGAAGAGGATAAGAAGCAGAAGGAAGCTGTTGAGGTTAAGAACCAGGCTGAAAATATGATATTCCAGATGGAAAAGAGCATGCAGGATCTCGGCGACAAGATCACCGACGCTGACAAAGCACCCGTAAACGATGCAATCGCAAAGCTTAAGGAGACCATTAAGGGCGGCGACGTTGAGGCGATAAGAGCCGACACCGATGCACTTCAGAAGGCATTCTATCCCATCGCAGAGAAGATATATGCGGATCAGCAGGCGGCAAACGGCGCAAACGGCGCGAATGACGGTGCAACCCCTAACGGCGACGTATACGGCACTGATTTCGAGGACAAAACCTAAATAATTTAACACGGGTCTGTGGCTTTCGTAAGATTGCCATAGACCCAAGTGGTTTAATAAACGAATGAATGAAAACATTTGTTTACAAAAACAACCCATTTTTAAGGAACGGCTATGGCAGAAAACAAGAGAGATTATTATGAGGTGCTCGGCGTATCGAAGGGTGCCTCGGCAGATGAGATAAAGAAGGCTTACCGAAGGCTTGCGAAGCAGTATCACCCCGATATGAACCCCGGTGATGCAACGGCAGAGGTCAAGTTCAAGGAGGTCAACGAGGCTTACGACGTGCTCTCCGATGAGGAAAAACGTCACAAGTACGACCAATACGGCCATGCGGCGTTTGACCCGTCGAGCGGCGGCGGACCCGGATTTGGCGGATTCGGTGGCTTTGGCGGCTCCGATTTTGATTTCGGTGATATATTCTCCTCCTTCTTCGGCGGGGGATCTACCACGCGCTCAAATCGCAACGCGCCCGTAGCCGGTGACGACGTTGGAGTCAGGGTTACGGTAACCTTTGATGAGGCGGTGTTTGGCTGTAAGAAGGAGATTTCCTTTGCAAGAATTGAGGAGTGCCCTGAGTGTAATGCGACGGGTGCGGCAAAGGGAACAAGACCCGAAACCTGTAATCGCTGTCGCGGAAGCGGTACCGTTACCGTGCAGCAGCAGACGATGCTCGGATATATGCAGACTCAGCGCGCCTGCCCCGAGTGCCGCGGAAGCGGTAAGATTATCAAGACGCCCTGCAAAAACTGTAACGGAAAGGCGTTTATACGCATAAACAAGAAGCTCGACGTTACCATACCTGCAGGAATTGACTCTATGCAGAGAATTATTCTGCGCGGTCAGGGCTCGGCAGGAAGAAACGGCGGCAGAGCCGGCGACCTTATTATTGAGGTGCGCGTCAAGGAGCATAAGATTTTCACAAGAAGCGGAAACAATATTTACTGTGAAATTCCGATTTCCTTTACCGAGGCGGCTCTCGGTGCTGAAATTGATATTCCCGTGCTTGGTGACAAGACCGAGAAATACACGATACCCGAGGGAACGCAGACCGGTACGACCTTCACACTTCGCGGAAAGGGTATTCCCGACGTTAATTCGAAGAAAAAGGGCGACCTCGTGATTACGGTTGTGGTGGAAACGCCAAAGGATCTGAATGCGGAGCAGAAGAAGCTTCTGGTCAAGCTTTCTGAGAGTCTTGGCGAGGATAACACAGGAAAGAAAAAGAGCTTTTTCAAGAAGATTTTTAACTGATAATACGGAAAAAACGCAAAAAAACAGGCACCCGATTCGGAGCTTTCGAATCGGGTGCTTTTGTTGGTTATGGGGGCTTTGGGTAGGGGTGGAGCCTGCGACGTGCGGGGGCGTGTTAGATTTTACAGCTCGGGCATTTTGGCTCGGTAGCAAGGCGCGCCTTGCCGCACAGGGGGCAGACCGAGCATTTTGAGGCGGGGGATTTGCCCTCGGATTCAAGAATTACGGGAAATTCGGTAGAGCGTATGCGCAGAATTTTATCTCCGACCTCGTAGACGCCTGCAAGCTCGGCAGGGAGCTTTTTCAAAATGACGGTTTCTCTGTTATCGCACTTGACTGTGAGGGTGGTTGTGGTGACGGTGCGCTCGCCCGAGGATTTTGTGACGGTGCGCTTGTCGGTTATCTCACCCTTTATTTCGGTGGCGAAGATGGCGCGAGGGGGCTTTTTCTTCAAGAGCCCGACGAGAGTGGCGATTATCCAGACGAGAGCCACTGTGCCTGCTATTACGGCGACGGGGTTTTCTCGGAGAAGGATTACGGCGACTATTGCGGCGGCGATTATCACGGCGTAGACCGTGAGGGTTATTATGAAGTCGGTTTTGCGGTTTTTTGCCGCGTCCGTGTATTTTTGAATATCTTGCTGCATTGTGTGCCCCTTTCGTTTTTTGAGTCTGTTTTATAGCTCTATTTTACATTATTCGGGGATTTTTTGCAATAGCAAAGGAATAAAATATGTTGACAGTGTGGGAAAAGTTTGGTATCATAGAGTTGCCGACGTACCGTTCGGTTTGGCGGCGGCAGAATCTATAAGATTCTGTGAAGGCAGGATGAGAGCTTGTATTTATCTCTTGCCTGCGGAAAGGAAGAATTATGGCAAATTACAAAATGACCCTTACGCCCGAGCAACAGGAAATTCTCGACGGCAAAAAGGGTGAAACGCTTGCGAAGGTTATGGAGAGCGTTATCAGATACGGCGAGCTGTTCGGTGCGGAGAAGCTCGTGCCTATCACGAGCGAGCATAACCATCTTGTGACCTCGTTCGGTCTTAAGGCGCTCGGGCCTGTTTACGACCTTATGACGAAGCTTATTGACGACGGGGCGGTATCGAAGCAGAGCTTTTCGATGGACCCGCGACCGATTGACAAGAACGTTCCTGCAAATTTCTTGCAGAAATTTATTTTCAATAATTTTATGTATTCGAGGCAGGATTTCTACGAGGAGCAGCTTGAAAAGCTCGGACTTATGAGCAAGGATGCCTTTACCTGCACCTGCTATATGGACGAGGTTGGAAACACGCCAAGGAAGGGTGAGGTGCTCTCCTGGTCGGAGTCGAGCGCGGTTGTTTACGCGAACTCGGTTCTTGGTGCACGCTGTAACAGAAACTCGGGAATTATAGACCTTATGGGCTCGATTATCGGCTACGTGCCTTATTTCGGATTCGTTACGGACGAGGGCAGACGCGCGGACTGGATAGTTGAGGTCAGGACGACGAAGAAGCCCGAGGCACAGCTTCTCGGCTCGGCGATAGGAATGAAGGTTGTTGAGGCGGTACCCTACGTCAAGGGACTCGACAAATGGCTCGGCACGCTTGACGATGCGGCAAAGACCTATCTTAAGGATTTCGGTGCGGCGACCGCATCAAACGGAGCGGTAGGACTTTATCATATTGAGGGAATTACGCCCGAGGCGGTTGAGATGGGCGAGACTCTTATTAACGAGGGCGCAGAGGTTTACGTTATCGACGATGCGGAGCTTGAGAGAGTTTACAAGAGCTATCCCGTTATATGGAAGAATCCCGATGCGAAGCCGAAGCTCTGCTTTATGGGCTGTCCTCATATGAGCCTTGAACAGCTTATGAGCTGGACGGACAAGGTAGAGGCGGCTCTTGCCGAGGCGGGAAACAAGAGGGTGGTTATACCTACGGTATTTACTGCGGCACCCGGAGTGCTTGAGCAGTTCGAGAAAACGCCTTACGCGGCAAGACTGAAGGCGACGGGAGTTATAACCTCGTATATTTGTCCGCTTATGTATATGAACAATCCGCTGTGCGCGAAGATGCCCGTTATTACGTCGAGCAACAAGCTCCGCACGTACACGACGGCGAAATATTATACAGACGACGAGATACTCGTTCAGATAACGAAGGGAGGAAGCAGTAAATGAAGCAGTTTAAGGGACGTGTGGTAGCACCCGGCAAGGTAAGCGCGGAGGCTTTGGTTTCTCACGGCGGTCTTAATACGCTCGCCTCCTTCCAGAAGGCGTTGCAGTTTGGCGACAAGAGTGCGACCTGCGGAGATCAGAATAATGCAGATCTTTACGGACATAAGATGGCGGGAAAGGCGCTTTGCCTTCCGCAGACGATAGGCTCGACGACGGGCGGACTTGTGCTTTACTGCGCCTGCTCGATGAAGCGTCAGCCTGCGTGTATGCTTTTTTCAAAGCCGATAGATTCTCTTGCCGGCGCGGGAGTTATTCTTGCGGACGTGTGGCTTGAGGGTGTGTCGATGCCCGTTGTGGACTCGCTCGGAGACGAGTTTCTCGAATACGTTAAGACGGGAATGACCGTTACGGTTGACGAGGACGGAGTTGTTACGGTGGAGTAAGGGCGTGTTATCCTTAACGGACAAATCACGCTAACTAAATTTGCCCTGCGGTTAACTTTACTTTTGTGTCAACAAAAACTTCACTAAATCAAAAAGAGCAAACACAATTTGTGTTTGCTCTTTTTGTTTTACCAATTGTCGCGGAGATATTTGAGGTCCTTGGCGAGCTCGTCGCTGGTTCTTTGTGCCTTTGCTACGAGGGCGGTGTTCATTTCGGTTTTGGAGATGAGTATTCTGTTTGATTCGTTCAGGCTGCTTATGCCGGCTCTTATTGAGCCAACGCTATCCTCAATGGAATCAAGTCTGTCGTTAATCATATTGAAGCTCGCTTCAAGAATCGAGCCAAGCTCTGCAAAGGCATTTTTGATAGAGTTGCATATTTCGCGAGAGGCGAAGCGAACGGATTCGATAATTCTTTGCGTTTGACGCTCGCGGTCTACAAGCTGGAGCGCCTCCTTCATCGTTTCGGCTCTGCCTGTAATAAAGTAAAAGATTATAAGGTCGAGATTTTCCCAGTCCTGCTCAATGAGGGTTGAGTTGTAAGCATTGCGAAGAGCTGTATATACCAGCTTGCCGTGGCTTGCGTAGGCTTTGATTTTGTTGTTTTCCTCGGTGATTACTTGAGCGGTTTTTTCTTTGCAAGACAAATATTCTCTTTCGGCGGTAGCGGCATTTGATTCGGCATATCTGACTTCTCTTTCAAGGCTTGCGTGTTCCGTGTTGAATTGGGCAGATTCTTGCTTGAACTCTTTTTCTACTTCTTCGTGTAATTTTTTATAATGCGATACATTTTTACATATACTTGTTGCAAGGAATACTACAAAAACGATAACGGATAACGCTCCGGATATTATTAAGTTGATTTGCCAAGATAAAATGACTTCAAAGAAAACTTCAGAAATAAACATAAGGATAAAACCGAACACATAAATGGCAACTCCGGCTAAAATTAACCCAATGAAAATTGTTCTGAGAAGGCCATCAACTGCGGCGGATGATTTTGAGGGAAAATTATCTAAACGTTTTTTTAGTTGTTGTACCTTTTCGTCCGAGTGAGCGTATAGTTTTTCGCGACATTCAGATAACTTTGATAATGCTTCGCTATGAGTTTCTTTGGCCGAATCCAAGGATTGAGTTAGATGTTTGATTCTTTTCTTTGAATAGTTGATACCGTCTGCATCATTGGAAATCAAGGATAAGCCGGCACGGATGCTGTAGAGATTTGCGATAAGCTGGTTGTTTTCCATTTTTTCTCCTTTTGATTTACTGTGGTGAAATATAGTCGTCCTCGCCCGCTTGCAAGCAGACGGCTCGGACTTGGGTATTATAATCCGCGTGATGTAAATTTTGAAAAATTTACGGCAATGCCTACGGCATTTTTTCGAAAACCGTAGGGTTTTCGCACGCTCCTTGAAATATAGTCGTCCTCGCCCGCTTGCAAGCAGACGGCTCGGACTGACTATATTATAATCTATTTCAGGTTAAAAGTCAATAGTCTGTTTCAGGTTAACATATAATATTCTCATATCTGTAAAAGTGGGAGAGGGAAGTATGTATCCAAGAATCAGAGATATGAGAGAGGACAGGGACCTGAATCAGACACAGGTGGCGAGGATGCTTGGAATGTCACAGACGGGGTATTCAAAATACGAAACCGGAGAAAACGATATTCCGACAGCGGTGCTTATCAAGCTGGCGAGATTTTACAATACGAGCATTGATTATCTTTTAGGGGAGTGCGACAGCTCTGCAAGATACAAATAAAAGGAGTATAGCGTGATGTCCTTAACGGACATCACGCTATTTGTGTTTGCTCTTTTTGCTTGTGTTTAGCTTGTGGCGGATAAAATGGCGGTGGAGAGGGAGTCGACTATTTCGCGGCAGGTGGACTCGCTCGGGTGCTCGACCATGATGCGCACGACGGGCTCAGTTCCGCTCTTGCGAAGAAGGATTCGCCCCTCCCCGTGTAACGTTTTTTCGCATTCGGAGCGTGCTTTTACGACTGACGGGGCGTTTATGGCGGCGTCCTTATCGGGCACGCGGATGCTTTTGGTGAGATGGGGATAGCGGATGAGGTCTTTTGCGAGGGCGGATGCCTTGCCCTTGGATTCTATCAGTATTTCCATAATTTTTATTGCGGTAATAAGGCCGTCGCCCGTGGTTGAATACTTTGAAAATATAATATGCCCCGATTCCTCGCCGCCGAGGGAGTAGCCGCCCTCGCGCATCTTCTCCCACACGAAGCGGTCGCCGACGTCGGTGAGAATGCATTTTATGCCTTCGTTTTCGAGGGATTTTACGAGTCCGAGGTTTGACATAACCGTGGTCACGACGGTGCCGTTATGAAGGTCGCCGTGGGATTTCATATATTTTGCGGCGAAGAAGAGGATATCCTCGCCGTTTATGACATTGCCGCACTCGTCTACGGCAAGGCATCTGTCGGCATCTCCGTCAAAGGCGAAGCCTATATCGAGGCTGTTATCTTTTACAAGGCGGCTCAGGGCTTCGATATGGGTGGAGCCGCAGTCGCGGTTGATGTTGGTGCCGTTTGGGGTATTGCCTATGACGAAGGTTTTTGCGCCGAGGGCATCGAAGATGCTTTTCGCGAGCATCCAGGTTGAGCCGTTGGCGGAGTCGATGCCGATTTTTATATTCTTATAGGAGTGGCGCGCACAGCCTATGACGTACCCCGTGTAACGATTTCTGCCCTGCGCGTAGTCTACGGTGCGGCCGATATTCTCGCCTTTTGCGAGGGGGATTTCTCCCTTACCGTCGAGGTATTCCTCGATTTTGTCGGTGAGGCCGTCGCTCATTTTCTCGCCGTCGGAGTTTATGAGCTTTATGCCGTTATCGGTGTAAGGGTTATGGCTTGCGGAAATCATAATGCCGGCGTCGAAGTCCTCGCTTTTTGCCACGAAGGCGACTGAGGGGGTGGTGGTGACGTGGAGAAGGTAGGCATCGGCGCCCGATGCGCAGATGCCTGCGGCGAGGGCGTATTCGAGCATATAGCTCGAGAGTCTTGTGTCCTTACCGATGACTATTTTGCTTTTTGTGCCTTTTTTGTTATAGTATGCGCCGAGGAATCTGCCGATTTTGTAGGCGTGCTCAACGGTGAGGGTGACGTTTGCTTCGCCGCGGAAGCCGTCGGTTCCGAAATATTTTCCCATATTACATTACCTCGCGATTTTCTTTTTCAAGCACTACGCCCTCGCTCTTGAAAATTGAGTTTTCAGGGATATATCCGCGGACGCGGCAGAGGGGGTAGACGGTGGAATTTTTGGCGACGACGGTGCCGGGACAGAGGACGCTTCCGCATCCGACCTCGACCATATCACCGAGGGCGGCGCCGAATTTCTTGCGACCCGTGTGAATTTTTTCGCCGTTTTTGGTGACTGTGACCTCGCTTTTATCGCTTTTCAGATTTGAGGTAACGGCACCTGCGCCGAGGTGGGAGCGGTAGCCGAGTATGGAGTCGCCGACGTAGTTGTAGTGGGGTGCCTGTGCGCCGTCAAAGAAAATGCTGTTTTTTACCTCTGTTGAGTTGCCGACGACGCATTCCCTGCCTATGATTACGCCGCCGCGAAGAAAGGCTCCGTGGCGGATTTCGGCGCCCTCGCAAATGATGGTGGGGCCTGCAATGGCGGCGGTCTTTGCGAGCCTTGCATTTTTGGCTATCCAGACGTTTTTGATTGGCTCATAGAAGCGGTCCTTTGGCAGAGAGCCGCCAATTCTGAGGATATATTCCTTTATCATATCCAAGAGCTGCCACGGGTACTCGCAGGTATCGAGCAGACGGGCGGCTACGGTGTTTTCGAGTGAAAATAGTTCTTTGTTTTTCATAAATTGCCTCCGCAGTTAGTATATGCAAAACTGCGGTAAATATAAATAAAGGATGGCATATCGCGTTTTTGCGCTGCCATCCTTATTGTTTTAAGTATTTTTCGTTCTTTTAATGCGGCGGTATTCGGTGGGGCTTATGCCCCTGACTGCCTTGAAGCTACGGGAGAAGTAGTTAACGTCGTCGAAGCCGACGAGCTCGGCGATTCGGGTTATGCTCTCGTCGGTGTCCCTAAGGAGCACGGTGGAGCGGTCGATGCGAAATTCGCGCACGTATTCGAGGGGGGATTTACCCGTTGCTTTTTTGAAAAAGCGGCAGAAGTGTCCCTCGGAGAGATAGCAGAGCGCGGCGAGAGTGCGGGTGGTTATTTTGCCGCTGTATGACGAGGCGACGTACGCTGTGACCGATGCGATGCGGCGCAGGGTTTGGCTTTTTTGCTCGCGCTCCTTTTCGGAGACGTCTGCGGAGTGGTTTCTCAAAAGATATGCCATAAGGCTGTAGGTGAGGCTTTTGAGCATCATATCGGCGCCGCTTTTGCCCGATTCGTATTCGGCGTGGATTTCGGTCATACAGTCCTTGATGAAGGGGTCGCCTTTTATGAGGTTTTTAATAAGTGTGCCGTCGAAGCGGACGTCGGAGAAGAAGGCGGGGTATATGAGTATGCAGAAATATTTTGCGGTGCGCTCGACGGTGAAGGAGTGGATTTCGGTGCTGTTTACCACGACAAAATCGCCGTTCTCAACGGAGAAGGAGTCGCCGTCCAGTATAAAGGTGCATTTGCCGTCGAGGAAGTAAAGCAGCTCTATATGCTCGTGCCAATGGGGGACGAGGGCGCTGTGGTTGTTATAGACTCTGAATTTCACCGTGAGGTCGTTTTCCTCGGGCGGAACGTTTTCGTAAAGTGATATATCCTTCATTACTGCTCCAAATATCAAAATTGTGCTAATTTATAGCAAAGGTGTGCTTGACACACTTACACCTTTATTATATACTAAAGGTAGAATTAAATCAAGCGTGTGCTTGGAGGAAAGGGAGAAATATTTATGAATATCGGCGTTTTGCTTGTTCTGAACGACGACAGAGTTGAGGAAAAAATTGCGAGGGTGCGCGAGTTTGGCTTTGATTATTGCCAATTTACCTGCTGGAATCACTCGCTTTTAACCGACGAGCTTGCCGAGAGGATTGTTCGTGCGTGCGAGAAGTACAGCGTTAAAATTTCGACTCTTTGGGTGGGCTGGTCAGGTCCTGCCGTTTGGGATTTTATAGAGGGACCTGCGGTGCTCGGAATAGTTCCCGTTGAGTACCGTTATGCGAGAATGCAGGAGCTGATGCACGGCTCGGATTTTGCGAAAAAGCTCGGAGTCGGTCAGATAGCCACACATATGGGATTTCTTCCCGAGTCGCCGGTGGATCCGCAGTATTTGCCGATGCTGGCGGCGATAAGACATCTTGCAGACCACTGCAAAGCAAACGGACAGTATCTTCTTTTTGAGACCGGTCAGGAGACTCCTGTTACCGTGCTTCGTTTTATTGAGGATTCGGGCCGCGACAATTTGGGTGTAAACCTTGACCCTGCGAATCTTATTATGTACGGCAAGGCGAATCCTATTGATGCGCTTACGGTTTTTGGAAAATACGTTCGCGACGTTCACGCGAAGGACGGAAAATATCCTACCTGCGGACGCGAGCTTGGTCCCGAGGTGCCTATCGGTGAGGGTGAGGTGAATTTTCCTGCGCTTGTGAAGCGACTCAAGGAGATAGGATACGACGGAGTGCTTACGATTGAGCGCGAGATTGAGGGCGACGAACAGACGAGAGATATAATTGCGGCGAAAAAGCTTTTAGAAAGATTGGTGTGAAAAAATATGATAAAGGTCGGACTTGTTGGAATAGGCGGAATGGGCTTCGTTCACTACAATGCTTACAAGGCGATAGACGGAGCGAAAATTACCTCTGTTGCGGACGTGCGCGTTGAGGTGGCGAAGGAGAAGATCGGGGAGGACGACGTGCGCGTTTACTCCTCCATTGACGAGCTTCTGGCGAGCGAGAGTGTGGATATGATTGATATTTGCACGCCGAGCTATATGCACACCGAGATGGCGATAAAGGCGCTTTCGGCGGGCTGTCACGTGCTTTGCGAGAAGCCTATGAGCATATCGAGTGCGGATACGGCGCGGGTTATAGAGGCGGCAAGGAGCGCGGGAAAAAGATTTATGACTGCGCACGTTGTTCGCTTTATGGCGCCCTACGCATATCTCAAATCGGTTGTTGACAGCGGCGAGCTTGGCGCGCCCGTGCATATTGATATGAAGCGCTTGTCTGCGGTTCCCACGTGGAGCTGGGAGGACTGGATGCGCGACGTAAGCAAGAGCGGCGGTGCTCCGATAGATTTGTCGATTCACGATATAGATTTTGCAAGATACGTATTCGGAGAGCCTGCGCGCGTTGGCGGCACGCACCATCCGCTTCGCGACAACAATGACGTTATCGTTTCGAATCTTGCGTACGACGGCTTTACCGTTACTGTGACGGGCGGATGGTTTGCGGCGGACATACCCTTCACGGCGGAGTATTTCGCGGTTTTTGAGAGGGGATACGTTTCTTTACGCGACGGTGTGCTTGTGAAAAACGGCGAGACCGTTGAGCTTGAGGTCAAGGCAGAGCGAGTCAGCGAAAACACCGGAATAAACATTCCGCGCGCGGACGGATATGCGGACGAGATTGAGTATTTCGTCGGCTGTCTTAACGACGGGACGGAGCCGAATATAATCACCCCCGAGGATTCCGAGGCGACGGTTAAGCTTGTGGAGAGAATTTTGGAAAGTGCTATTAAGATTTAATCTTAAAATATGAAAACAGGCTTTAGCGGCATTGCGCTAAAGCCTGTTTTTTTGCTTGGCTTATATACAGTCGAGCGTTTTTATTGGCAACGATTTGCCGATTGGGGTTGAGTATACGCTCACGGTCTTTGGCTTTTTGCCAAAGATTTTTTCTATTGCAAGGGTGTAATAGGTGAGCTGGAGGGCGTGCTTTTTTTGAAGGGCTGCCCGAGCAAGAGTGTGGTCTGAGAACTCCTCGCGCGTGAGGCGGTCGGTTTTGTAGTCCACGAGGTGATAGTTGCCCTCGGCGTCCTCGATTATGCAGTCGATAACGCCCTGCACGAGAATCTCCATACCCGAGAGTGCGGAGCGCCTTTCGGCGTCCTCGGAGAAGTATTCGGCGGGGAGACTTGTATTGAAGCGGAACTCGCGCCACACGTTTTTGGCGTTTTTCATTTCGGAGAAAAGCTTTGATTTTGCAAAAAGCTCGATTTCGCGAAGGCGGACGCGCTCCTTGTTGGCGGGCGAGAGGAAGCCGAGAGTACAGAGTCTGTCGAGCTCGCGCTCTGCGCCGTTTTCCTCGATTGATTGAAGGTCGCAGAACTGAAGCACCATGTGCGTGGCGATGCCTCGGCGTGCGCTTTCGTCGAGCTCCTCACCCGTGAAGAAGGACGGAAGGACTCGGCGCTCGTCGGGCTCGTCCACGGGGATTGAGGTACTCTCCTCGGTGCCGTCGAGGACGGCGGGGTAAAGACGGGATACCGACATTTTTTCGGGTAGGGTGGTTTTCTTGTCGTCGGGGTAGGTGAAGGTGAAGCGCTCGGCGAGAGTGGTGTAGACCTCGTGTGCCGAGGCGGTGGCTTTAGGCTTGTTTTTTTGATTGTTACCGGCACCCGTGTTGAGTTTTTTATCCGATTTGATGCTGTTTGCCTCCACAAATTCGACGGTTGCATCGGTTCCCGACGCCATAATTATGTCGAGGTAGGATTTGAGCTTGGTGAGTCCGTAGGGGGAGAGGGCAGAGGATTTGATTCTGATATCTCTTTCATAATCCTCGAGGCTGTCGTATTCGAGGTTGCCTACGACGAAGAGCTCCTCTCTGGCACGGGTGAGGGCAACGTAAAGGACGCGAAGCTCCTCCTCGTAGAATTTCTCGTTCATGCGCTTGCGAATTATGTGCTGGACGGGATTTCTGACCATACAAAGACCGTCGGGCTCGCGCAGGTAGAAGGACACGCCGTAGCCCTCGGAGTAGGCGACGCGCGCGGTGAGGTCTATATTGTGAAGCCTGCGAGATGCCTCAGCGAGAAAGACTATCGGATATTCAAGTCCCTTTGAGGAGTGGACGGTTACGATTTTTACCGAGTCGGAGTCGCTGACCTTATTATCTCCGTCCTCGAGTCCTTCGTCCTTTGCCGCTACGTTGTTGACGTAGTTGATGAAATTATAAAGTCCCTTGAAGGACGAGCCCTCAAATTTTCTTGCGTAGTTGTAAAGGAGCATAAGGTTTTCCTTGCCGCCGTGCTTTGAGGCGAGGGCGAGGAGTCCTGTTTCGGAATAGAGCCTGTATATGAGTGCGTCGACGTTCATACCCTCGGCAAGACATCTGTAATGCGCGAGCGAGGTGAGGAAGTGGGAAAGCTTTGCATCGTTGGGGGTTTCCTCACTGTATTTGCGAATAGATCTATATAGGGTTGAGTCGGGGGCGCTTATGCGGTATTTTAACAGGTCGTCGGCGGTGAAGCCGTAGAGGGGCGAGCACATAAGGCCTGCGAGGTAGACGTCCTTTGAGGGATTGTCTATCGCGTTGAGCAGGCAGAGGGTGAGGAGCACCTCGGAGTTCATAAAGAAGCCCGATGAGTTCGGGGTTTCGTAGGGAATGCCGAGCTTGGTAAGCGCCTCGGCGAAGGAGTCTATGCCGTCCTTTTTTCGCACGAGAATGGCGATGTCAGAGTACTTTATCCCGTCGCCGTTTTTGAGGGTGCCATTGGGTACAAGCTCCTTGATTTTTTGGGCTATGAACTGCGGCTCGAGGGTGTTTTCAAGCTCCTCCTCGCCGAGTGCGTCATCGGAAATCGGCTTCTCGAGAATGAAGATTTTCGCCGGGGTGTAGGGCGGAATTACGCCGTTCTTATAAACCTTGGAAAAGGCGAGAGCGTCCTCGGGCATATAGCCTATGCTTTCCTTCACGATAGAGAACATACGGTCAAATACGGTGTTTACGAATTTGATTATACCCTCGTCGCAACGGAAATTCTTTGACATAAAAATCGAGGCTCCGAGGCTTTTGTCCGCACCCGTGTCAAGTTTTGGGAAGTTGGTTTTCATTTCTGCGAAGATTTCGGGCTTTGCGGAGCGGAAGCTGTATATACTCTGCTTTATATCACCGACCATAAAGCGATTGTTGCTCGAGATTGCGGAGAAGATAGCGTCCTGCAGGGCGTTTACGTCCTGATATTCGTCTATGTAGACCGAGGTGAGCCGCGAGGCGTATGCCTTGGCAATGTCGGTGATTGTGCCGTCGGGATTATAGAGGCACTCGTAGGTGTAGCGCGACACGTCGGCGTGCTCGAGCATTCCGCGGCGGAGCTTTTCCTGCATATAAATCCCGTCGAATTTTATTATAAATTTCGAGAGGACGGTGAGCATAGAGTGCATCTCGGAGAAGAGCGTGCGCCACTCGTCCTCGGTATATACGAAATAGTCCTCGTAGATTTTGTCGAGGGCTTTTTTGATTTCGGTAAAGCGCTCGCGGCAGAAATCAAGCTCCTCGGTGTGCGCGTCCTTCGGGCATTTCGGTATTTTGGGAAATTCTATCGAGGAAAGCGCGAGGCGAAGCGAGGCGTAGGTGGTATTCTCGGCGAGGGCGGAGATTATGTCGGCGTAGGTGAGGTAAGCCTCACCGTCGAGCCTCTCGTTTTCGGTACCGTCCGAAAGCTCCCTTGCAAGAGCCCTTGTGACGTCGGCGTAGTATTTTATCATACCGTAGACGAAGGTCATAAGGTCGCGGCCGTAGGGTACATTTTCAACCGCAAACGGCTCGCTTTGGTTATACAGCTCGGCGTAAAGCTCGTATATGCGGACCCCCTCGATGGCGCTTTTTGATTTCGTATGGAGCAGGCGGAAGATTTCCGCGAGCTTTTTGGTCGTTTTTGAGTCGGTGAGGCAGGATGCGAGGCGCTCAAATTCTTTGGTGGTGGCGACCTCGGGCATATCACCCTCGTATATCGCGTTTATGAGCGCGTCGAGAAGGGCGTCCGTGAGAATGGTGGTTTCCGCCTTTTCTGCGAGGCGATAGTTGGGCGGCACACCGACCTTATCGGCGTTTGAGCGGAGTATATCGTTGCAGAAGGAGTCTATCGTGCTTATTCTCGCGCCGGGCAAAAGATGGAGCTCTCTCTCAAGTCTTTTGTTTTCGGGATTTGCCTTTATTGCCTCCTTCAGCGCCTCTGCAATTTTGCGGTTGAGGTCGGCGGTGGCGGCGTTGGTGAAGGTGACGATAAGCATATTCTGAAGGCTTTCGGGATTGTCCTCGTCAAGAAGCGAGCGAATGATTCGCTCGGTGAGGGTGGTGGTTTTGCCCGAGCCTGCGGCGGCAGAAACAAGAAGGGTTCTGTCGCGGGTATTTATAGCGGACAGCTGTTCGTCCGAAAAATTATTTTCTGCCATTTCTTTCTCCTATACGTCAAACTGCTTTATTGGCTTGATTGCGGTACCCGTGTCAAATTCTCTTACCTCGCCAACCGCGAAGAAGCTCTTGTCGTCAAAGAGAGCCACGCGTGTGCCAAGGGGGAGTGATACCGAGATTTTTTTGGTATATATTTCGACTCCGCACCGAGCAAGACGGGCGAAGAAGGGGGAGAGGGTGATGCCCTCGAGGTCAGCGAATATTTTTTCGGTGGGGATAAGCACGGCGGCTCTTTGTTCCTCGCTCATTTCCTCAAGCTGTGCGAGGGTGTGGGCATCGCTTACGGTGAAGCCTGCGCACTTGGTGCGCTCGAGGGTCTTCATAACCGCGCCGCATCCGAGGGCGGCGCCTATATCGGCGCAGAGGGTGCGGATGTAGGTACCCTTGGAGCAGTGGACGGAGAGTGTGTATTCTCTGTCGTTTATTCGGGTGGCGGTGATGCTGTGAATGAATACGTCGCGCGGCTCGCGCTCGACGGTTTTGCCCTCGCGGGCAAGCTCGTAAAGCTTTTTACCGTCCTTTTTGATTGCCGAATACATCGGGGGGACCTGCTTTGATGCGCCGAGCATTGCGCGGACAGCCGCCTGCACCTCGGGCTCACTTGGGATTTTATCGGATTCTGTGAGGGTCTCGCCCGTTATATCCTCGGTGTCGGTGGTAAGACCGAGAAGGAGGGTGGCACAGTAGTGCTTATCCTCTGTTATCATATACTCGCTTGCCTTGACGGCGCGGCCTATAAGCACGGGCAGAACTCCCGTTGCGAGAGGGTCGAGGGTGCCTGTATGACCTGCCTTTTGCGCGCCGAAAAGACGCTTGACACGGTTGACTGCGCCCTGCGAGCTTATATTTTCGTCCTTATAGAGTATAACCACTCCGCTCTTCATATTTTTACTCCAACAGCTATGATTTTAATTCTTCTTCTATTCTACCATAAAAGCGGAAAAAATTCAACATAAAACGCGCGGTGCAGAGAAAAAAGAGCGATTAGAAATATTCGGTTTAAATATAGCATATTTTGGCAAGCGGCGGCAAAAGGGGCGAAAAGGTGACACGGATAGGGGGATAGGGCTCGATTTTGGGGCGGTTTTGTCGTTCGCGGCTGACGGATATCGACTTATTTTGCCCGTGCGCGGAGTTAGGATTATTACAGCTATGTCAGCTATAAAGCTAAAATAAGGACGGATTTATAAAATGAACGGAAACGGAACAAGGGAGGGCAGGTCGTTTTTTGACGGGCTTGTCCGAATGATAAAGAACGAGGCGAAAAAGCGAAAAAACGAGAAGGGGGCGCTACTCTTTGACGTGGCGATATTTTTGCTGTCGCTGTTTTTTGCGCGGTGTCATATTGCGTTTGGCGCGTATCCGCTCGGCGCGGCGCTTGTGGGGGTTCTGCCGTCGAGGGTGTGGATTTCCCTTTTCGGTGTGCTTTTCGGGGCTTTTTCGCTTGGGCGCGCGGGGATTATTCACGCGATAATAGCGGTGGTTATAGTATTCCTTCGGGTTATAATGTCGGGCGGTGTGGGAGAGAGCGGCACGCTTTTTCGCGAGAGCTACACAATGCGCGTATGCTCGGTTGCCGTCGGCGCATTCGTGGGAGCGATATACGAGATACTTTTAAATTCCTTTTCGCTTGAGTCGCTAACGTTTGGCTCGCTCGGGGTGCTTCTCTCGGTTGCTCTTGCGTTTTCATATTACGGCGTGGTTGCCTCAGAGGTACATATTTCGGATATTATAGGCAACGGGCGGAGCATTTTTGCAGGGCGGCGCGGTGACAAGGAGGAGGTTGCCGCCGTTATGCTTCAGGGCTCTTTTCTCATACTTTCGTTTCTGACTGCAATCTCTCTTGACGGGTACGATTTTTTCGGTATATCGCTATCTTATATTTTCGTGAGCGCGCTTACGCTGTTTGTGGCGAAGCGGTTTGGCGCGATACGCGCAGGGGCGGTAGGCTTTGTGAGTGCGGTAGGATTGGGCGCGATGGGGGCAGTGGGCCTCGGGCTTGCAGGAATAGCGGCAGGGCTTTTATTCAATATAGGGCTTGGGTATGCGCTTTTCGGCGGAGCGGCGGTGCTTGCGGCGTGGTGTGCGTATGCCGGTGGGCTTACGGTTTTTCTTTCGACTCTGCCCGAATATGCGGTGGCGGCGATGCTTATGACTCCGTATCTCAAGGGAGCGAAAAGAGAGGGGCGCGAGGACGTAGAGCTACCCGTGACGAAGAAGGCCTCGCTGGCGGTGCTTGCAGAGGTGGCGGAGTGCGCTTTTCGGCGTACGGACACGAAGGAGCTCGAGGAGTCGCTGCTGTTGACCTCCGCCGCGATAAAGACCTACGGCGAGGGCGGCGAGAGGGGCGAGTTCGACGAGTACAGAAATATAGTTATAGCGGCAACGGCATCGCTTGATGCCACCCCGTGTGAAGAAAAAATAGATATTTTGTCAACGAGGCTTTACAAAAGGGCGCCTGTTACAGCAGAGGTTATATCAAGGATTTTCGATATATCCGAGGGGGATGCCGAGTCGCTGGCACAGAAGCTGCGCGAGCTGGTCGGTGAATATGAGCGCGAGTGCTACGAGCTGTGCCGTATGTCAGGACTTTCCCGTGAATACGAGCTGATTTCGGGAATGATGAGCGGCGTGGGGTATTCCCATACCGTAGAGTCGGAGCGCGACGAGGAGCTTTCGCGCAGGCTCGCCTCGGTGCTTACGGTGCTCGGGTTTCCCGATGCCTCGGCGGCGGTGATAGGCAGGCGGAGGAGGCGCGTTATATATGCGGTGGACACCGATGCGGCGCACGCGTTTACCGATGAGATACGTGCGAGGATTGAGCGCACACTCGGGTTTAGTCTTGCGGAGCCCAAGATAACCGAGGACGACGGTATAGCGCTGGTGTCGGCAGATGCCTTACCTCTTTGGAGAGTTGAATACGCGACGGCGTCGGCGGCGGCGAGCGAGGCGGAGCCGTCGGGAGACAGTACGGCGTTTTTCGAGCGCGGCGGAGTGTTTCACGCGATTATCTCCGACGGAATGGGAACGGGCGCGGTGGCGGCGCGGACCTCTGCCTTTGCGGTGGACTATCTCGGGCAAATGATTTCACACGGGGTGTCCGATGAGCTGATTTTCGATGCGCTCAATCACATTATAAAATACAGGGGAGAGGAGTGCTCTACTACCGTTGATATGCTCTCACTCGACCTTTACACAGGGGAGCTTGCACTGACGAAGAGCGGCGCGGCGCCGTCATACGTTGTGGGTGAGGAATCGGTGTTCAGGCTTGCCGCTTCGACCGCGCCGCTCGGACTGATAAAGGATGCGGACAGCGACACGCTTCGCCGCGAGATGCATAGCGGAGAGGTTGTGGTTATGATTTCCGACGGGGCAGGGGTTTTGCCCGAGGAGAGCGCGTGGCTTACCGAGCTTCTCGCAGGGGGTGAGCCGTTTGAGGTAGAGGAATATGCACGGCGCATACTCGATGGAGCGAGGAAAAACGTGGGATGCGGCGACGATATAACCGTTTCGGTCATAAAAATTCTTGCGGCGCAGGCTACCTCTTGAAAAATGCGTATCAGTGTGGTATAATATCCTTGAATTTAAGAAGGGGGCGCGACGGAATGGAGAAGCTCTTGAAGGATATATACGGCAATGAGAAAAAGAAGCTATGTCTTAAGATTGTCGGCACGGTGGCGGTTTATCTGTCGGCGGTGTTTTTCGGGCTGGGACTTCTGCTTCTGATATTTGAGGAGCGGTACGTTACGGCGGCGGAGCTTGCCGTGACTATGTCTGTCGGTTACGTCGCGGTCACGGTGGTGCGCAGGCTGATAAATGCGCCGCGGCCTTACGAGCTTTACGATTTCTACGAGGTGAAGCCGAAGGACAAGAGCGGACAGTCGTTTCCGAGCCGTCACTGCTATTGCGCGTTTGCTATTGCGACTCTTTTGTGGGTGGTGCATCCGCTCGTCACGGTGGGGCTTCTGATAGCTTCGCTCGTTATTGCGCTGACGAGGGTTTTGCTTGGCATACATTTCATACGCGACGTGGTATGCGGTGCGCTTATAGGAATTATAACCGGCGTCACGGGAATTTTACTTGATTATATTTTGTAGACCTTGGAGGAAATATGATAGTTAAGGACTATATTAAGAGATTTGAAAAGCTGGAGTTTGGACTGTTCGTTCATTTCGGTCTTTACAGCATTATCGGCAGGGGAGAGTGGGCGTTCAACCAGTGCGGAATCGACCGTGCGGAGTATGAGAGGCTGCCCGAGAAATTCTGCCCTGACAAGAGCTGGGCGGCAGAGCTTGCCGCAACTGCAAGGGCGGCGGGCTGTAAGTACATAACCCTTACTACCCGACATCACGACGGTTTTTCGCTTTACGACAATTCGCCCCTGAATGATTACGACGCTCCGCACGCTCTGGCAGGACGCGACCTTGTTCGCGAGTTTGTTGATGCCTGCAATGCCGAGGGGCTGATACCGTTTTTCTATCACACGCTTCTTGACTGGCACGAGGAAAGCTACAATACCGATTTCAAAAAATATCTTGAATATCTGCGTGCGAGCATAGAAATTCTCTGCACGAGATACGGCAGGATTGGCGGCTTCTGGTTTGACGGAATGTGGAACAAGCCTGACGAGGATTGGGAGGAGGATGCGCTCTATTCTCTTATCAGAAAATATCAGCCCGAGGCTATGATAATAAACAACACGGGTCTTTCCGCGCGCGGCGAGCTCGGTCATATAGAGCTTGACTCGGTAACGTTTGAGCGCGGCAAGCCCGAGCCGATAAATCTCGAGGGGGCGCCGAAATACGTGGCGAGTGAGATGTGCCAGATATTCGGAGATCACTGGGGCTATGCGAGCCTTGACTACAATTTCAAGTCGCTCGCCGACATAATCAAGGATTATTGCACCTGCCGCAGATATGGCTCGAATTTGCTTTTGAACGTCGGTCCTATGGGCGACGGCAAGCTTCGTCTGCTTGATACGGCGATGCTTCGCACTCTCGGCGATTGGATAAGGAGCTTCTCCGAGGCGACTGCCGGAACTCTGCCGACGGGTGTAGAGGTTGACGGCAGGGACGGAGATTTTCTTATGAAGGGCGAGGGCGCGTATTACCTTTTCTGTCACGATCTGGCAATGCGCGGAGCCGCGGACGTTGTTGTAAACGACGACGAGCGAGAGGATTTCACGGTGCGCTTTAAGCTTGCTGAGAGGGTTAAGTCTATGAGCTGGCTTGAAAACGGGAGCAAGGTTTCCTTCGTTCAGGACGGCGACGAGCTTACGGTTTACACCGAGCCGCAGCCCTACGGACAGAGCGTGGTTGTGAGAATTGTTAAGATAGAGGTATAACAAAAAAGGACTTCCCCGAGAAAATCGGGGAAGTCCTTTTTTATTATAAAATGTGACACGGGGTGCTGTTAAAGCAGATTTATGCCTGCTTCGCGGCAGCCGTCGAGGGTTGCCTTGTCCCAGATGCTGGACTGCACCTCACCTATGTGCGCACAGCTCATCATAAGCATACACAGTCTGGACTGGCCTATACCGCCGCCGACTGTGAGGGGAAGCTCGCCCGCGAGGAGCATTTTGTGGAAGGGGAGAGTGCGGCGGTCGTCACAGCCGCTCTCGCGGAGCTGCTTATCGAGGGATTTTTCGTCAACTCTTATTCCCATTGAGGAGATTTCGAGGGCGGAGTCCAAGACCTCGTTATAGATTAAAATATCGCCGTTGAGCTCCCAATCATCGTAGTCGGGGGCGCGGCCGTCGTGCTTTTTGCCGCTTTTCAGCGTTTTGCCTATCTGCATTATGAGGACGGTGCTGTATTCCTTGGTTATGGCGTTTTCGCGCTCCTTCGGAGTGAGGGTGGGATACATATCCTCGAGCTCCTGGGTGGTGACTGCCTTTACCGTGCGGGTTATGGTTGCAGAGAGCTCGGGGAAGTCTATTTTCAAAAGCTCGTTAGTGTCGCAGATTACGCCGACGATTTTGTTGACGGTGTCGATAAGGTAATCGAGGGTGCGCTCATCGCGGGTGATAACCTTTTCCCAGTCCCACTGGTCAACGTAGATGGAGTGGATATTGTCGAGCTCCTCGTCGCGCCTTATGGCGTTCATATCGGTATAGAGCCCGTTGCCGACGTAGAAGCGGTATTCCTTGAGGGCGAGTCTTTTCCATTTTGCAAGCGAATGAACCACCTGTCCCGATTCGCCGACGGCGGGAATATCGAAGGTGACGGGGCGCTCGTAGCCGTTCAGGTTGTCGTTAAGACCTGAGGATTCGGTGACGAAGAGGGGCGCGCTGACGCGCTTGAGATTCAGTGCCGCGGCAAGCCGCGCCTGGAAGGTTTGCTTTATGAAGGCTATTGCCTTCTGGGTTCTGTAAACGTCAAGCCTTTGCTTGTAGTTTTCCGGAATTATAAGCTTGTTCATATCATTTTACCGTTTGATAAATAGATTTGCCCGCAATGCGCGTTTCGGCGACTGCGGGCATTTGTATTACTTTTTGAGCATTACGTCGTGGTAACCGCCCTCGACGATACTCGTTGCGGAGACGAGAGTCATTTTCGCCTTTTGCTGAAGCTCCTCGATGGTTATTGCACCGCAGTTGCACATCGTGGATTTAACCTTATAGAGCGACTTTTCAACATTGTCGTGAAGGGGGCCTGCGTAGGTAACGTAGGAGTCGACACCTTCCTCGAAGGAGAGCTTTGCTTTGCCGCCGAGGTCGTATCTCTGCCAGTTTCTTGCTCTGTTGGAGCCTTCTCCCCAATACTCCTTTACGTACTGTCCGTTTACGAGAATTTTGGGTGTGGGGCTCTCGTCAAATCTTGCAAAATATCTGCCGAGCATCATAAAGTCGGCGCCCATTGCAAGAGCGAGAGTCATATGGTAATCGTGTACGATACCGCCGTCGGAGCAGATCGGGATATACACGCCTGTTTCCTTGAAGTATTCGTCACGGGCCTGTGCGACCTCGATAACCGCGCTTGCCTGTCCGCGACCAATGCCCTTTTGCTCACGGGTGATACAGATGGAGCCGCCGCCGATACCGATTTTAATAAAGTCGGCACCTGCTCTTGCGAGGAAGAGGAAGCCCTCTCTGTCTACTACGTTTCCTGCACCGACCTTAACGGTGTCGCCGTAGCGCTCGCGGATGAAGTCAAGGGTTTTCTTCTGCCATACGGTGTAGCCCTCGGACGAGTCGATACACAAAACGTCGGCGCCTGCCTCGATAAGAGCGGGGACGCGCTTTTCGTAGTCGAGGGTGTTTATGCCCGCACCGACCACGTAGCTCTTGTTTTTATCGAGAAGCTCGAGGGGGTTTTCCTTATGCTGTGAGTAGTCCTTACGGAATACGAAGAATTTGAGATTGCCGTTTTTGTCAACGATGGGAAGGGAGTTGAGCTTGTGATCCCAGATGATGTCGTTTGCCTGCTTGAGAGTGGTTCCCTCGGGGGCGGTTACGAGCTTTTCAAGAGGGGTCATAAAGGTGGAAACCTTCTCGTCGCCGGTCATACGGCTGATGCGGTAGTCGCGGCCGGTTACGATGCCGAGCAGCTTTCCGTTTGCAGTACCGTCGTCGGTGACTGCCATGGTATTGTGTCCGTTTTCCTCTACAAGACGGAGAACGTCGGTGAGGGTGGAGTCAGGGGTGAGATTGGAGTCGCTTACAACGAAGCCTGCCTTATAATTCTTTACACGGGCTACCATAGCCGCCTCGTCCTCGATGGACTGAGAGCCGTAGATGAAGGAGATTCCGCCCTCCTTTGCAAGAGCTATCGCCATCTTATCGTCGGAGACAGACTGCATTATTGCGGAAACCATGGGAATGTTCATCATAAGAGGACATTCCTCCTCGCCCTTTCTGTACTTTACGAGAGGGGTTCTTAACGAAACGTTTGCAGGGATGCATCTCTCATCGGTGTAGCCGGGAATGAGAAGATACTCGCTGAAGGTGTGTGAAGGCTCGTTAAAGATGATTGCCATTTTAAATCCTCACTTATATTTTATAAAATTTTTTCTATTTTATCACAGTGACGTGCCGATGTCAACAGATTATTTAAAATTATTTTTCGTAGCTGTCGAGTATGCGTACGCTTTCGATTATCGGCTTTCTCGATTCGATAAGAATGAGGCCGGAATAGTAGTGGTATAGGGGGCGGTGCTCTCGGTTATTGCGTCAACCACGTCCATACCCGAAACGACGTGTCCGAAGGCGGCGTACTGACCGTCAAGGGAGCCGCTTGCATCGGCGTTGCAGATAAAGAATTGGCAGGATGCGGAATCGTACGAGTCACTGCGGCGCGCCATTGAGATGGTTCCGCGGGTGTGGGATATGGGGTTATCGTAGCCGTTGGCGGAAAATTCGCCCTTGATTTTGTTGGGACTGCTACCCGAGCCGTTGCCGTTTGGGTCGCCGCCCTGTATCATAAAGTTTTCCACAACGCGGTGAAAGGTGAGACCGTCGTAGAAGCCCTCGTTTGCGAGGGTCACAAAGTTTTCAACGGTTATGGGTGCCGCCTGGGCATCGAGATACACAACGATGGTTCCGTAATCCTTGACCTTGATTTCGGCATAGCAGCTTTCAGCGTCGTCGGTGCAGGATGCGAGTGATACGGTGAGTGCGAGCGCGAGTGCGAGGGTGAGAATGAGTGCGATTATTTTCTTCATAGTTTTTCCTTTATATATTTTTAGTTATGAACATTTCTACCGTTTTATATCCGGTGATGCCGCCCGCCTTTGACGAGGCGTCGATTCTGACAAGCTCGGCGAGGGACTCGGAGAGTCTTTTTGTGCCGATTTTCTTCGCCGCGGACATATAGAGCTTCAGGCGGTAGGGGTGGAATTTCATTATTTCGGCGATGTCGTCCGCATCTCTGCCCTCGTCGATAAGCAGGGAGATGGAGAGCAGCTCGCCGTAGGTTTTTGCAAGCTGTGAGAGAATAACGTAGGGCTCGATGCGCTGCTGCTTCATATCTGTGAGCGCGAGGAATGCCTTTTCCACGTTTTTCTCGATTATTGCATTGGAGATTGCGAAGGCATCGCACTCAACGGTGGTGGAGCATACCTCTGCGACGTCGGTCGGATTTATAGAGGTGCGGCCCGTCGCCTTGGCGTAGGCGGAGAGCTTTGAGATTTCCTCGTGCAAGACCTGCATTGAGTGTCCGACTCTGAAGAGCAGGGCGTTAAGAGTGGGTGCATCAACCGATATTCCCTCGGCGTCAAAATGCTTCTTCATCCAGGAGAGGAGTTGCGCATCGGTGGATTTTTCAAAAACGGTTATATCAAAGCTGTCGGAGAGCTTTTTGAAGAGCTTTGAGGGCTTTTTCTCGGTACCCGTGTCAAATCCGTCGGCGAGCGAGGTGATTACGACCACGGCGTAAGGGTAGTCCTCGCGGCGCTCGGCAAGCTTGATTAAGGCGTCCTTGTCGCTCTCCTTCATTTTATCAAGGTCGGCGTGGCGCCATTCTACGAGCTTTTTGTCCGACATCATCGGCGGAGCATAGAGGGCATCGCGGAATGAGGCAATATCCATATCCGCGCCGTCAAAGACCGAGTGATTGAACATATCGAAGGCGTCGTCCTCGAGGACGGACTTTTTAATGGCACCGCGGTAGTGGCGCTTGAGGTAATCCTCCTCGCCTGCGAGTATGAGCCATTTATCAAAATCGGCGCATTTCAGCTTTGCTTTAAGCTCGGTGACGGTCATACTGCACCTCCCACCGAGGTTATTTTCATACGCACGCGCTTGTCGGCACCGCCGACGGTCATATCGTAAAGAATTGAGAGCTTACCCCCGGTGCGTGTGAAGTTATTGCGTATTTTCCGGGTAAAAATTCTGGCGTCGAAGGAGTATTCGCCCGCCTTGTAAAGAGAGCTTGTCCACTCGCCCTCGGTAAAGACGAACTCGGAGCAAAGCGCGCCGCTTCTGCAAACGGTGATTTTTTCGCCGCTTACGGTGAGGGCTGTATCGGTTTTGCCGTTGTCGTCCGATTCGGTGTACATAAGGGAGAGGGTATTGTCGGTTACCTTGAGGATTGCGGTGAGGGAGCTTGAATATCTTTCGGAGCTTACGACGGTGTCACCTTCGATATCGTCTATGAAGGATTCAACGGTTATTTTTATCGTTTTTATTTCTTCCACGGTTAAAGCTCCTTTCTTAAAAATAAATGTTGCCGCCAAGGGACTCTGTGCGCCAGAGCGCCCTCGGATGCAACAATCGGGTTTATTTTTTCTTCTTTTTGAGGTTGTAATCGCTGCGCGGATTTACGAGCTCGCGCCAATCGAGGCTTCCTGCGTCGAGCGCGGTTACGAGAACCTCTGCGGTTGCGATATTGGTTGCGAGCGGGATGTTGTGTATGTCGCAAAGGCGAAGAAGCGCAAGCTCCGCCTCAGATGCGCTCTTCTCGGAGTCGGTGCCTCTGAAATAGAAAACGAGGTCGATTTCGTTGAACGAAACGCGCGAGGCAATCTGTTCTGTTCCTCCTGCTTCGCCGGAGAGGTAGCTCTCTATTTCAAGTCCTGTGGCATCGGACACATAGTTGCCCGTTGCGTAGGTAGCGCAGAGGGTGTGACGGCAAAGAATTCCGCAATAGGCAATGCAGAACTGTGCCATCAGTTCTTTTTTGTTGTCGTCGGCAATAAGTGCAATGTTCATGGGTGAATCCTTTCCGTTTAAAATAACAGTTTTTATCGTGAGGTTTGCGGGTTTTATTTGTGCATATAATAATTGTATATTATTATAACATCCTTGGTTGGTTTTGTCAATGTCAAAGAAAAATTTTGTTTTTCGTTTTTTCGGGGGTTTGCTCGAAAAATATCAAAAAAATAAAAATTTATGAAAATGCCATTGTAAAAATAAAAAAAGTATGCTACAATATGTACTTGATATGTGTTTTAAATTAGCGTGACATATTACGAGGTAAAGCAAATGAAAGAATTCAAGAAAATAGGCGTACTGACCTCCGGCGGCGATGCACCCGGAATGAATGCGGCAATCAGAGCCGTAGTTCGTACTGCGATAAGCAACGGCGTTGAGGTTGTAGGTATATACAGAGGATATTCGGGACTTATCAGCGGCGACATCAAGCCTCTCGGCTTGCGCGACGTGTCCAACATAATCAACAAGGGCGGAACGATGCTTTATTCCGACCGTTGCCCCGAATTCAAGACCGAGAAGGGAATGCAAAAGGCGGTACAGACCTGCCGCGAGTTCGGCATCGACGGTATCGTTGCCATCGGCGGCGACGGAACCTTCCGCGGTGCGACCGACCTTACCGCGCACGGTATTCCTTGCGTAGGTATTCCCGGCACGATAGACAATGATATTTCTTCGACCGACAGCACGATAGGCTACGACACGGCGATGAACACGGTAATAGAGCTCGTTGACAAGCTTCGCGACACCTGCGAGTCTCACGCGAGATGCAACGTTGTTGAGGTTATGGGCAGAGGCGCGGGCGACATTGCGCTGAGCACCGGTATTGCATCGGGTGCGACTGCTGTGGTTATTCCCGAGTTTGAGGTTGACGACCAGGAGATATGCAACAAAATTTCTACGTCGAGAAGATGCGGAAAGCGTAATTTCATAGTGCTCGTTTCAGAGGGAGTGGGCTCCGAATATGCGCCTGCTCTTACCGAAAAAATTATGCGACAGACGGGTGTTGACACGAAATTTGCGCGCCTGGCACACGTTGTGCGCGGCGGTAATCCCAATCTGCGTGACAGAGTTATGGCATCGGAGATGGGCGTTTTTGCGGTGAAGGAGCTTCTTGAGGGCAATTCCAATATCGTAATCTGTATAAGAAACGGTGATATAGTTGCCACCGACATCAACTACGCGCTCAATCTCGACAAGCTTTACAAGGGCAAGGTAACCAAGGAGCAGCTTGTCGGCTTTGACGAGGTGACGGTTGAAAAAATGTGCGCTGAGGCCGCCGAAAGACGCAAAAGACTCGAGCGACTTTATAACGCTGCAAAAACCATTTCGCTTTAATGATTATAGAGCACGGCGCGGAGCCGTGCTCTTGTTTTTTAAAAGCAAGCTACTCTTGTACGAAGATTTACAAAACGTTAAAGTATGGCGGTTGACCTTTTGGGCTCGGTGTGCTATACTTGATTTAAGAAAGGCGGCGATGTGGATATGGAAAATTACGATAGCTCTGCGCCCGAGATGAAAGAGGCGAAAAAGAGTAAATTTGCGCTTTGGATAGAGAATTTCTTCTATCACTACAAGTGGTACGTTATTGCCGCGGTGTTTGTGATTGCGGTTATAACCGTTTGCACGGTTCAGCTCTGCCAGAGAGAATCGTACGATGCGCTTATACTGTATGCCGGCGGTAAGCAGATAGGAAAGACGGGGGCAGACGGCGAGACCGCCGAATACGTGACCGTCAACAAGGCGATAAAAACCGAGATGAAGGATTACGACGGAAACGGCGAGATTATGCTCGGGCTCGAGACGTTTTTCTGGCTTTCCGCCGAGGAAATACGCGAGCTTGAGGCTACGAAGCTGCCGACCGAGGAGATTCCGTACGGCACGATAATGACCAACAAGGAATCTATTGACAGTATGCTTTTGTACAGCGATTATTTCGTTTGGTTTATTTCGGACGATTTGTACGAGGAGTATTACGAGGCGGACGAGAGCAGAATGAGATTCGTCGTCATAGAGGGGCTTGTTGAGGACGGCTCCGAGGTTGAGTTTTACGTTAACAAAAGCGGGGTGACGGACAAGCACGCGATAAGGCTTGCGAGCACAGAGCTTTACGAGCTCCCGGGAGTTAAGGATTTGCCCGAGGATACGCTCATAGTATTGAGAAAACTCGGCACGGGTGCCAACAAATCGACCGAGCGCGCCTATGAAAACGCGCAGGATATAATAAGAAATATAGCAAACTAAAGTTTACAAAAAAGAGGCGCAGATACTGCGCCTCTTTTTTAGAGCTTGATATTGAATTTACCTGTGGTTACGGGGATTGTTTTGCCGCCGGGGATGGTGAGGGTGGCGGTGGAGCCCTGGGGCACGTTTATCTCGGCGGTGAAGAGGTCGGAGCGCTTTTCCCAAGAGATAGACGCGACGCCCTTCGGGGTTTCGGTTTTTGCCGAGGCGGAGCATCTTTCGGCGAAGAAATAGGGCTCGAAGGAGATTTTGTCATAGGCTATGCCGCGGTTTTTGAGTCCTGCGACGTTGCGAATCATCCAATTGACCGCGTCGGAATACATATGGTGGTTTCGCGACTGATCCTCCTCCCAGGTTTCGCAGAGGGTGGTTTCGCCGATGGAGCGCCAATAGCTGTAAGAGGGGTAGCCCTCGCGAGTGATATATTTGTAGGCGACGTCGGTGTAGCCGTATTCGGAGAGCGCGTTGGGCAGAGCCTTCATACCGAGGATTCCGACCTTATAGACGTAGCCCTCCTCTGTCACGAGGTCGGCGAGGAGCTTAGCTATTTTTGCGCCGTCCTTGCCCGATACGATTTTATAGTAGAGAAGGAAGGCGAGGGCGCCCTGGCCGTGTGATGCGAGGTCGCATTCGTCGACGTATATTTTCTTTATTGCGGATTTTACGTCCTTTGCTCTTTTTGTGAATGCTCTCATTGCCGCCGCGTCTGCGTGGAGCTCGGCATTTTTTGCCGCTATGGCGAGCATTGCGTAATAGATACAGGAATCGGAGAGCCTGTTGGGGAGCTTGTTGAATTCACCGATTTTTCGCGGCGGACACCAATCGTTAAGTCCGTAGCAGACGAGTCCGTCCCCGTCCTCACGCGTTTTGGCGTATGCGAGGTATTTTTTCTGTGCGGAGTAGACGAGGTCGAGAAGCTCTGCGCTTCCCGTTTCGGTGTAGTGAAGGTAGGGAAGGGTAAACATCGCGGTATCCCAAGCGGGGCCGCTACCCCAATTGAAGCCCCAGCCGCCCGTGGGGGCTATGCCAGGGAGCTGACCGCTTTCTCTTTGGGAGTCCATAATATCCTTCAGCCATTTTGAGTATGCCTCCTTCATATCAAAGAGGCAGATGGCGTAGTCAGCCGAGATTACAGCGTCGCCCGTCCAGCCATTTTTCTCTCTTTGCGGGCAGTCGATGGGAAGGCCCTGGTAATTGGAGAGAAAGGCGCGGATGCCTGCGCTGTATATCCAGGAGAGAAGCTCGCTTGAGCATTTGAAATCGCCGCGCTGTGTGAGGTCGGTATGGACAAAATGAGCGGTGAGGGCGTTGCGCGGCGGAATGGTATTTGTATTCCAGGAAAACTCGACGTATCTGAAGCCGTGATAGACAAACTGAGGGCGCCACCTTTCAACCCCGACACCAGAAAAGATGTATCTGTCCTCGGCGAAGGGGTATTCGTTGCCTGCGTTTACGTTGACGAAGGATTGGTTTATTTCCTTCCCGTCAAGGGCCTCTGCGTAGCGGAGCTTAAGCTTGGTGCCGCGCTTTCCCTCACAGGTGAGGCTGACGTAGCCGGAAATATTCTTGCCGAAGTCGTAAATCCAGCCGCGCTCACTGCGCCATCTGTTAACGGGTGCGAGCTCCTCGAGCTCCTTTACCTCGGGCATTGTCATTTCCTCGATTTTGCCGCCTGCGGGATGCACTGCTTTCGCAAAGTCCCACCCCGTGTCACAATATTCGGTATCGCACCAACCGTCCTCGAGGCGCGCATCGTAGTACTCGCCCGTGCGGATGCAATTATGTACGGTTGCGCCGTTTGTGCGGCAACGCCAGCGGGTATCGCTTGCGAGGGCGCTTTTTTCGTTGATGAAAAGCTCGAAGAGCATTCGGGGGGAGTTGCGCCATGAGGCGTGCTGAAAATTCCAGGCATCGCTCGTGCTTATATTGAAAAATCCGTTGCCGAGCTTGACGGCGATGACGTTCTCACCCTCCCTTAGCAGCTTGGTAACGTTGTGCCTTACGAAAAGCGAGCGCTTGTCGTATGCGGTGAAGGCAGGCGAGAGAACTCCGTCGCCAACGCGCTTACCGTTTATATAGAGTGTATATAGACCGAGGCCGAGGATAAGGCATTCTGCCGCTCTCGGTGCGGAATCGAGCCTGAAGCTGCGGCGGAGCTCGGTTGCGGGAATATTACCGCCCGTGCCGAAGTCACCCTCGCCGTTTCCTATCCATTTTGCGTTTTCGGTAAAGAAGGTCATAGTGCTTCCTCCAAAGAAAATCTTTCCTATATTCTACATTATTTTACGTCTTCCGTCAAGGGAATTTGGTGTTTTATTTTTTGTCAAGCACTTGACTTCGATTTTTAATAATGGTAGAATAAAGAAAAAACCATATGAGGAAAGATATGAAGCAGGTTGAAGTGTTCGGCGAGGCAAAATGGATAGCCGCTACTCCCAAAAATATAGAGGCGGCTCCGCTGATACGAAGGAGCTTTGATGCTTCGCGCGGTGACGAGGCGACTCTTCGCATTATAGGGCTTGGAACCTTTGAGGCATTTATGAACGGCAAGCGAATAAGCGAGGATTATTTTCTTCCGCTCAATTCTGAATATGAGAAAACCGAGTTTCCCGTTGGAGAGGAGCTTACGGGATTTCGTATTTACGTTACGGAATACGACGTTACGGAGTATCTTTGCGAGGGCGCAAACACCCTTGCGGTGCTTGTGGGGGCAGGCTGGTACAACGGATGCTATTACGGTATTCACAAGTGCTATGGCGAGAAAAAGCTGATTTTTAAGATTGATATTAAGGGTGCTGACGGGGCAGTGCGCTCGGTTGTGTCCGACGGCAGCGAGATATGGCGCGAGTCCTTCGTAAAGAAAAGCGATATAAACAAGGGCGAGTCGCACGATTACAGAGGCTGGTGTGACGGGTGGCTATGCGATGCGGCAGACGGCGACGGATGGGAGAATGTGAGGCTATCGAAGCCCGTGGAGTCGGATTATTGTTTCACAGAATGTCCCCCCGACAGAGTGCGCGAGCGTATCCTTCCGCGGCTGGTTTATGAATGTGATGAATATAGAATTTACGATGCTCTGTCGAATCTTTCGGGCTACCCGACGCTTGTCAGCGACGAGGGATATTCGGGCGAAATAAAGGTGACCTTCTCCGAGGATTTGGCACAGGGTGGTGAGGACGTTGACGAGGCGCACGTTTTTTATCAGGAGCTTTATGCGACGGTTGACGGGACCCCGTGTGAAATTTTTCCGCGCTTTACCTGGTACGGATTCCGCTATTTTAAGGTAGAGGGCGGAGCATGGGTAAAGGACGTAGCGCTCGTCTGCTCTGCGGTTGAGGTGACTTCGGGATTCGATTCGGACAACGAGGTCCTTAACTGGACGTACGGTGCGTATATTCATACACAGCTTACGAATATGCACAGAGGAATTCCGAGCGACTGCCCTCATAAAGAGCGGCTTGGATATACCGGCGACGGACAGCTCGTTGCAAGGGCGTCTATAATGTCGCTCGGTGCAAAGGAATTTTACAAGAAATGGATTAAGGATATATCAGACTGTCAGGACAAGCTGACGGGCAGGGTTCAGTATACAGCGCCCTTCTATTACTGTGGCGGCGGTCCCGGCGGCTGGGGCTGTGCGATAATTACGGTGCCGTATGAGTATTACAGATTTTATGGCGACGATACCTATATTCGCGAGCTTTATCCGCAGATGCTCCGATTCTTTGATTTTCTTGACGAGCATTCGGAGGCGGGTGTTGTAACGAGCTACAAGGAGGGCGGCTGGTGCCTTGGAGATTGGTGCACGCCGGTTAAATGGACTCTCCCGACTCCGTTTGTCAATACATATTTTTACGTTTTTTCGATACAGCGTGTCATTGAGATAGCCCGTGTTATCGGCAGAGATGAGGATATTCCCGCGCTTGAGGAGAAGATGGCGCGGCTTAAAAAGGCTATCAATACCTTCTATTTTAATTCGTTTGAACGGGACGATACCTACGTATGCAATGCGCAGGGCGCAGGAGCGTTTGCGACGGATATAGGGCTTGGAACCGAGATAACGCGCCAAAAGCTCATAAAATATTACGACGAGCTCGGTTATTACGACACGGGAATTTTCGGCACGGAGATTGTTACGAGGGTGCTTTTTGAGCTCGGCGAGGCGGACGTTGCCTTCAAGCTTTTGACCGCAGGAGAGCCTCACGGCTACGGAAGATGGATGAGGATAGGCTCGACGACTCTGCGCGAGTATTGGGGCAAGGAGTGTCGCTCGTTCAGCCATCCGATGTTCGGCGCGGTTGTTGCTCATTTTTATGAGTATATACTCGGCATTCGGCAGGAGATGGGAAGCGCAGGATACGAGAAAATCCTTATCGCGCCCGCAAATATCAAGGCACTCGGCAGAGCAAGCGGACACATAACCACGCCGAAGGGTAGAATAGCCGTTTCCTACGTGACCGAGGGCGACAAGAGGATCTACACCGTTGAAATTCCCGAGGGCTCTGTAGCGACCGTCAGGCTTCCAGACGGTATTGAGCGCACAGCTTGCGGCGGTGTTCATACCTTTGAGATTTAAAAAAATACGACAAAAATAAGAACTGCAAACCGCATTATAAAAGCAACAAAAAGGCACTTATGGCAAAACCATAAGTGCCTTTTTGTATAGCCCGCAAAAGAAATTCGGTTTATTTTTGCTCTTGTGGAATTTTAATTTCTCCCTCGCTTTTTTCAAAAGCCTTTATCTCTTGTCTTATCAAATAAAGTATTTCTCCGTTTGCTGAACGACCGTAATACTTTGAGATATAGTGCAGTTTATAGTGAAGTTCCGGGTCGATTTCTATTCCAATATGCTTATTGCTTTTATTTCTCATAAAAAATCTCCAAAAAATCTTAATATAAGTATATTTTAAGATTTTTTGTTGGTAGGTAGCGTTTTTAAAAACCGTACTTAAGAACACTTGCTATTTGAAGGTCGTATTTTTATTTGTATTCGTCAAGCAGGGCTTCAAGCTCTGACATTTTTGCTCTGTCGGGGGTTGGCAGGTCGGCAAAGGGGAAGGCGATGCCGAGGCTGTCGTATTTCACCGAGCAGATTTTCTTGAAGGGTAAAAGCTCGATTTTATCGACACAGGGGTGCACCCGTGCGACGTTTTTGAGGAAATTCACGCTTTCTGCGTTGTCGGTAAGCGTTGGGATTGTCACCTGACGGAGTGTGGTTTTTATGCCTTGCTCATTGAGGTAGCGAAGAAAATCAAGCGGTACGGAAAGAGAGCATCCGACGTGAGAGCGGTACAGCTCGTCGGTCGGATATTTTATATCAAGAAGTACTCTGTCGGTGAGCGCGAGGAGTGATTTTACCCCGTCGTTAAGAAGGACGCCCGAGGTGTCGAGGCAGGTGCTTATGCCCTCGCTCTTGCACAGCGAGAACAGCTCGCGCACGAAATCTGCTTGCAGAAGCGGCTCGCCGCCCGATACGGTTATACCGCCGTCCTCGCCGAAATATTCACGGCAACGCAGTACCCGTGCAACGATTTGCTCGGGGGTGTAGGGGGTGCCGCCACTCAATTCCCACGTGTCGGGGTTGTGGCAGCAGCCGCATCTGAGGGGGCAGCCCTGTGTGAACACTACGAAGCGAACGCCGGGGCCGTCGAGGGTTCCCATGCTTTGCAGGGAATGTACTCTTCCCGTTATCATAGCGACTCGTGGAAGGTACGGCTGATAACCTCTCTTTGCTGTTCGCGAGAGAGCTTATTGAAGTTAACCGCATAGCCTGAAACGCGAATGGTGAGGTTGGGATATGCCTCGGGGTTTTCGTACGCCTTCATAAGCGTTTCTCTGTTCATAACGTTTACGTTTATATGGTGTGCCTTCTTGGAGAAATATCCGTCGAGGATATTGACGAGGTTGGACACTCTTGCCGCGTTATCTCTGCCGAGAGCCTCGGGGGTGATGGAGAAGGTGTTGGATACACCGTCGCGGCAGTCGTCGTAGCTGATTTTTGCTACCGAGTTGAGCGAGGCGAGGGCTCCGTTTTCCTCTCTGTTGTGCATCGGGTTTGCACCGGGGGCAAAGGGCGATGCCGCCTTTCTGCCGTCGGGTGTTGCACCCGTGTTTTTACCGTACATAACGTTCGAGGTGATGGTGAGGACGGAGAGGGTATGCTCTGCGTGTCTGTAGGTGGGAGTTTTGCGAAGCTCCTCTATCACCTTATGAGTCATTTCCTTGGCAATCAGGTCAACTCTGTCGTCGTCGTTGCCGAATTTGGGGAAGTCGCCGACGGTTTCAAAGTCGACAACGTATCCGTTTTGGTCCTTTACGGGACGGACGCTTGCAAATTTTATTGCGCCGAGCGAGTCGGCGACAACCGAGAGGCCTGCTATACCGAACGCCATAAATCTTCCAACTGTGGTATCGTGGAGCGCCATCTGCGTCTTTTCATAGCAATACTTGTCATGCATATAGTGAATGACGTTCATAGTGTTGACGTAGAGGCGAGAGAGCCAAGCGATATATATATTGTAGCGCTCCATAACTGCGTCAAAGTCGAGCGAATCGCCCTCGAGCACGGGCATCTGGGGGCCTATCTTCATACCGCTGGTAGCATCGTAGCCGCCGTTGATGGCGATGAGGAGAAGCTTTGCGAGGTTGCAGCGCGCGCCGAAGAACTGCATTTGCTTACCGACCTTCATAGCCGATACGCAGCAGGCGATGGCGTAGTCGTCGCCGTAGATGGGACGCATTATATCGTCGTTTTCATACTGAATGGAGTCTGTGTCTATGGAAACCTTGGCGCAGAAGTCCTTGAAGCCCTTGGGGAGCGAGGTTGACCAGAGCACCGTGAGGTTGGGCTCGGGAGAGGAGCCGAGGGTATAGAGGGTATTGAGAATACGGAAGGAGGATTTGGAAACGAGGGTTCTGCCGTCCTCACCCATACCGCCGACCGCCTCGGTAATCCACATGGGGTCGCCGCCGAAGAGCTCGTTGTATTCGGGGGTGCGAAGGTGGCGCGCAAGGCGAAGCTTGATAACGAAATCGTCGATAAGCTCCTGTGCCTGCTCCTCGGTGAGAGTGCCGTTCTGAATATCTCTTTCGATATATATATCGAGGAAGGTGCTGACTCTGCCGAGCGACATTGCGGCACCGTTTTGCTCCTTTATTGCACCGAGATAGCCGAAATAGGTCCACTGAATTGCTTCGCGCGCGTCCTTTGCGGGAGCGGAGATGTCGAAGCCGTACATAGCCGCCATTTCCTTGAGCTTGCCGAGAAAGGAAATCTGCTGGTAAAGCTCCTCTCCAAGACGGATATTTTCGGTGTTGAAGGGGTTTGCCGCGAGGCTTGCCTTATCCTTTTTCTTTTCTTCTATGAGCTTGTCCACGCCGTAGAGGGCGATGCGTCTGTAGTCTCCGATTATTCTGCCTCTGCCGTAAGCGTCGGGAAGGCCAGTGATTACGTGGCACTTGCGTGCGGCTCTCATCTCATCGGTGTAGGCGCGGAAAACTCCGTCGTTATGGGTGGTACGGAAGGTGAACTCCTCCTCGACCTTTTTACTGATTTTATAGCCGTATGCCTCGCACGCCTGACGCGCCATTCTCATACCGCCGAAGGGGTTTACGCCGCGCTTCAGGGGACGGTTGGTCTGGAGTCCGACTATAAGCTCGTTTTCCTTGTCAACGTAGCCGGGACCGTATGAGGTAAGTGAGGTTACGGTATCTGTATCTATTTCAAGAACGCCGCCGAACTGACGCTCAAGAGCGAAGAGCATTTCGACCTTTTTCATAAGTGCGCGGGTGCGCTCGGTAGCACCTGCGAGGAAGGCTGCATCTCCCGTATATTCGGCGTAGTTCTTCTGTATAAAATCACGAACGTTTATTTCATCCTGCCATACGCCAGGGGTGAAGCCGTTCCAATTCTGATGTGTCATATTTTTACCTCCGTGATTACAATGTGTTATCAAATGCGCAAAAAAAGCAAACCAGCACCTAAAACTGATTTGCCCAGACGGTCGGCATATTTTCCCACACTCCACCGCGGTGCTCCGCGATTACCGTCAGTCATATGGTAACGGTAATATTGTAGCACAAGAGAGGGATTTTGTCAATATAAAGTGTAAAATATTTAAAAAGCTCCCGTGTGGGAGCTTTTTTATCAGAGGGCTTCGAGCCATTCGAGCATATTGAGCGAGAGAAAATTCCAATTCTGGAAGCCCGGGTTGTTCACGCCCTCGCCGCTCTCGGGGTCGTAGTATTCGTGCATTTCGCCGCATTTTTCAATATCCTTGCCGAAGAGGGTGACGGTTTTTTCGGCAAGCTCGCGCGCTTCGGTCAGGTAGCCGTAATTGCAGAGTCCCTCGAATACCATATAGTTAGAGATTCCCCAAATCGGGCCGAGCCAGCAGGACGGATTTCCCGATTTGATTACAGCGTACATTTTCTCCATTTTTGAGAGCGTGCGCACGCCGAAGGGGGCGGCGAAGGTTCGCTCGTTCAAGAGGTGCTCCTTTACCATTCTTTCCGCCTGCTCGGGCGTTGCGATGCCCGCCCACATAGGAAGGAAGCACGCCCAGACCTCAATTCTCTGGATAACCGTGCTCCAGTGCCGCGGACAGCCCGAATGGAGAAGGGCGGTTTTGTCTACGGGTAAAAGGCCTGCGTCGGCGTTATAGAAGATTCCGTCGCGCTCGTCCCACATACACTCCTGTATTGCCGAGCAGAGAGCCTCGGCGCGAGCGGTGTATTCGTCGGTGACGGTTGGCAGGGAGAGAAGCCCTGCCAGCTCGGCTATTGCGAGCAGCTCGCGGTACATAAGGCAGTTGAGGAATAGAGATGCGGAGCTTTTTTCGGGGCGGTAGAAGGTGCAGGGGTCGTTATCGACACCGATGGCGAAATCGTCAAGCCAGACGTAGAGCCCCGACTCGTGCAGGCAGTTTTTGTCGTACCAGCCGATATGTTTCAAAAAAAGACCGAATTTTTCGCGGAGCCATTCGGCGTCGCCGTTTTCTCTTGCAACAAAGAGGGCGTGCTGTGCAAGGCAGGGCTTGTGAATGTTTTTGACGCCGGGGTAAATAGTAAAGGCGGTGTCCTCGGGGGTTATGAACACGGGTATGGCGCCGCACGCGTCGGTGTGGTCGAGGAAGTTGAGTATACAGCCCTTCTCGTATTCGGCAATATTTTCAGCTCCCGATATTTTCCGCAGGGCGAGATTAGTCAGCCAGCTGTCCCAGTCCCAAAGACTGTCGGAGTAGCAGCTGCCGGGGACAATGAAGCGGTGCTTCAGTCTTCCGTCGGGGGCGCGGAAGCAGTCCTTGTAATTCTTTTTTGCATAGTCGCGAATAAGCTCGCCGTATCTTTTGATTTCGGGTTTCATTTGTAACTCCTAAAAAATACTTAAATTAAGCTCGCGGCTCAAAAGCTCGAGAGCCTTGACGCCCGCGCGGCTGTTTCCCTTTTTGTCGAGGGCGGGAGAATAGGTGCCGATGCCCATTCGAGAGGGCACCACTGCCATAATTCCGCCGCCTACGCCGCTTTTTGCGGGAATTCCAACATTGAGGGCAAACTCGCCCGAGCCGTCGTACATACCGCAGATGCTGAGGATTGCGTTTACGCATCCTGCAAACTCAGCGGGGAAGAGCTGCTTATCGGTTTTGGGGTCGCGGCCCTTTCTCGATAGGACGAGCGCGATTCTTGCAAGGTCGCGGCAGTCTACCTTGATTGAGCAGGCGCGGAAATAGATGTCCACGACCTCCTCCACCTCACAGCTTATCATTCCGTACGCCTTGAGCATATAGGCGAGGGCGCGGTTTTTGCTACCCGTCTGACTCTCGGAAAGATATACCGCCTCGTCAACCTCGAGGCTTGGATTGTCGGCGAGGGTGCGCGTCAGGGAGAGCAGGCGGTCGAACTTTTCGGCATAGCTGTCGCCGTTTATGAGGGTGAGGAGCGCTATTGCTCCTGCGTTTACCATGGGATTTATGTGAGCACCCGTGAGGGCTCTGTCGCTGTAATTGAAGGTATCAAAGGGCTTGCCCGTTGCTTCGACGCCGACGAGGTCACGCACCTTTTCAAGCCCGTTGTCCATAAGGGCTAAGAGAAGAATCATAGGCTTGACGACGCTTTGCATAGTGAATTTTTCATCACAGTCACCGACGGCGAGGATCTCGTTTTCGGTCATAATACAGATACCGAGCGCGTCGTAGCGAGCCTTCTGAAGCTCGGGAATGTATGAGGCGACGGTGCCCTCCGAGGTGAATTTACGGCACTCTGCAAGTGCCTTATCCAAAGTGTTTTTCATAAAAACTCCTGTTATTTTGTTACACGGGTAGGGGTGTAGTGGGTTGTATGGGGTAAAATTTAATTATCCGAGCAGTACGTCGGTCACGAGCATAACGCAAAAGCCGACGAGCAGGGCGTAGGTCGCGCCTCGCTCCGAGCCGTGCGCGTGTGTTTCGGGGATCATTTCGTCGCTTATTACGTAGAGCATCGTGCCGCCTGCAAAGGCGAGGGCGAAGGGGAGAATTACCGTTGCTACACTTACAGCGAAATATCCGACAAGAGTGCCGATAACCTCGATAAGTCCCGTCATTGCTGCAAATGCGAAGGTTTTTCCGGGCTTTATACCTGCGGAAAGCATCGGGGAGATTATCACCATACCCTCGGGTATGTTTTGCAGGGCGATGCCGCCTGCGATAACGAGCGCCTGCGCGGTTGCCTCGGGGCTGTCTCCTGCGCCGAAGCTTACGCCTGCGGCGATTCCCTCGGGCAGATTGTGAATGGCGATTGCGGTAATGAAGAGCAGTATCCTATTGAGATTTGCATTGTTATGCGACTCTGTATCGGTGCCTGCGAGCTTGTGCAGGTGAGGGACGAGCTTATCTACGAGGTTGAGGCAGACAGCGCCTGCGAAGATGCCGCCGACGGTAATGAGGATACCGTATTCTCCGCCGTATTCAAGCGAGGGGATAATTAATCCGAGAACTGCCGCGGCGAGCATAACGCCTGCGGCGAAGGAGAGCACGATGTCCGAAAATCTGTGCGAAATTTTCTTAAAAATAAAGCCTATTGCGGCTCCGAAAACAGTCGAGGCGCCGACGCCGAGCGCGGTAAGAAGAACCAATTCCATTTTTTCCCTCCAATCATATCTTATTTACTTGATTATAGCATAAAAACGGGGGCGTGTAAAGAAAAAACAGAAAAAAGCCTTATAAAAAAACAGCCTCGTAAAAGAGGCTGTTTTTACTATATGTCACTTAAAACGGTCACAGGCAATTTGTTCAGGATAAACTTGTGTATCGTTCTTTGCGGAACAATAATGATTCATTCTAACAAACAGTCCCGAGCCTTTGTGACAATATATGCAATCCTTACATCTTTGTTCATAAAAGAAAGAACAAGATTCGCCACCTAATTTATGCTGGGCTGAAACGTTTCTGTTTGTACAAGAAAAAGAACTTGTACTAAAATATTTGCACTTTTTGCAATTTGCCATACATGCTTTTCCTCCTTTCAACGATTTAACATAATTATAGTACAAATATTTACTAAAGTCAATAGTAAATTTATTTACTTGGTATAATTGTCTAAAATACTATATAAGAGGGTTTGAAATATGGAAATGTGGTATATAAAAAGAATGAGAGATTTGCGCGAGGATAACGATAAAACCCAACAGGATATTGCAGATGTTCTTGGTACTTCACAAACAATGTATGCAAGATATGAAAGAGGGGCAAACGAATTGCCTATACATCATTTATTAACGCTTTGCGAATATTACAAGGCTAGTTCGGATTATTTACTTGGTTTAACTGATAAAAAACAGCCGTATGAATAAAAACAGCCTCGCAAAAGAGGCTGTTTTTTTGTGTTAGCGATTTATTACGGTTTTGCTGTTGACGATGTGGGGGATTTATAGCTCTATATCGATATATGCGGGGGAGTGGTCGGATATGGGAAAATAGTAGTCGGGGGAGTAACGCTCAAAGCGTTTGACCGCGCCGCCCTTCTCGCCAATAACGAGAATGTGGTCAATTGCGGTTTCAAACGGTGTATCGAAGTACTCAGTCTCGAAGCCCCAAGGGAAACAATTGTGATATCCTATGCTCTCCTCGGCGTATTCGGTTGCAATATCGTGTGCGTGGCGGAAGCCGTGCGCAAGTGCGCTTCTGATAGCCTTTGAATTGTAGTCGGTGTTCATATCTCCGACCATAATGGCAGGACAGTTATACATTGCACGATATTTTTCGATTTTTTCGGTGAGGAGTCCTATCTGATATTCTCTTGCCTCGTCGGAAAACTCCTGAAATGCCGAGCCGGCAGAAAAAAGCTTGTCTGATGGGTTCTTTTTCCACCAAAGATGCGTGGTTGCAAAGACGAATACCTTGCCGCTTTCCTTGACTCGAAAAACGCCGAGGTTCCAAGATTTTGATCCGACGTCGTTGAAGCAGCCTTCATAGCCATCTATGTTTTCGGGATATGCGCCGAATTCCGAGTCAATAAGCTCAAATTTATCTGCTCTGTAAATGATGGGTGTGAATCGACCCCAAATAAGTGTGTATTTTACGCCTTCACCTTCAAATCCCGTTTTTAGTAGATCAGCCATAAGCGCAGATGCCTCCTGACACCCTATAACGTCGGGCAGTGTTTCGTGGTATACGCGGAGAAGTCCACCCACTCGTGCCTGCGCGGAGCAATCCTGTCCTTTTGCTTCCCATTCGGAACAATTCTCATCATTATTCCAAATATTGTGTGTCATAAGTCTGATGCTATTAGACATATGTTAGCCCCCTTGAGTTTTGATATTTAAATGTGCGATTACATTGTAGCACAAACGGTCGGGGGTGTCAAGGAAGCTTTGGGGTTCGAAGGTGCGGTTTCGCGGCAATAAAAAATGCACCCCTCGGATGAGGGGTATGGAACTAGGGTATTCGCTACAAGCGAAGATACCTAGAGATACAGAGTTTGCCGCTCGGGGTTTAGTTTGCAAAGGCCGTTCCGCTTTAACATAGGGAAAGCAATATCTCCTCGCATGGCAAGATACCGCATTCGCGGTATGCACAGTCTGCTAACTTCGCCGTTGGCGAAGGCAGCCACTGCTCGTATGTCTGGGTTCGGAACGCTGCTTCACGACGATAAAAAACATACCCCTCATCTGAGGGGTATGTTTTTTATGGCAGCGGAACTAGGATTCGAACCCAGACATACAGAGTCAGAGTCTGCTGTGCTACCTTTACACAATTCCGCTAGATATTAAATTAATGGTTCATCGCGAGGCGATGAAATACAGAGTTTGCCGCTCGGGGAGGGCTTCTTTCAAATTGAGGCGCGAACACCGCGTGGAGAAATATCTCCTCGCAAGGCAATATTCCGCAAGCGGAATGCAGAGCCTGCTGTGCTACCTTTACACAATTCCGCTATATGGCTTTTTCTTTTGCGCTTGTCTATTTTATCACAGCAATTTGTGTTTGTCAAGTACTTTTTGACAAAAATTTAGTGGGTGGGGCTTGCTTTGCTTGAGTTTTGGTGGAGAGTGTGTCGTAAGGGTGGGGTTTGTGCGATTTTTTGTATGCTTTTAACAAAAAAGTTAAAATTTGTTTGAATGGAAAGATATTGACAAACGTATTATAAAATGATATACTGAATACAGCAAGATGCTAAAAATATTATTTTAAAGGAGATTACACCAATGGCAAGTTATACCCCCGAGCAGGTCGTAGGCGTTGCAGGCGCGAGATACGCTGAGTGCAAGAGCCTCATTCAGGAGATGTCTGACGTTGTTAAGAGCGTTAGCCCTGATTTTTCTTTTGAAATCGCAATGAGACAGTTTGATATAGTTCTTCAGACCATTCTTCTTTGCGCATCCCTCAAGGATAAGAACTTCGAGGCTCAGGAGTGCGCTCTTATGCGTGCTGTTACCGAGTATGCAGACGTTCTTCCCGTTATCAACGCAAAGTTTAAGGAAGAGAATGCAGATTGGCCCGGTATGGACTGGGGCGACATCAACCTTCTTACCGACGAGAACAAGGAAAACCTTACTATGATCGTTGGCTCTATGGTTGAGAAGTATGCAACCGAGTTCGTTTCCTACTTCGCAGTAGTTGATAAGGTTGTTACCGAGAAGGATTACATGGTGCTGCTTGACGAGGCTATTACCGGAATCATCTTCTCCGTTGCTCTTATCGACGGCGACGACATCGACAGTGACGTTGTTAAGGAAGAGGCTGTTTCCGCACTCGCTATGTACAACGTGCTTCTTAAGAACAAGTGGAAGGAAATGGTTGAGTCCAACTAATTTTCTACATAAAAAATCGCACTCCTTCGGGAGTGCGATTTTTTGCTTTTACTGCTTTTTGAGCATTTTGAGAACGGTTGACTTATACTTTGCGCGTGGGTCGGTGAAGGAGCGCTTTGCCGCTTCGCCGTAAAGCTGGTAGGCGCGCGTTTTGTCGGTGCTGACACCGCCGCCGAACTCGTAAAGGCAACCGAGAGTGTAGATAGCCTTCGGGTGGGAGAGCTTCATTGCGTTAGCGAGTGCCTTTGCCGCGGGGATGAGCTTTTTGTTATAAATCAGGCGCATGGCGGTGGAGTAGAGCTTGTCACCGAGGTGGCGGCGCTTGTTCTCGTAGATTCTGCGGAGCTCGCGCCTTGCTCTTTGCTCGCCGCTGTTTTGTGCGAGGGTGAGATATTTCACCGCGAGGTCGAAATCAAAGGCGGTGCCTATACCGCGTGAATAGCAGACACCGAGAGGGAGATAGGCGTCGGTGACTCCGAGGGCAACAGCCTTCGTGTAATTTTCGAAGGCGCCGCGGCGAAAGACGTCGGTGCCTATGCCGAGGGCATAGCATTCGCCGACCTTGAGATAGCCGAGAGGGAAGCCCATAAGAGCGGAGATTGAGTAATCGCGGAAGGCGTCCTCCGGTCTTTCGTCCTCCGCCTCTGCCGCGCGGTAAAAATAATTCTCGCGTGATTTGCGGATTTCCCTTGCCTTTTCTGCGGCGGTCGTGCTTCCGCCGTTTGCGGCAAGCTCAAAGAGCTCGCAGGCACGTGCGACGTCGCGGCCGTGGTAGTCCTTATGGTGATAGATGTCGCCCATATATTCGTAGGCGAGAGTTGAGCCGAGGCTTGCGGCGTGCTCGAAGGATTCGAGCGCGAGGCGGATATTCTGCTTCACGTGCTCGCCGCTTCTGTACATCAGACCGAGCATAAGATAGGCTCTGGCGGAGCCTGTTGCGGCGGCGTGGGAGAGGACGCGGACTGCCTCCTGCGGATTTTTTTCGCTCTCGCAGGAGAGGTAGTGCTCGGCGAGCTCGCACATTCTGTCGGGATTGCCGCCTTCGGCGAGCATAACGTAAAGCTTTGTTTGCGCGCTTTCAAATCCGAGCCTTTTCGCCTGACCTATGAGCCCCTCGATAAGACCCTCGTAATCCTCGCAAACGATGCGCGGCGGCTCCTCTGCCTTGACTGCGCGGAGCTTGTACGCGAGCTTTAGGGCGTAGAGCGGCGGGAAGGTGAATTTATCCATATACCATTTTGCGTATTCGTTTGAGCGCTCGATTCCGTCGCCGTTATAGTATCTCATAGCGAGCTTTACTATTGCGTCGGAGTCGCCGCCCGCCGCGGCAAGATAGTAGTAGCAGTTTGCGTAAACGTTTTTACCCTGCTCCGCGTAGTAGTCTGCCGCGGAGAGATATGCGTTTTCACAGCCGAGGGCGGCGGAGAAGAGAAGCCAGAATTTGCTGAGCTCGTCGCTCATTCTGGAGATAAGCCTTGAATATCTGTATGCGGAATATGGGTCGCATTTTTTCGCCGCGCGGAAGAAAAATTCGGTTGCGCGGTCTATATCGCGCGGCACGGGTCCGCCCTTTTCGAGCAGCTTGGCGTATTCGCGCTCTGCCGCGGTGTCGCCCGCGTCGGCAAGAATCATATAATTTTCAACGACGGTTTCCTCCTCGCCTGCACGAAGGGCAACGTCGAGCTCACGGCGGTATTCTGCAATTTCCGCCGCGGAAAGAACTATTTTTTCGTGACATTCGGGGCAAACGGGGCCGGTGTAGACGCCCTCGTAACCGCATTTTTTACAACGAATCATTTTTTTACTCCTATAAATCAATAGGCTCTTTGACTTAACAAAAAATTATGAAGCCGTGCTTCACTACAATTTTACACTATACCGCAATTTTTGTCAAATAATTTTTAAATATGCGGGGAAAATAGAGAAAAAGGACGCGTAAAATATGCGTTGGAATGGAGGTTTTTATGCTTTTCGGAAAGAGTGAGAGAAAAAAGAGCTCTGCCTGTATGCTTGTTGTGATAGGCGCGCTCGCCGTTGTCGGTGCGGCAAGCATAACCAACAAGGGCAAGAAGATTGTTAATTGCGTTTCAACGAAAATTAAGGGTCTTGTCAAGGGCGACGAGGAAATGTAATATATTGGGACTGCCGCATTTAGGCATAACCGAATAAAAACAGAGGTATTGTGCGAAAAACACAGTACCTCTTTCTTGTAAAAACATTTTTTAGAGAAAAAGAGAGGTAGAAAACCTACGGTTTTCCTCGTTTCTATTGTTTTTTCTCGGGTTTTACCTTGATTTTTCTGAATTCTTAATGAGACACCCCCTTTTTCGTGCGCGCATAAAATGATATTGTAGGCAGGACGTAATTGTGCCTGCCTTCCTTAGACTACATTTGGAGAAAGACCATGAAAATAGAAAATTACGGCGTTGGGCCGCGGTGTGCGGAGGTGATGCGCCGTCTTGTCGTCTGGGACACGGAGGGCGGTATCCCCGAGGGCGTCGGGCGCATAATTCTTCTGCCGATACCGACTGCGCGCGATAAGATTCATATTACGGGCACCGACAGGCTCGTCAGCGAGGTGCTTGCGGACGTTGGCGAGGGGGACGTGGTGGTTGGCTACGGCATATCCGCCGACGATACGGCATATATTGCGGCGGTCGGTGCATACTGCTTTGATGCCGCCGAGGACGAGGTATTCCTCGGGGAGAACGCCGAAATAAGCGCTCTCGGTGCTCTGGGATACATTCTTACCACATCGGATAAGGTGCCGAGCGACCTGACGGTCGGGGTTATCGGCTATGGAAGGATAGGAAGCGCGCTTGTTCGCTCGCTCCTGTTTTACGGGGCGAGGGTGAGGGTATATACCTCAAAGGAGCTTACACGGGTGGAGCTTGGCGAGTGCGCGATAGATACGGTTTATATGCCTCGGGGAGAGGAAATTATCCCCGATATAGACTTCTGCGATATCATTATAAACACTGCGCCGACACCCCTTGCAAAAAGCTTTCCGACGGGGCGAGTGCCCGACGGGGTGCGAGTTATCGAGCTTGCCTCGGGAAACAATTTTTCGGGTGTGGACGGAGTGGAAAAGCAGATGTCGATACCGGATAAAATGTATGCGAAAAGCGCAGGTCGGGCATATTTCCAAGCAATAAAGAGATACATCGAGGGGGTGTTTGTATGATCGGATATGCGTTTTGCGGCTCCTTTTGCACTCTTTCGGATTCGCTAGCGGCGCTTGAAAAAATAATTGACACGGGTGCCGAGGTTCAGCCGATTGTGAGCGAAAACGTATGGAATACCGACACGCGTTTTTTTGCCGCGAGTGATTTTCGGCGCAGGGTGCGCGAGCTTTGCGGCAGGGAGATTGTCAGCACGTCGGTTGCGGCAGAGCCGTTTGGGCAAAAAAGACTCGAATATCTCGTTATAGCGCCCTGCACGGGCAACACGCTCGCAAAGCTTGCCTGCGGAATAACCGACACCGCCGTTACAATGGCGGCAAAGGCGCATCTGCGCTGTGACGGTGACCTTCTGATAGCTCTGGCGAGCAATGACGCGATGTCACAGAATCTCAAGAGCATCGCTACGCTTCTGACGCGCAAATCGGTTTATATGGTACCTATGCGGCAGGATAATCCCGTGGGCAAGCCGCATTCGCTCGTCGCGGATTTCACAATGATTCCCGACGCGATAAAGGCTATGAAGGAGGGGCGACAGCTTCGTCCCTTGTTTCTGTAATTCGGAATAAACGAAAAAACGGCAGTTGTGCTGTGTCCGGCGGTGCTTCTGCCGTAAAAATATTTCGCGGGAGTTGGGACTAAAAGCTCTGAGCTCTGCTTTTTGCCTTGACATTGAGGCGCGGTTTTGATACAATTATTGTATTGAAAAGGAAAGGAGAGCGCGATGAGAAGAAGAAACGAGCTGCCCGAGCTTCTCGCACCTGCGGGATCTATGCAAGCCTTGCTTGCCGCCGTTGAGGCGGGCGCCGACGCCGTGTACGTTGGCGGAAAGAGCTTTGGCGCGCGGGCGTATGCCGAAAATTTCGACCTTGACGGACTTCGTGCGGCGGTTGAATACTGTCATATTCACGGAGTGAAGCTGTACGTGACGGTGAACACCCTTGTTTTCGACAGGGAGCTTGCCGCGCTTTCCGATTACGCCGCCCTGCTGTACAGAATGGGGGTTGACGCGCTTATCTGCGCGGATTTGGGTGCGATAAGAGAGATCAGGCGCCGACTGCCCGATTTTGAAATTCACGCATCAACACAGATGTCGATTCACAACACAAGCGGCGCCGTTATGGCGGCGGAGCTCGGCTGTACGAGGGTTGTACCCGCGAGGGAGCTCTCGCTTCGCGATATAGTATCCATAGTCGAAAAATCGCCCGTTGAGGTTGAGGTTTTTTTACACGGGGCGCTGTGTGTGTGCCATTCCGGGCAATGCCTTATGTCCTCGATGGTGGGCGGAAGGAGCGGAAACAGAGGCGAGTGTGCGCAGCCTTGCCGACTTCCGTACAACCGCGATAAATATCTGCTATCCCTGAAGGATTTATCTCTTGCCGACCATATTGGCGAGCTCATTGATTCGGGTGTTGCCTCGCTCAAGATTGAGGGAAGGATGAAATCCGCACAGTACGTTTACAATATAACGAAAATATACAGGACTCTTCTTGACGAGCGCAGAGGTGCTGTCGAGAGCGAGCGGCGCATTCTCGCCGACACGTTTTCCCGCGGCGGCTTTACCGACGGATATTTCGTCGGCAAAACGAACGGTAAAATGACAGGAGTGAGAAGCGAGGAGGACAAGGAGCGTACCGAAAGACTCGGCGAGCGTAGCTTTGAGCCGATGAGGGTTAAGGCAACGGCAAGCATTGTTATGCGACTTGGCGAGCCGTCGAGAATGACTCTCACCGCCAACGGAAAAATGGTATGCGTCAGCGGTGCCGTCCCTGCCACTGCAGAAAGCTCTCCGCTCACGGCAGATGGAGTGAAGGCGCGCCTTGCGAAGATGGGAAACACCTACATTTCGCTTGCGCCTGAGGATATAGATATACAGCTCGACGAGGGGATAAATCTCGCGCCGTCGGCTATTAATGCTCTGCGCAGAGATGCTGCCGCGGCATATCAGTCCTGCGAGAGAAAAATTGCGGTTAATACCGACCCGTGTGAAGAAATTCTGCCGAAAAGGCGCTCAAAAAGGTTTAAAACGGCAACGTTTTTTGCCCCTCGGGCGTATTCGGAGCTTACCGCGAGGCATCCGGAGCTTGTCGGGGAGCTTGATATAGCATTTTTGCCGCTTCACAGGCTCGACGAGCTTGATGCGGTGCCGAGCGGCGTATATATTCCGCCCGTTGTGTTCGACAGCGAGCTTGACGAGGTTGGTGATATGCTTGCCCGTGCGGCAGAGCGCGGCGTGAAATACGCGCTTGTCAGCAATATCGGTGCGATAGCTTTGGCGAAGAAATACGGTCTTGTGCCGATTGGCGATTTTCGTCTTAACGTTACTAATGCGCTCTCCCGTGCGGAATACGAGAGGCTTGGAGTTTGCGAGATTATACTCTCTCCCGAGCTTACTCTGCCGATGGCGAGAGATATAGGGGGCGGAGTCATTACACTCGGCAGAATTCCGCTTATGCTTACCGAGCGGTGCTTTATGCGCGAGAGCGTTGGCTGTGAGGCTTGCGCGGCGGGCAAGGGCGGTATAACCGACAGAAAGGGCGCGCGTTTTCCGATGCTTCGTGAATACAGGCACAGAAATCTGATTTTCAATTCTGCGCTTACCTATATGGGCGACCGCCGCGACGAGCTTTGCCGTGCGGACGTAAAATTTGAGCATTTTATTTTCTCGGTTGAGAGCGCAGATAGGATTGCGGAGCTGATGTTGAGATACAAACGCGGCGAGCCGCTGAAGGATGCAGTGCGGAGAATAGGAAAAAGATAATAAAAAGGGAAATCCGAAACGGATTTCCCTTTTTATTAATTGGAAAGGCGGTTGTCCTTGCCTCCGAAGAGAAGGATTATCGAATCCTTACCCACTATGCGCGAGTAGATTCTGTCCTCGTATTTGCGGGAGAGCTCTTCGGGCGAGAGATTCGTGGAGATTATGGATGCGAGCCCCTTATTAAGTCTGGTGTTAAGCAGATTGTAGAGGCAGGAAACGGTGAATTGATTCACAAACTCGGTGCCGAGGTCGTCGATTATAAGGAGGTCGCACTCCATATACTTTTCGCCCTTGGGCTCGTAGGGGCCGTAGCCGCTTCTGAAGCGGTCCTGCTCAAATGCCGAGATGATGTTCTGCGCGGAATCGTAGAGAACCTCGTAGCCACGCTCTATGACCGTTTTTGCAATGGCGGTGGAAATATGGGTTTTTCCCGTTCCCGTCGGGCCTATAAGAAGGAGATTCTTAGTTTCCTCGGTGCTACCGAAATTATCGGCGAAGCCGCGTGCGACGCTGTAGTTACGTGCCATTCTCTTTCTTACGGTTTCATCCTCGTATTTTGTGAGGTCGAAGTTCTCGAAGGACTGCTTCTCGATAAGGTTGCCGATGCCCGAGGAGCGAATGTTTTCCTTGAGCAAGAGCTCGCGGAAGCAGGAGCACATACCCGTACCCGTGTAACCTGAATCGGAGCAAAGGGGGCAGGTGTATTTAACCTCGGTGTAGTCCTCGGGATAGCCGAGTGCCTTGAGGACCTTGCGCCTTTTTTTGACAAGCTGTGCGTTTCTTTCTCTTATGGGGGTGATATCCCGTCCCTCGCAGGCGGTTTTGAAAAGAAGGAGTCCTGTGCCTACAAGCTCGTCGTCGATTTCTCTTATTTCATCGGACTCGAGTCTTACCTCTGCGTTTCTTGCATCAGCCTCGGCAATTGCCACAAGACGTCTTGACTCTATTTCGTTTTTTACCTTCTGGTAATTTTCATATCCGTACATATTTGCGTCCTTTCATACTCAATCTGTCGTTTCGTCTGTGCCGTAGCTACGCTCGAGTGCCTTTGCAAAGGCGTCCTCGACGTCAAAGTCGCCGTAGCGGAGGGGTGTTTTTTCTGCTCTCTTGCCGCGCGGTGCGGGCTTTCTATATTCTGCGCTCAATTCCGCAGCCCTTCTCTCGTGCTCAGCGTTGCAGTCGTCGACGGTTTTGCATCCTGCCTCGTGCCAGCTGACGAGAAGCTTGTTCATATAAGAGTAGGAGAGCTCTCCGCAGGCATCGACCGTGTAATTGAAGGCGGCGAGAAGTATCTTTTCACCAAAGCCAAACTCGTCCACCCATCTTTTTATGTACATTCTCTGATTGTCTGTCAGAATGGGGTTCTTGATACGGAAGGTTTTTATAAACATACGCTCGGACGAGGTTATGCTGTCCTGCGCTTTTATGTAGTCGTCGAGGTCGTCTGAGGAGAGTATTCCATGCTTTACAAGAGCTCTTGCCTTGTTGTAAATTTTTGATACCGTAACCTTGCCCTTATCCTTCATCCAGCCTGCGAGGTTGATTATATAATCCTCCTCAAGTCCCTCGTCCTCATAGAGCTCGGAGATTTTTTTAATCTCGCTTCTTTCGAGGGTTGGCTTTTCGATTATACCTGCGATAATCTCAAAGAGCTCCTTCAGGTTGTTATCTCGTATGCTTTTGACAAGCTCGACGGCGGTTTTTTCATTGTCGTCAAATATGCCGCTGTCCTCAAATTCCTCGGTAACGGTGGGGGGCGTGTCGTTTTTTTTCTTGCTTGCGGCGGAGATAACTCCCGAATCCTCCCAGAAAACGAGCGATGCTCTGGCGCGTGCCGCCGAGGTTGAGGCGAGCCTTGCAATCGCGTTCTGCGAATCCACTCTGCCCTCAAGGCTTATAACGGCAAGAAGGACGCGGAGCTCCTCTGCTGTGGCTTCCTTGAAGTCCATATTGTCATTAAGGCTCGAAAGGTTGATTTTATATTCAGTCATTGTCTGCCTCCTCGCTCTTCGTTTTGATTTTGAAGCAGAGCTTCATAAGCGAATCGCCGAGGTGAATGTTTTCAACTATGACATCGGGGTTGTCGAGCTTCAGCTCCATATTCGCAAAATTCCAAAGTCCCTTGACGCCTGCATCTACCATAACGCGAGCGACGTCGTATGCCGCCTCCTTTGGCACTGAAAGGACACCGATTGAGATGCTCTCTCGCTCGCAGAAGCTACCGAGCTCGTCCACCGAATAGACGGGGATGCCGTAAATTTTGGTGCCGATTATATCGGGGTTGGTGTCAAACATCGCCACGCGGGCGATGCCGCGGCGCTCAAACATATGGGTAGCCGCCAGAGCGCTTCCGAGATTGCCCGCGCCGACTATGACGGCACGGTAGCCCTCGTTTACGCCGAGAAGCTCGCTGATTTTGCCATATAGGTATTTCACGTTATATCCGTAGCCCTGCTGACCGAAGCCGCCGAAGCAGTTGAGATCCTGACGTATCTGCGATGCGGTTACGTTCATAAGGCGCGAGAGGCTTGCCGACGATATACGAAGGATTCCCTCACGCAAAAGGTCGCCGAGGTATCTGTGATATCTCGGGAGTCTTTTTATGACGGCGGCGGAAACCTGACCGTTTTTTTGCTCGCTTTGCTTTTTCTCAAAGGTTCCGTGTATTTTATCTATGCTTTCCATATTTATGGTACCTCTTTATTTTGAATCCTCTGCGCTCGCGTTGAGCGAGGAGTCGCTTATATTGCCGGACATATATTCGTAGTATCCCGCAACCGCTATCATAGCCGCGTTATCGCCGCAAAGAGAGCGCTCGGGGACGTGAAACGTCACGTTATTCTTTTTTGCCACCTCTGCAAGACGTGCGCGAAGGTGAGAGTTTGCGGCAACACCGCCCGATACGGCAAGTGAGCAACCCGGGTGTGCCTTGATGGCGGCATCGAGCTTCTTTGCAACCGCTTCAACCGCCTCGTAGGTGTACCTCGCCGCAAAAAGCTCGCGGTCTATTTCCTCGCCTCTTTGCTCGTATCTGTGAAGCAGATTTATCGCTGCAGTTTTTAGTCCCGAGAAGGAGAAATCGAGCGTTCCGTCGGGGATAGCAGGGGAGGGGAGCGTCATATCGGCATTCTTGTACGCCGCGCTTTTCTTGTAAAGTGAATAAAAATTATCCTCGCTTCCCGTTGCCTTTATAAATCCGCTACGGGCGAGCGCGTCGAAGCCTGCGCCTGCGGGGTAGGGTATTCCTATAATTCTGCCTATCTTGTCAAAGGATTCGCCTATAGCGTCGTCGCGCGTTGCGCCGATTACCTCAACACCCGTGTAAGATTTTACAAGGTAAATCGAGGTGTGGCCGCCCGATGCCGCAAGAGCGATGAATGGCGGTGTCGGAGCGTCTATGCCGAGATAGCAGGCGGCAATATGCCCCTTTATGTGATCCACCGCAACGAGAGGAATTTTATTTGCCGCGGCAAGAGCCTTAGCAAAATTCACACCGACGAGAAGGGCTCCGATTAGCCCCGGATTTGCCGTTACGGCAATGACGTCTATGCTCGAAAGCGCGGTTTTTGCCACGTCAAGCGCCTCGTAGGTTATACGCGAGATTGCCTCAATATGCGCGCGGCTGGCAATTTCGGGAACGACACCGCCGTAGAGCCTGTGCGTTTCTATCTGCGAGGCTACAATATTCGATTTTATCTCAAAGCCCGACTCGGTCACGCTGACGACGGCGGCACTCGTTTCATCGCACGAGCTTTCAAATGCAAGTATGTTCATAAGATGTCCTTCGTTACTCTGTTGCCTATGTATTGTGTACCCCTTGCTTGACCATAACTATCGCATCGTCATCGGGGTTTTTGTAGTATTTTTTCCGTATTCCTACTTCCTTGAAGCCGTAGGAGCGGTAGAGAGCCTTGGCGGCCTCGTTTTGTGACCTGACCTCCAAAAACAGCACCTCAAGTCCCTCGCCGAGCTCGGTTTTGTAGGCGTAATCGAGCAGGCGGTAGGCTATTCCTCTGCCGCGAAAGCGCGGGAGAGTGGCAATGCGGTATATTTCTCCCTCGGGGGCGATGATTCTGCCGATTACGTATGCGACAAGCTCGCCGTCCTTTATGGCGGAGTAGCACATTGCTCCCTCGGTGCCTATTGCCGAGGTTATATCGCGCTCACACCACGGGTCAGAGAAGATTTCGCGCTCTGCCGCGGCTATTGCGGATACGTCTGACGGTAGGGACCTTCTGATTTCCAAAATCAGAGCTCCTCCACTATTCCCTTGAGGAATGCCTTGAGCTCCTCGCCCGTTTCGGGGTGGGAAAGGCCGCGCGTGATGTTTGCCTTAAGGAAGCCGACCTTGGAGCCCATATCGTATCTTTCACCCTCAAATTCAAGTGCGTAAACTCCGTCCGTTCTTGCCATTTTCGCCATAGCGTCGGTAAGCTGTATTTCTCCGCCTGCGCCGGGCTTAAGGGCGTCTATAATGTCGAAAACCTCGGGGGTGAGGAGAACTCTGCCGAGAATGGAGAGATTGGAAAATTCCTCGCCGGGCTTCGGCTTTTCTATCATATCGGTGCAGTAGGTTATTCTGTCCTCGCCGGGCAGCTCGTCCACCTTGAGAGAGCAGTATTTTCTTATATCCTGCATAGAGACGGGCTTGACGCCGACAACTGCCTTGCCGTATTTTTCATACACGTCGCACATCTGGCGGCAAACGGGAGTTTCGGAGAAGATAATATCGTCGCCGTACATTACCATAAAAGGCTCGTCGCCGACGAAGGAGCGCGCTCTGCCGACCGCGTGTCCGAGTCCCTTAGTTTCCTTCTGGCGAAGGAAATAAACGTTTGCCATATTTGCAATATCGTAGAGTCTTTTTGCCTCCTCGGTCTTGCCCTTCAGGGTGAGGGCGTTGCCGTATTCGATAGAGAGGTCGAAGAAATCCTCCATAGCATCCTTGTCGCGATTGGTGATAATGAGAATATCGGTTATGCCGCTCTTTACTGCCTCCTCGACGAGAAAATAAACGGCGGGAAGGTCAACTATCGGGAGCATTTCCTTCGGCACTGCGTGCGAGATGGGGAGCATTCTTGTTCCAAGACCTGCCGCGGGGATGATAGCCTTTGTAATTTTTTTCATTTCAGTATCCTCTCTTTTGTTATTTCTTAATTGATTTTCGGCGGTGCAGACTCACTGCCCGTCCGTTGCGTCGCCCGAGGGCATAACCTCGTCAAGAAGCTTCGCTATTCTTGCGCCGTGCTCGATGGAGCCGTCCTTTACGAAGTGGAGCTCGGGGGTGATGCGTAGATTAAGCGTTACCGCAAGGTGATGGCGGAGCATGCCCGTGCATTTTTTGAGGCCCTCCGCCGCCTCCTTGGAATCACCTATACAGGAAAAATACACCGTCGCGTATTTGAGGTCGGGTGCGACCTCGGCGCGAGTTATGCTGATAAAGTTATTGACAACCTTCGGCTCTCTGACCTCGCCGATTGCTATTGCCAGCTCCTGTGCCACTGCATCGTTTATTCTTCCGCGTCTGTAATTTGCCATTTTAATTTTTCCTTTCCGCCAAGCGGCAGATTGCCGTCGGCACTATAAATATACCGTCGCACCGACACCGTCGGTGCAGGCGACTCTTGATATTTCGAGCGCTCCCTCGTATGCGGAGCTTATAAGCCTTACGCTTCCCATAACGTCCGAGATTATTCCCGAAAGACGGGGGAAGTGCGTGCAGCCGAGTATCAGCGCGTCAATTTTTTCGTTCTTGATTTCGGAAAGAGCATCCCTCACACATTTAAGCCCCGTGCGAGTTATATAGGAATCGGATTCTCCGCCCTCGACGAGAGAAACGAGAGCCTGGGCGGCGTATTCGACCGCAACGGCGCCTTCGCGCTCTATCTCTTGCCGAAAGGCGTGGGAGCGCACGGTTGCCTCGGTGGCGATAACGCCTATCCGTCCGATTTTCGTCGCTGTGAGCGCCGCTTTTACGGTTGGCTTGATTATCGGGAAAACACGCCGACGCTCACCCTCGGAAAGCTCGCCGTAAACGGTGCTCGCCGTGCAACAGCCGATGAGAATTTCGTCCGCGCCGCACTCGCGCAAAAGCTTTACGTCGCGCCTGACGAGGCGCAAAAGCTCGCTCGGCGATTTTGTTCCGTACGGGGCGTTTTCTCGGTCTGCGAAGAAGCACACGTCACACAGAGGGGCTATCTGCCGAAGCTCTGCGAGGACGTTAAGTCCGCCCATTCCGCTGTCGAAGATGCCTATCATACCGCGGCTTCGTCAAGAAGTTGGTTGATAAACTCGCCGCGTGAAAGCCCCATATCCTCCGTCATAGCGGGATAAAGGCTTGAATCGGTCATTCCCGGAATGGTGTTTATCTCGTTGAAATAGATGCCGTCATCTTCCGTCAGGAAGAAATCAATTCTCGCTATATGGCGAAGCCCTATTGCCTCGCCGAGCTTGCGCGCGTAGCGCGCGATTTCTGCTCTTTTGCCCACTTGGGCCGCCCCGTGTGAAATTTTGAGAGCCTTTTCGCCCTTGTATTTCGCGCCGAAGCTGTAAAATTCACCGTCGGTGTGTGCTGTTCCGCTCGCGAGGTAAAGCTCTTGCCCCCCAAGCTCGAGAAATGCACATTCGACCTCACAGGCAACCGACAGCCGTTTTTCGATAAGAATTTTGTCCGAATACCGCTTTGCCTCGGCGTATGCCGCCTCGAAGCCTTCGGCATTCTCTGCAACCGCCGCGCCGATAGAGCTGCCGAGCTCTGCCGGCTTTATAAACATGGGGTAGGGGAGTCTGCGCTCAGCGAGAGCGCGTGCCTCGTTCGCGCCTAAGTCAACGGCGCAAACCCAATCGGCAACGGGTATGCCGAGGTGCTCGGCAATTATTTTAGTAAAAACCTTGTCGGCACAGACGGCGCTTGCGCCGACTCCGCAACCAACGTAGCTGATGTGCGCCGTGTCAAGCGCACCCTGAACTCTTCCGTCCTCGCCGTAGCTTCCGTGCAAAACGGGAAGCGCGACGTCAACGGGTAAAAGCTCGCCGTTTACAAAAAAGCCGCTTTTTCCGTCTAGCCTTACGGGATAGGTCGGAGTTCCGCTATCAAGCGGGGCACCGTCCTCGAGCATGAGCCAATCGCCCGACGGCGATATGTAAATCGGAAAAACCGAAAAACGCTCACGGTCTATTGCCCGAAGGATGTTTTTTGCGCTCAACTCGGAGATATGGCGCTCCGGCCCCTCTCCGCCAAATATAAGAGCGACGTTCTTTTTCGTATATACCACCTCCGTTCGAGGTGGTTTTGAAATCACCTCAACACAGAATATGAATGAGGTGGTTTATTTGCTAATTTCTGAGAATTGCAACCCTGTCAAGACCCGAAAAATCCTTCAGTATCTCACAGCTCATTGCGTATTTTTGCGCTATTTTTTTGAGCGCGTCTGCCTGGTCGTAGCCTATCTCGTAGGCTATGAAGCCCCGGGGGGCTATTTTGCCGTGATAGAGCTCGGTTATGCGCTCGTAAAACTCGGTGCCGTCCTCTCCGCCGCCGACAAACGCCTCGCGAGGCTCGAAATATATTTCGGGCGCAAGCGCGGAATACGCGCGTTCGGTCACGTAGGGCGGATTTGAGATTACGGCGAAAAACTCGCCGTCGAGAGCCTCACCGAGAACGTCGCATCTGACAAAGGCTGCTCTGTCGGCAACGCCGTTTTCCTCGGAATTTTTTGTTGCGATTTTTATTGCGCCGGCGGAAATATCGGCGCACACGGCAGTCGTATCGGTCGTGTTGCAAAGCACCGATATGGCAATGCAACCGCTTCCGGTGCATAAATCGGCAAGCCTTGCGCCGCGCGGCAGATTTTTTACCGCGAAGTCGACGAGGAGCTCGGTATCCTGACGGGGAATGAGGCAGTCGGGGGATACGGTGTATTTCTCACGGTAAAAATCGACCCTGCCGATGATATATTGAAGCGGCTCGCGCTTTGCTCGGCGCTCTATTGCGTCGATAACGGAGGGCGCGGAGGATTCCGGGTCGGTGCCGACGGTTGCGGCAATGCTTATCCCGCCGAGCTCGGAGAATATGATTCTCGCGTCGTGTGAGGCACTGTCAATTCCTGCCGCCCGAAGAGTGTGGGTTGCTTCAGACAGCTTCATTTGATTCTTCTGCTTCTTCGCCGTTCTGATTTGTGCTTTCCGCGGCTTCGTTTACGGGTGTGGGCTCGGTATTTTCATCACCGTTACCGTTGTTACTGTCGGTCTCGGAGGCTTCCTGCGGCTGCTCTGCTTCCTCGGGCTCCTCGTTTTTAGGCTCCCACTCGCGAGCATCGTAAAACTCACGGAATTCAGGGAAATCATCGCGGAGCGCGCACTTGATTGAGATTATGGCAACCTCAAGCATATCGTCGGTCGGCTCCTTGGTGGTAAGCCTCTGCATCCAGAGTCCGGGGGCAGAAAGCGCGCGTGTCACGACGTTGTCGTGCTTGCCTGCAAACATAATAAATTCGTAGCCGATACCGACAACAAGGGGAAGGATAAGAAGGCGGATTGCGGAAAGAGCAAAGCGGTTCCAATCCGAAAAAACGTTGTTAACAACGATGCCGACGGCAATGCCGAGAAGAATCATAACGAACATAAAGCTCGTGCCGCAACGGGGGTGGAAGCGGGTGTATTCTCTTGCATTCTCGGGGGTGAGCTCCGCACCCGATTCGAAGCAGGCGATGGATTTATGCTCGGCACCGTGATACATAAAGGTGCGCTTGATGTCGGGCATCAGAGAAACGAGGGCAAGGTAGGATATGAAAATAAGTATCTTTGCCACTCCCTCAATAACAGCCTTCCAGGTTGCGCCGAGGGTGATGTCGCCCCATATTCTGAAGAGATATTCCGCGAGGTCGGACACGAGTCCGGGTAAAACTATGAAAAGACCTACGGCAAGGAGAATGCCGAGTACCATACCCACGACCATAACGACAGAGGTGGTGTTGCTCTTTTTACCCTCTTTTTTCTCGCTCGGCTCGTCAAGGTCGAGAGCATCTGCGGAAATGCTGAGCGTGCGGTAGCTGAGCAGAAGCATCTCCACGAAGTTTATAACTCCGCGCAGAATCGGGATATTCAATATTTTGTTTTTCTTTCTTACAGACTCAAAGCTTCCGTCGGTAACGACGAGCGAGCCGTCTTCCTTTCTACAGGTGGTAACCGTGCGGTTGCCCGCCTTCATCATAACGCCTTCAAGCACCGCCTGGCCGCCAACCTTGTTTAAGCGAGCAGGATCCTTTCCGGCACAGCATTTCTTGTTTTTTGCCATTTTATATACCTTTCACGTGATATGCATATATAGTTTTATTGCCTCATGAGCGTGTAGCGCGTGTGGGCGCGTACCGCGCCACTAAAATATTATATCATAAATAATTAAAAAAATAAATAGAAAAATCACAAAATTAACATTTGACGGATTTGCGTAAAAATGCGCGAGCACTTAAAAGCAAATAAAGGTTTACAAAAAATCAAAAAAGCACCGACCCGTGATAAATTTTTGCGTATTTGGTATATTTTTCAGCGCTTGTGCAAATAATTTTTTCGAAATCCAAAAAAAGAAAGGAAGAAAAGAAAAATGACACTTACCGCAAAGGAAACGACACTTCTCACGGACCTCAAAAGCCAGGAGCAGCTTTGTATTGAAAAGTACACCAAATACGAAAACGAGGCGTGCGACCCGACGCTTAAGGCTCTGTTTGGTAAAATCAAGACGACGGAGCAAAATCACCTCCAGACTATAAACCGCATACTCGGCGGCGAGGAGGTAAAAACCACGACCACGCCCTCTGCCGAAACCGAAAAGTTCTCCTGTCAGCCATCCTCCTGTTCTCAGGATGCGAAGCAAAAGGACGCCTTTCTTTGCAAGGACGCTTTGAGCATGGAGAAGCACGTGTCCTCTGTTTACGACACCACGATTTTTGAGTTCACGAGCCCCACGCTCCGCGATACTCTCAACCATATTCAAAAGGAAGAGCAGATTCACGGTGAGCAGCTCTACCAGTATATGTCGTGCAATAATATGTATTCGTAAAAACCGGCAAGCCCGACCAAAGCGGTCGGGCTTGCCGGTTTTTTGTTTTTTATCATTCGCCGATTTTTACAGCCTTGAATTCATCGCCGAGAAGATAAAGATAGCTGTCGATGCAAACGCTTCTTTTTCTTTCGTTATCGCCCTTGAGTGCCTCGTCAAGCAGCAGGTGAAGCTGATAGCCGTCAAAATGGAGAAGGATATATCTGCTGTTATCGCCGGAGCTCCACATATTCGTAATTCCGATTCCTATGAGAGATGGCTCTCTGTTGATATAGTAGGATTTGTAATCTGTGGAAAAGCTCGTCATTTCTCTTTCAAATTTGCAAACCGAGATAACGCCGCTCTCACCTTCCTCATACACCTCTACCTTGAGGGTTGAGGTAGAGGAGCCGTAGCCTATGCCGAGAAGATAACCGCCGCCGAGGTTTACAAGAGAGGATGAATATCCGTCTATCGTCCCTGTATCCTTGTAGGTTATGTTGTTAATATCTGACAGGTCGAAGAAGAAAACGGGGTCGGTAAGCTGTACCGAGGTACAAACGTACGCGCTATCGCCGTCAAATCTTACAGAGCGAACAACCTCTCCCCAAGGAGCGAAGGCTTCAACACTTGATATGATTTCAAGGGAGTCGGTGCTTATGCAGTAAAGGCTTGCGTTGGTGCCCGAGCGGACGGTGGTGTCGGCAGATGCGTAATATCCGTCGGTGTAGCAGACCGATTGTCTAGTCGTGGTAACGACTCTTAACACGTTTTCATTTTGGTCGAGGCTGTACTGATTGTTTACGTATCCGTCAACGGTAATGCTTCCGAGAAGCGACAGACCGCTCTCACCGTATGCAATGCGTGATATATCGGTCACGGTTTTGCTTATGCCGTAGCCCTCGCAGGATTCGCTTTTTGAGTCTGTTCGGGTTGCGTAAACCGAATCGCGTGACACGTACACTTCGTCGGAATAGGAGACCAGAGCCATTGATTCGGTGGGCTCCGTAGCGTCGGGGTCAAGCATTGTGATTACCGTGTATTTCAGCGACGTCGGAACGTCGGGACAGACAATATTATCGGCAGGAATCAGCTTGAGACCGCACCCCGTGTCAATTTGCGGCACGAAGGTTTCCGGATTTTCAAAGTCGGGCTTTGATGGGCGGTAATTCGAAATAAGGAGTAATTTGCCGTCAACCATACGCGAGCTGACGTAAGAGCCGAGCAGTGTGGTGCGGCTCTTTATTTTCATTGCTTCGGGGGACGAAACGTCGAGCGAGAATATAGCGATGCTCGCCCCGTAAAATGAATCGCTGAAGGGGGCAACGACCGTTGCAGTCTTGCAGTCCTCGGAAAGATACATACCGTAATTACCGTAGTAGCAATACGAGGAGTCCGGGATTTTAAGCTCGCAGGAGCCCACCATACGGGACGCTTCCTTTTCTATCGAATACGCGCAAAGGATACCGCTTGAGTTGAGGTAAAAGATATGTGTACTGCTTCGCTTGATGGCATCTGCTTCAATTACACCCTCAACCTGATTGTCGGTTACCTCCTCGTATTGTGACGATGACTCTCCGTTTGATGTGCTTCCGTTCGTTTCCAGACCGTATTCGGGCATCTGGTCTGCACCTGCCGCAAAATCCGCGTCAACCATTCCGCCAAGGGTAATGTCGCCGAAGAATTTATCGAAATTATTGTCGTATTCGGGCTCATCGGCATATAGGGGGGCGAGCTTTACAATAAGACTGTAGTAGTCGCTTCCCTTATACTGCTCGGGGTCAAGAGTTATCATTCGAAACGGCAAAAACAGCCAAAGCGAAAGCCCTGTAACCAGCACGGCAATGCAAGCCGCCACGGCAACGAATTTTTGCCATTTTATGCCGTGTTTTTTGACACGGGGGGCCGCCTCATCAATATATTCGCCGTTTATTTCTCCAACAGCTCTGATGAAATCATCGTTTTTCATATTCGTATCTCTCTTTCTTCCAAAAAGCTCTTTAGCGCCGCTCTCGTGCGGTGAAGCGATACCTTTACGCTTGTGCACGTTGCGCCGATATCTTCGGCAATCTCCTCAATACTGCACATATACCAATAGCGCTTTACAAAGATTATCCTTGCGCGCTTGCTCAACGTGCCGAGAAAAAGGTTGATTGCTTCTGTCAGCGCGATTTTTTCGGTGATGCCTTCACTGCCGCGCTCCCTGTCGGGTATTAGCTCCGCAACCTCATCAAAGATAAGCTCAACGCCCGCGTTTCGCTTTATTGCACGAGCTCGGGTGTAGCGGTTAAGAGCAAGATTTCTCGTTATTCTTCCGACAAAGGACGAAAAACGCATCGGGCGGTTTGGCGGAATACTGTTCCAGAGCTGCATATAGGTGTCGTTAACGCATTCCTCCGCCTCGGTGTCGGAGCGCAGAATGTTCGAGGCAATATGAAAACAATATTTTCCGTACTTCTTGCCTGTTTCCTCAATCGCGATTTCGGAGCGCTCCCAATACAAATCTACGATTTTTTTATCCTCCACACCGTCACCTCCTTGCTTTGTCCTTCATACATAAAGACAGATTTTGGAATAAAAAGGTTACATAAATCTTGAAAAAATCAAAAAATCCCGAAGAAGCCCACGGGATTTTTGGAAAATTATTCATCGCTTGCGCTATCCTCGGCAGTCTGCTCGACATCGGGAGTCTGTGACTCTGCGGATTCGTCGTTCGAGTCCTCCTCACCGTCGGTTGAGCTATCTGATTCACTTTCGGTTGCGGGGCAGCTTTCGGCGATGAAATCGCGCTTCCGGCACTTTTCGACCTCGGTAAGAAAGAATGCCGAAAGAAAGTTGGACACGGCATCAATGATGAAAATTATACCGAGAAGAATCGAGGTTGTCGTGACGTTTTCAGGGGGATATTTTATCATAAAGAAGCCGCTTGCTATTACCGTGACCGAAATTGCGAGGATAACCCACCAGAGCGGAAGGGAATATCGCTTTGACATAACCGTAGTGTTGAGCTTGAACGAAGCATCAACGATAAGCAAGAGGCTGAAGATTGAAACGAGAATTTCAACCGTTCCTTCGTTAAATATTGCGGTCACAACGCCGCCTATCAAGGCGATAGCCGCAAAAAATATTTTGAAGCCGAAGGCAAAGCCGCGATTCTTGTCCGCAAGCGTGACTATGCCGAAGATTATGCCGGAAACGGCAAGCAGACAGCCTATCGTTATAGCGAGTGCGACGAGCGCGTTGCTCATTGCAATAAGACACACGCCAACGGCGATGAGTCCGAGTGTGATAACCATATAGCCCCATTTGAAGCTCTTTAATTTTTTAAGCATTTATTTGCCTCCTTTTTACATATAATTGTACTTTTTGCGGTTTGCAAAAATAAATATCAGGGTAGTTACAAAGGCGAGAACCTCTGCAATCAGTGTTGAGAACCACACGCCGTCAAGACCCCAGACAGCAGGGAGAATGAGTATCAGGAGCATCTGAAAAACGAGCGTACGCATAAAGGATATTATTGCCGAAATGAGCCCGTCGTTGAGCGCCGTGAAGAACGAGGAGCCGTAAATGCAGAAGCCCGAGAAAATGAACGAAAATGCGAAAATTCGGAACCCGTGTGACGTCATTTCAAGCAAAGAGACGCTTCCGTTCGCGAAAACCGTAGATAGCGGGCGCGCCAGAACGAACGCGAGAGTGGTCATTATTGCACCTGCGACGAGGTTAACGACAGTGCTTTTGCGCAACAGGCTTTTAAGCTCGTCCGTGTTTTTTGCTCCGTAATGATAGCCCACGATTGGGGCAGTACCTATTGCGTAGCCGATAAGCATAGCGATAAATATGAAGCCAACGTACATTATAGCGCCGTAGGCGGCTACGCCGTCCTCTCCAACGAGCTTCATAAGCTGCATATTATAGAGCATAGTAACCACCGAGGCGGAAACGTTGCTCATAAGCTCAGAGGAGCCGTTGGTTGTCGCTCGCAGGAGTGCTTTGCCGTAGAATTTGGTGCGAGTGAAGCGGAGAAGGCCGGAATTTTTTCTTGAAAAATAGAAAAGAGGAACGAGCCCGCCGACTGCCTGGCTGATAGACGTGGCGAGTGCCGCGCCCTCAAGACCGATGGGGATAACCGCAACCAAGAGTGCATCGAGCACCATATTCGTAACTCCCGCGGCAACAGTTACCGCGAGCCCGAGCTTCGGCTTTTCCGCAACGATGAAGAAGCTTTGGAAAAGGTTTTGAAGCATAAAAAACGGCATTGCCGCAACAACAATTCTTCCATAACGGACGCAAGCCTCGAAAAGTGCTCCGTCTGCGCCGAGAAAAGCAGAAAGCGGTCTTAAAAATATCACTCCAAGTGCTGCCATAACGGCACCTGCCGTCGCGGTCACGATAACGAAAAGGGTGAAGTACTTGTTTGCGAGCTCACCGTCGCCCTCGCCGAGCGTTTTTGCCACGATAGCAGTACCGCCCGCACCCATCATAAAGCCGAGCGCGCCGATGATCATAAAAATAGGCATTATAAGGTTGACTGCCGCGAACTCGGTGGTTCCGACGAATTCCGAAACGAAAATTCCGTCAACAACGCCGTATATTGAGGAAAAGACCATCATTATAACCGACGGTGCGGCAAATTTAAAGAGCTTGCCGTACGTGAAATGGTCAGATAAGCGAATTGCCATTATATCTCCTTAAAATAGGGTTGCTACAATCAAATGCAGCAACCCGTGTCAATTATTCTTCTTCCTCGAACTCCTCGTTGAACGCCGCCTCATCAAGCTCGTCGTTGAATTTCGTGGCGCCCCTCGCGTTTGAAAAGTCATCGCTGCCCACAGGGCTGACAAAGCTGTATTCCTCGTCGCTTATATCGTAAAGATGTCCTACGACGTCAAGCTTCCTTGCCGCCTTGCATACGACCTCCAGAAATTCATCCGTGTCCAACTCGTCAATTTCGATACCGAGATCGTCGTTTGTGAAAACGATCTCCGCCTTTTCGCCATCGTCCGCGGTTGCATATTCGTCGCTGTAATTTATATATTCCGAGGTGATTTCAAAAAAGTCGTCGAGCTCTCCCGATTTGAGAAATTTCGCAAGCTTTTTTAACTCGGATTTTTCACCCTTAAAGGTGATTTCAAAGTAAATTTCTTCGCTTAAAATCATAAGTACTCCAAAACAAAAAAGGTTTTATACTCCTGTGATTAGAGTATATCATAGTTTTATAAAAGTTGTCAATAGAGGATATAAAATTAATATACGCTTAATTTCTTGTTCATTCAATACCGTTGACATCTGCTCATTTATATGGTAAAATGTATGAGCAATAATAAGGAAAGAGGTACAAAGGTATGACGGAAAATATTGAAGCTCGCAAATATACAAGGCGTTCCACAGTCGCGGTTGTAATCAACCTCGTGCTATCGCTACTGTCTCTCGCTCCGCTCCTTTATTATTGGGCGTGTGTAGTGGAGGGAGTGCTTCTCAGATTTTTTAAAGAAGCTCCACAGCCCTCGGACGGTATGGCTCTTGCCGTGCTTATCGTTGTTTCTCTCATAGCCGGTATGGTTTTTCTCGCTTTTGCACTTTTTGGTGTGATTTTCTTTATAATCGGCAGAAAAAGTGAAAATCCCAAGCTTAAGACGTCGACACTTGCTACCTTTATATATTATATAGTAGCCGTTGTATTGTCGATTGTTGCCTTCTTTATAGTATTTTATGCCTCCGGCTCTGTAGGAAGTTAACAAAAATAAAAAAAGCGTCAAAAAACTCAAAAAAACCTTAAAATTTCTCTTGACAAATGAAAAAGATTGAGATATAATAATATGGCGCGCTTGAGAGAGCGTGCCCTGGTTCCTTGAAAATTGAACAACATGAAATTTCTGAGCACTGAAAAGTGCAGAGATCTCGTTAAAACACTTTGAA
>JAFURQ010000008.1 GCA_017471825.1 Clostridia bacterium
CCGAGAGTTGTGTTGCCTGCCGCCATCTCGCGCTCGCCCTGGAGAACGTGGATCTCAACGGATGTCTGTCCGTCTGCCGCGGTGGAGTAAACCTGGCTCTTCTTTACGGGAATTGTTGTGTTACGGTCGATGATTCTGTTGAATACGCCGCCGAGAGTTTCGATACCGAGAGAAAGGGGGGTAACGTCGAGAAGGAGAACGTCCTTAACGTCGCCGCCAAGAACACCGCCCTGGATTGCCGCGCCGATTGCTACGCACTCGTCGGGGTTGATGCCCTTGAAGGGCTCCTTGCCCATGAACTTCTTAACCGCGTCCTGAACTGCGGGGATTCTTGTGGAACCGCCTACAAGGAGAACCTTGGAAATCTGAGATGCGGAGAGACCTGCGTCACGAAGAACCTTCTCGGTGGGGACCATTGTTGCCTGAACGAGGTCGTGAGTAAGCTCGTCGAGCTGCGCTCTGGTGAGGGTAGCCTCGAAGTGCTTGGGGCCTGTTGTGTCTGCTGTGATGAAGGGGAGAGAGATGTTAGAGGACATTACGCCGGAGAGCTCGATCTTTGCCTTTTCAGCTGCGTCCTTAAGTCTCTGCGCCGCCATCTTATCCTTGAGGAGATCGAGACCGCCGTTTTCTGCTGCGAATGTGTTTGCCATCCAGTTAACGATTCTTTCGTCGAAGTCGTCACCGCCAAGCTTGTTGTTACCTGCGGTTGCAAGAACCTCGAAAACGCCGTCGGAGATGTCGAGAAGAGAAACGTCGAAGGTACCGCCGCCGAGGTCGAATACCATAATCTTCTGCGACTCTTCCTTATCCATACCGTATGCAAGAGCTGCCGCTGTAGGCTCGTTGATAATTCTCTTAACCTCGAGGCCTGCAATCTTACCTGCGTCCTTGGTTGCTTGACGCTGAGCGTCGGTGAAGTATGCGGGAACGGTGATAACCGCTTCGGTAACGGTAGTTCCGAGATATGCCTCGGCATCAGCCTTAAGCTTCTGAAGAATCATTGCCGAAATCTCCTGGGGAGTGTAACCCTTGCCGTCAATGGTTACCTTAACGTCAGAGCCCATATCTCTCTTGATGGAGCTTACGGTCTTGTCGGGGTTTGTAACCGCCTGACGCTTTGCTACCTGACCGATAAGTCTTTCACCGGTCTTGGTGAACGCAACTACCGAAGGGGTGGTTCTCGCACCCTCGGGGTTGGTGATAACGGTGGGCTCGCCACCCTCGAATACTGCTACGCAGGAATTAGTTGTACCAAGGTCAATTCCTATGATTTTTCCCATTTTTGTTTTCCTCCTGATATATAAGAAAATTGTTTAACAAATATTATATTTCCCGTTTGTCGGGATTTATAGCCGATTTTGTAAATCTTTATTGTCAAAATACGCTTAATTTGCGCTCTTGACCATTGCAAATCTGATTATGTGCTTGCCCTTCTTGTATCCCTTCTGGAATACCTCGACGATTTCTCCCTCGCCGAACGCCTCGTCCTCGACGTGAAGAACCGCGTTGTGAAGATTGGGGTCAAAGGTGTCGCCAACCTTGCCGAATTCCTCGACTCCGAGCTTCTCAAACACAGCGATTGTCGATTTCGCCGTCATAAGAAGTCCCTCCTTGACCTTCTCGCCGTCGTCGTAGTTTGCCGCGCGCTCAAGGTTGTCGATTATCGGGAGCAGCTCGCTGACGGTGTCGCAGAGTGCCGCCTCGTAGGTGCCCTCGCGCTCCTCTCTTGAACGGCGTCTGAAGTTGTCGTACTCCGCCGCCATTCGAAGGTACTTGTCGTCCTGCTCACATAGCTTTGCCTCAAGCTCAGCGATTTTTTCCTCGAGTGCGGTTTTTTCACACTTTTTGTCCTTCTTTTTATCAGAGCAGCTGCCGTCCTTGCACCTGCCGCCCTCGCATTGCTTTTCTGCCGTGTCCTTTACCGCCTCTTCGGCTGCGGTCTTGTTTTCTTCCATTACTAGTCTCCTTTGCTGTTGCCGTTCGGTAGCAGGCTGTCCTCGCCGAAGAGTCGGTCGATTCCCGTTGCCAGTCCGTTGAGCATTTCTATAACCTTATGATAGTTCATTCGCTTCGGCCCTATTACTCCGACCGCCAGCTGTCCGCCGCCGACGCTTATATTCTTGAATATCAGCGTGGTGTTCTTCATTCCCTCGGCAGCGTTCTCGTCGCCGATGTAGACCTGTATTCCGTCCTCACTCGCCGAGTGCGAGGAAAGCACGTCAACAAGCTTATCCTTCTGTTCAAGCACTCCGAGAAGATTTCTGAAATCCGACACGTCGGAATACTCGGGGTACTGGAGCAGCTTCGTTATTCCGTCGAGCTTAAGGTCTGCGGTGTCAAGCTCGCTCATAGTTTCGTAAATAACCTTGACCGTCGGGTGCACCATTGCGCTCGCGGTGCCCATCAGAGCCTCTATGCGTACGATAATAGGCATAGAAATCGAGTCGCTCGGCAGGTTGACAAGATACATATTCAGAGCCTCTGTGAAGCGGCGGAGAATGTCCTCGCCTATCGTGAAGGAGAGGTGTATCGTTTTTGTCTTGACTATATCGTTCTCGAAGGTCATAACGAGAAGGAAATCGTGCGAGGAGAGCAGCACGCTCTTGAAGCTCTGTATCTTTACCTTACCGAGTCCCGACTTGAAGGCAATGCCTGTGTAGTCGGTGAAGGAAGCGGCAAATCTCGAGAACTCCGAGAGCAACTCGTCCATCTCGGTGAGCTTGAACTTGAGCATCTGGTTAATCTCGTCAATTTCGGAGCGCGTTTCGCTGTACTGACGGACGAGAGCGTCAACGTAGTAGCGGTAGCCCCTCTCTGACGGAACTCTGCCCGCCGAGGTATAGGGCTGAACGAGGTAGCCCATCTCCTCAAGCTCCGCCATCTCGTTTCTTATCGTGGCGGGCGAGCAGGAGAACCTGACGTCCTGCGACAGGAACTTCGAGCCGACGGGCTCGCCGTTAGTGATATGCGCGTCAACAATTGCCTTGAGAATTTGCATTTTTCTCGGTGTAAGCCGTGAGTCATCCATTCCTTGTCACCTCTTTTTCGTCAAATTTTAGCACTTTCGAGTGCCGAGTGCTAACGTTTGCATATATAATATACCCTAAACTCTCGGCAAAGTCAAGCCTTTTCGCATTTTATTTTATGAATTTTTTGTTAAAACTGTTTTTCTCCCTGCTAATCTGCTAATTTTCTGCCGCGCGCTTTTCCGTCCCCTTCCGACCGACACACGTGGAGCTATTGCAATTCTCCCCCGCGTGTGGTATAATTATGGTAGAAAACGGTTCAAATCGGCGAGCTTTCGATTAAGACAGGTGTTATGAAAATGAAAAAGAGGCTTCTAAACGACGTTAATTCTGTTGTATTATTATCTGCCACGGCGATAGGCTTTCTTCTTGCGCTGATAGGTGCGATTGCCTCGGACTATTCGGTTGCGGCTAAGGCTGTTGTGGCGCTTGTGTTTGGCGCGTTTTTGCTTCTTAACCTGATTGGCTTCGTATGGGTTTTTGAAATAATTGAATTGTACGACGATAAAATTATATCGCGGAAGTTATGTAAAAAGGTTGATTTGTTATATAACGAGATTACGGCAATACGCGAAATTGATAAACTCGGAATGGGAGTCGGTGGCACTACGGCGGTGTGGGAAATTGAGGCATGCGGAAAGCCCTCTGTGTGTATCGCAAGAACAAAGAAGAGAAAAGAAATCATAGAGCTAATTAAACAAAAAAGCAACCTATAACGTAGTATTCAAAGATTACGAATTTTTGCAGCTCTGACAAACCGGTATGTAAGCTACTCATACGGCGAGCCGTGGAGCTTTTTCGGTCAAATGGACAGTACAAGAATTGAATTCTTGGGGATATAATTGAAATGGTGGTCTATAGCAACGATGGCATTATATCTGTTAACCTTATTTAATGACACGGTTATGGCAGTGATGCTTTGTAGTCTTATGGCAATTGGAATGGTTGAGGTTGTTATGTTTCTTTTTACGCGGTAGTTATGACGTGTCTAATTTGTATGAAGGGTAAAACCTACTCTGTGCTCGGAAGGTAATTATGAAAAAAGCGATAAAATATATTTACAGCGGCAATCCGTTTTATATTCACTTAAAAAAGCATTTTTGCCCTAACTGCGGAAAGAAATTGGGGACACGGTATATAAGCAAAACGGTAAATTCAGGCTCAACGGAAGCAAAGGAATATGATTTTTCCGTAGGTGACACCTATTTTTCGGGTGACGTTGAGTTCAGAACGAGATGCTTCTGTTGCACGGACTGTCAGCTTGATTTTTCTTTTGAGGAAATGAAAAGATATGAGAAAAGCAGGCGAAAATAAAAGAGCTTGCCACGGACTCAACTTATCGTTTTTCGCGCCCATCACTCTCGCAAAGTGTATAACAACGGCGCTTGTAGTAACCGTGTGTTGTTTCGGTTGAGGTTTTTTATGAAATTATTTAGCTTTAATTTAAACGTAAAATCGTATTTTAACCCTATATTAAAAATCGTTTTGTCGGTTTCTGTGATTGTATTGCTGTTTCTTAGCTTTAATCTTCTGAGGAGCATTAGCAATGTTTTTTGGTCTGTTGTTGCCAGAATATTAAGTGCCCAAATAGTAATACTGTGCGTTTTACGTATTTATATATCGTTTTCAGAAATAATTCTAGTTTATGAGCGCAAAACTAAAACAAATCCGGATATTAAATCCGCCAAGGAGCGTAGCAAGGCTTTCTCCGTCGAATACGTCATATCTTTGCTGGAGAATTGCGATATTATCGATATTTCTATTGTCACGGGCGGGCGGATTTTGAGCTTTGGGGCTTCTTCCGACTCTCGAGCCGGCTGTTCAAAATTGTTTGACAAAAAATATTACATAAACGATAATGAAGATGTCGAGCTTGGTTATTTGAAAGAGATGTTAAACAGCAGCGCTGTTGATGACAATGTATACGTCGTATCGATAGATGGACTTTATCCTGAAAAATTTAAGGGTTGAGTTTAAAATCTCTCTGAAATATGGTATACTGAAAGCGAAAAAAGAGCTTGTGAGGTTGTTTGATTAATGAAGGTTTTTCACGACACTGTGATAAGCGGAATTGAATATGACGGAAATGCACTGATAATGAGTGCCTCAGAGGCGGAATACGAAGACGCTTACGGAAACTGCAACATCAAAATTTCGGTCAAAGAGGACGATATCGCCATTCGTTTTGTTAAGCAATATCCGCACCTTTCTTACGCTCACTTTAAGGGTCGGGAGATTACGTTTCTTCAACTGAAAAGGCTTTTTTCAAAGGGGCGGTCGCTTATGATTACCGAATTGTGGCGGCAAGAGGACACCGAAACGGTTGTTTTTGAGTGCGTTCTTATGCCCTTTGCGAGGGGCGGCGGAAGGTGCAAAAAGGTGTTTTTGGAGCTTTCAGACCCCGGGAAAATTGAGATTATAGAGAAAACTGTTTAATACGGAGCTTTGACGATGGATTTACCTAGAGTAAAGGGATTTGGCAGTAATATTTACGTTGCGCTGAATTTTGTCGGTGCACTTTTTGTCGTTTTGTATCTGTCGGGGCTTGCGGCGGTTAGCGGCGGTGGCTTTAACGCCCTTTGGTTTGCTACGGTTTTCTGCATATTCGGTGCGGCTCTGACGCTCTTTCAACGCGCAAGAGCGCCCCTCGCGTACAAAAGGTTTTCGGTTAATTCCGAGGGGGTACGGTTCGGTAATCGCCTTGTAAAATACAGTGAGATACATAGCATTAACGTTTCTTCTGCTTACGTTAACGAGTGGTTCGGCTTCGCCGCTTTCGAGAGCTTGACAGGCAGGAGAGCTCACACCGAAATACCTACCGAGGACGTGATTTGCATTAACTGTGAATTCAGAGGATATGGGAGAAAACAGACCGACGGCTGTATTTACGTTCCGAGGAACAAGAAAACCGATGCACTTTTGAAAAAATACTGCAAGGCTTATGCCGATATCCAAGCGAACAAATCGGAAAAATGCGACAAGGCAACAAACCGCGGAGCGGTTCTGTATTATGTACTCGCGACTGCGATTTTGTGCGTTGCGGTGTGCTTTGTTACTGCAATGTTTTTCGTTCAAGGTCTTATTAACGTTGTCGGGGTAGCTTTACTAGTCGCGTGCGGCGTTTTCGGTGTGACAGTCACGGTTTGTAAGGCGGGGCTGGCTAAAATGATTAAAGACGCGCTTGGGTTGTAATATGAGGAAAAGATTAACAGTAATTATTGTTTTGTGTATCGCAATAGCGGCACTTATATTTTTCGTATTTCCCGCAGAAGCTAACGGACTTACGAATGCTGCCGTTAATGAAGAAAACGGCGACGTTGCTTTTTGCTATCCCGATTACTCGGGAAAGGCAGACGTAATCAGAGTGGAGCTTTATAACAAGGACGGCGAAAGACTTTTTGAAAAAACGGTTTATCCCGGTGCAGGAGCGCACGTAAGCCTGTCGTTCTGCGAAGGCAACGTTTATGCGTACGTTGGACGCTATGAGGCATTTTATGCGTGGACGCGGGAAGGCGTTGACTGCAAATCTCTTGCTACCGCCGAACAAATTGAGTCTGCAAAAAGCTCGAGCTCCTTTACGGGGTGGAAAAATTCATTCGCGAGCTCAACGTATGTATGTGGCGAAAATGAATACGTATACCGCAAAGCAAGCCTTTTCGGGAACAGGGCACGACTGTTAATAAAAAACGCTGATGGCGAAAGGGTAATATATGAATCACCGTAAAGTGCGGTGAACGCCGCGACTACTTAAAAAGCGGCGAAACCGTGTAAAACACCAACAATTATTTACATAACGGCGCTTTTTGCCCTCGGTTTTCTTCGGGCAAACGTTCGGAAGATAACACTAAACGCTAAATTTACGGCGGCGGGCCGCGGCTTCGGAAAAGTCGCGGCTCGCTTTTTTTCGCTACGGCAGAAGGAGCAATTCGGGGCTATTTGCGGCTCTTTTTTGCGCCCTGTAAAATTTTTCTTGACTTTGTACCTTAAATATTATATAATATTATGTGTATGATTGTCCGTTTGCGACTTGGCGCTTGCGTGAGGGTTAGCGCGGCGGCGTGCCGTAACGGTTTTTCATATTATAATTTTTAAAAATTTTCGACATAGATTACCGAAAAAGTAATCAGAAGGAGGTGTAAAAGTGGAAACAGGATTAGCTATTGCTTTAATCATCGGCGCGGCGGCTGTGGCTCTCGTCGTCGGTGTGATTGTTGGATTTATAGCTCGCAAGGCTTCTGCCGAAAAGAAGCTCGGCTCCGCCGAGGCGCAGGCAAGAAAAATCCTTGAGGACGCTATCAAGGGCGCGGAAAGCGCAAAAAAGGAATCCATAATATCGGCTAAAGAAGAAATCTTCCAGCTCAAGAGAGAAACCGATTTCGACCTCAAGGAGCGCCGCAAAGAGGTTTCAAGACTCGAGCGCAGAATCGCGCAGAAGGAAGAGTCGCTCGACGCAAAGCTCGAGGGAATTGAGAAGAAGGAGGCTGCGCTTGCCGAGAAGGCGGCAGAGGCTGACAGAGTAAAGGAAGAAATCAAAAAGACTCTCGAGGGACAGATTGCAATGCTCGAGAAGATTGCGGGACTCACCAAGGAGGACGCAAAGGCGGAGCTCGTTGCAAGGCTCGACAGCGAGATGCAGCACGAAACCGCGCTTAAGATTGCAGAGTATGAGGAGCGCTTCAAGGACGAGGCAGACGCAAAGGCAAAGGACATTCTTTCGCTTGCTATTCAGCGCTGCGCGGCTGACCACGTCAGCGAAATTGCCATTTCGGTCGTTCAGATTCCCGGCGACGAAATGAAGGGCAGAATTATCGGACGAGAGGGAAGGAACATTCGTACTATCGAAAACCTTACGGGTGTTGAGCTTATTATCGACGATACTCCCGACGTTATCACGGTTTCGGGCTTCGACCCTGTAAGACGTGAGATTGCAAGGCTTGCTCTTGAAAAGCTTATCAGCGACGGAAGAATTCACCCTGCAAGAATTGAGGAAATGGTTGAGAAGGCTCGCCGTGACGTCGATTCGGCTATCAAGCAGGCAGGAGAGAAGGCTGTATTTGAAACGGGTGTGCACGGACTTCACCCCGAGATTATCAAGCTTCTCGGTAAAATGAAGTACCGTACCTCGTACGGACAGAACGCTCTCCGTCATTCAATTGAGGTTTCAATGCTCGCAGGCGTTATTGCCGAGGAGATGGGCGTTGACGTAACTATGGCTCGCAGGGCGGGACTTCTCCACGATATAGGAAAGTCTATGACTGCGGAGGTTGACGGCTCGCACGTTGCTCTCGGTGTTGAGATAGCGCAGAAGTACCGCGAGCACAAGGAGATTATCCACGCTATTGAGGCTCACCACAACGACACAGAGCCTACGACGGCGCTTGATTTCATTATTCAGGCGGCAGACGCCATCAGCGCGGCAAGACCCGGCGCGCGCAGAGAGGACGTTGAGAACTACATCAAGCGACTTCAGAAGCTTGAAGAGGTTGCGGGCGATTTCGACGGAGTTGAAAAGACCTTTGCGATTCAGGCGGGCAGAGAGGTCAGAATTATGGTCAAGCCCGAGGCTGTGAGCGACGACAAGATGAAGCTTCTTGCGCGTGACATTGCCAAGAAGATTGAGAATGAGCTTGATTATCCGGGACAGATAAAGGTGAGTGTTATACGCGAATCCCGAACTGTCGAGTATGCCAAGTAATCTGTGATTTTTGCGAATTTTCGTGCCGCGCGCACTCGACGTATTTTTATACGCCTTCGTTTACGCGGCGCAAAACTTCATCAAAAATCCCAAAATACTTGGTGTGGGTAAGCTGAACGTGAGGCTCGTTCAAGGCTTTTGGAAATCTGTGATTTTTGCGAATTTGCGTGTTTTGCTCGCTTGACGTATTCTTATACGCCTGCGCTCACGAAACGCACGACTTCATCAAAAATCCCAAAATACTTGGTGTGGGTGAGCTGAATGTGAGGCTCGCACGGTTCCAAGCTATTTGGCGCGGCAAGCCGGACGTAAGGCTCGTTCAATCAGATTTTTTAAGCATTACAGACAAAAGGTGGGTTGCCGCGACTTGCGGCAACCCATTATTAAACTAAAGAGCCGAGGGGCAAGGTGTGTTCTTGCCGTATTTCGGCGGAAAATTTGCCGCACGGAGTGCGGATAGAAAAGAGACAGACATTGAGAATACTCGTTATCGGTGACGTCACGAGCCCTGCGGGCGTTATGCATCTTGAGAAAAATCTTTGGAAATTCAGGGAAAAGAATTCGGTTGATTTCTGCGTTGTGAACGGCGAGAACGCCTCGTTTATTACGGGAATTTCGCCGGAGCTTGCCGAAAAGCTTCTGCGCTCGGGCGC
>JAFURQ010000009.1 GCA_017471825.1 Clostridia bacterium
ACTTTCGCAAGGGTGCAAGAGGAACTCGCAAGGCGAAACGGAAAGCTCAAGGTTAAGCAGGTCGGAACAAAGACCGAGCAAGGCAAATACTCAAGCAAATACGCATTGACCGAACTGCTCGTCTGCGGAGAGTGCAAAACCCCATACCGCAGATGCACATGGACGGTCAAAGGAAAGAAGAAAATCGTGTGGCGGTGCATCAACCGTCTCGACTACGGCAAGAAATACTGCCACGAATCACCTACGGTAGAAGAAAGCGTACTCCAAGAAGCTATTATGAACGCAATTATGAGAACGGCGAACGAGAACGCAGAACTGCTCAAGACCTTAAAGCTCCACATCGGAATGGGCTTGGATATGGGAGAGAGCGAGGACGAAAGCCTCGACCTCCAAATCAAGATAGCCGAGATCGATGCGGAATTTAAGGCAATGCTGAACGCCATCTCAAGCGATACGGTGGAAGCCTTTGACGAGCAAAGAGCCAAGGAGCTTATGGACGAAAAGAGCCAACTCCAACAACAGCTTGCACAGATAGCCGAGCGAAAGCAAAAGCGTGAAAACACGAAATCCCGACTCGATGAGATTTTCACGATACTCGACGGATTAAGAAATCGCCCGATGGAATACGATGACCGACTCGTCCGTCAGATACTCGAATGCGTGGTGGTCGAATCCAAGGAACGCATCAAGGTGGTATTCATCGGCGGTTTGGAAATCACAGAAACCCTAATAAACAATATATAACAGGAGGAAAACACTATGCCAAAAAAGAACGCAACCACAACCAAAACCCCGGAAAAGCAGGCGGCACCAAAGAAAGCCAAGCTCCCGTCCATCGACGTGCGAATTGACTCGCTCGTCGACTACGAAGGCAGTAAAACGAAAGCCTTTGCAAGCGCGAACATAGGTGGCGCGTTTGCCATCCATGGACTCCGAATCATGGACTCCGAAAAGGGCTTGTTCGTATCGATGCCGTCAAGAAAAGACGGTGAGAATTACCGTGAGGTATTCCACCCCGTATCAAGCGAAGCGAGGGATGAACTCAACAAAAAAGTCCTCGCAGCTTACGAGCAAAAACTGACCGAAGAACAGAGTCAGGAACAGGAGGAAACGGAAACGCTTTCCGAGGATGAATCGCAAGCCCCCGTCACCCAAACGATGTAGAACGCACAGGGGTTCAAGTCCATACGAAAACTCTTGAAAATATCTTTTTTATCGCCCCTTCACAAAAATAACCTAAATTGAACCGTAAGGGACGATTTAGGTTATTTTTTATTCAAGTCGCAGACTTGGCATATCATCACGGCATGGCCGTGCATACACTTTCTGCGACTTGATGATATGCAAAACTTCGTTTTGATGATATACCGCAATAAATTGCAGATGATATCCACGGCTCCGCCGTGATTTTGCATAGACAAAGGCGAGCTTTGAAAGCTCGCCTTTTGCTTTTGTTTCGGTATGAGGTTGGCGCGATTTTTCTTATAATCTTTTTTCCTTTGTTAGTTTTAATATTTCTATTTTGCGACCTTTACATTTCTCGCATTCGTAAATACAAAATACAATTTCTGATCTGACGAGATATTTATAGCGCACGTCATCTTCTTCTGAGTATCTTTCTTCTGTATACTCTTCAAACTCTAAGCAATGAGTAAAAATTCGCTCACTTTTTCTGATAGAACCGCAAAGCTTGCAGCTTGAAACTAAATTGGGGAAGATAAAGGAACCCACAACAAAGCCGATAAACAAACCGCCACCCAAGATAACGACAGTCAGTCCCTGTGCGTTGAGTGCCACCGGCAAAAGAATGATTGGGGGCAAAAGCAAAACGCACAAAAATCCTATGTAAGGATGTGATACGAACAAAAACTTGATAATTTTCTTTATGACATTCAAATTCAAATCGAGTGCCGCATTGTACTGCTGAATGCTTTCTGTAGTTACCCAATCTTCACCGCAATCTTCGGCTACCTGCTCAGAAAGCTCCCTTAAAGCATCCGGTTTGTATTTATGAGTCATTATTTGATCAAGACTAGCCATTTTTCCTCCTAAATTAAAAAGTGCGCCAACCGGAGTTAGCGCACCGAAAAACGCAAACTCCTATTGTTGCTACACAAACTAAATTAGAATTAGGGTATTACCCATAATCATTTAGTGGAATTCACGCTTTTACCGTATTCTGAAAATGATTATGGCGAAAAAAGGGTATAATATCCCCATACAGATAAAAATACCGCTAATTCTAATATTCAGTTTGTGTAGCGTATTTATTATACCACATTTATTGATAAATTACAAGTGATTGCGCCAAAAAATAACGAATTCTGTCCGCGGAGCGTGTCTAATTATAAACTATTCTTAATTCTTCAAAAGCCATATTGCTCGCGCGCGTTTTATTATGTATAATTGTGTAGAAAATAACAAACGGACAGAGTGGGCAATATGAGAGAAATTATAAGAGAGTTTTTCGGCTTTGGCGAGCTCGGCTACACGAGGGAGCCCGAGGGATATATGTCGTGGCAGCATTTGACCTTTGTCACCGTTTTAATGGTGATAATGGTAGGGCTTGCCGTATATTTTGGACTGAAATACAAGCATAGCACAGACAGCGAGAAGAATAAGGTACTGATTTGGGCGGCAATCCTGATTGATGGCTTCGAGCTTGTAAAAATCGTTTTGCACCTTATTGACAGCGATAGCTTTCTGGCGATTTTCGACGTCCTTCCCCTCTTTCTTTGCTCTATACAGCTCATTACCATTCCGCTTGCGGCGTTTACGACGGGCAGAATGAAGGAAGCTTCGCTCGATTTTGTTTCGATTTTCGGCGTGCTCGGCGCGGTGCTCGGCACCTATCTGGCAGGTAACAATTACGCGGCGTATCCCGTCATATCCTTCACCAACGTGGTGTCGGGCATTACTCACTCGATATCGGGATTTGCGGCGCTTTACATAATCATTTCCGGAATGGCAAGCATGAAGAAAAAGAACATTCCGATAACCTATGCTATCCTTACGGGATTTGCGGTGCTGGCATATATCGCAAACGTATTCGGGGATTATAACTATATGTTCCTCGTGCGCGGCGACGGAACTCCGTACGACCTGCTGTATAGCCTTGTCGGCGGTAACGCAGTGCTCTATCCCATAGGTGTTATGCTGCTTTTCTTTATCTACATTCTTGCGTTTAATCTTATCTTCACGGATATAAGAACGAAGGCGGGCAAAAAGGCCGCCACCGAGCCCGAAGAAGCGGTTACTGTTTGATTTCAAAAGAGAGCTTACATTAGCGTGTTATCCTTAACGGAAAACACGCATCGAGATAAATCCTTCACGGGATTTTCGATATACGCCTGCGGCGTTCAATATGTTTGCTTCGCAAACGAAGGATTTATCTCATATCGAATTGGCGCAAAGCGACAATATATCGAGCTTGAGCACTGGGGTTCCCCAAAGTGAAGTATGAGCTTTTGGGGGGTCTCAGCATAGCGAAAGCATATCGAGTCAACGAAGTTGACATATCGACAGAAGAAAAATGAGAGCAAGAGTACAAGGAGAAAATCCTTATATTCTTGCTCTCTTCTGTTCGTTATATGGGTTTTGGCTTAGCCCATACTGCATTTGTCCAGACAAATGCGATGCTCGCACTTAGTAGAGTTTTCAAATTCTCCGTTAAGAACATCACCCATTAAGCTCTCTTTTCTTATTTTTGCGACGAGTGCGCTGATTTGTGTATAAAATATTATTAAAATATTACCATTCTTCATTTTTTACCTTGACAAAAGTGCTGTTAAATGCTAAAATTACCTTGTCGATTTTTTTGACATTTGCACGCTTTTTGTGCGATTTATGCAAAAACTGTCAGGGGAGAATTAAATTTATGGAAGAAGTACGCGAGCAGACCGTCTCGGAAAATGCGGAAGAGCCCAAGAAAAAGCGCGAGCATATAGCTATATCACTCACAAAAAGGATACTTTTCAGCTCTGTGCTTATTTTGACTATCGGATTTGTTTCATACCTTGTTCTTCTTGCGGTTATGTTCCTATTGTAATTATTATAAGGAGATATAAAAATGAAAAAGAACTCTTGGATTTTTATCATTTGCGGAATTTTCGTTATAGCAGCCCTCGCGGTTATGCTTGTTTTCGTATTTTCCGACAAGGGCGATGAGCCCACGCCCGAGCCTGTTGACATTACGGGTACGTGGGAGGTAGTTTCCACAATAACAGCCGGCGCTCCTGCACTCGTGGACAACCAATTCGTCGTTATTACCGAAGATACGTTCACGATGTATAAGGATTCCACCGATACCCCTCACACTACAAGCAAATACGAGCTTGACGGTGCGAAGCTTAAGCTCACCGATATTTCGAAAAAATACGACCTCGAGGTAAAAACCAAAAACCATATCAGACTCTTTGAGGGTGCGAGCTTCGGTCTTGTTCTCGTAAGATACCCCAATGCCGACTTCTCTCCCGTAAGCTTTGACGCATCGAAGCTTATAGGCAAGTGGCAGGTTAAGTACAGAAGCACTATGGACACGCAGGCGCTTGACGAGGCGCTCGAGTTTACCGCTACCGAGGTTACCGATTACAGAAACGGACTGCCCAACGGCTCCTCAAGCTATACTGTCGAGGGCAATATTCTTACCGCTCCATTCTGGAATATGCAGGTAGAGGTACATTACTATTCAGAGGATAGAATATTCTTCGTTGAACCCAATTCAGGTAATGCCTGGGAGATTGAAAACGTTAATGCAACGCCCGAGCAGCCTGAACAGCCCGAGGAGCCCGAACAGCCTGAGCAGCCCGAGGAACCCGAGAACACCACGTCTGCTTTTGACGGTACTTGGGAAATCGTTTCTCAGGTAACCGCATCAACCCACGTGCTTATTGACAACCAATTTGTTGTTATCGGCAACGGCTCGCTCTCTATGTACAAGGATGGCTCTGCTACTCCCTATGCAACGAGTAGCTACAAGGTTGAAAACGGAAAGCTTATACTTCCCGATATTTCCCGCGAATATGACGTTGAGGTGAAGACGGCAAACCATATCAGACTCTTTGCCGGCGGTGCAGGTCTCGTGCTTGTCAGATACCCCAATGCAGATTTTTCACCCGTTACGGTTGACACCTCCAAGCTTGTCGGCAAGTGGCAGGTTAAGTACAGAAGTGCTATGGACACCGACCCGACACACGACGAGGCTCTTGAATTTACCGCTACCGAGATTACCGATTACAGAAACGGCGCGGCTGTTGCTACTGCCGGCTACACTCTCGAGGACGGCGTGCTCACTGCCGCCGCATTCGGTATGACACTTGAAGTACACTATTATTCCGAGGATATAATTTTCCTCGTTGAGGTTGCTACGGGCAATGCCTGGGAGCTTGAAAAAATAAACTGATTGCTCTATATGAGCGCGGAGACGTTCAATGATTAAGCTTTTGCTTAAATACAAGTGGTATTTGGCACTCATAATCGTACTTATGATTGTAGAGCCGCTATTAAACTCCATACTTAATTTCTGGCTGCAAAGCATATTCAATTCCGCAACGCCGGGAGCCGACAAGGTTTACGTTATAAAGCTTCTCACAACGGGATTTTTGCTGTGGATGCTGAAGCGACTAACGAGCTTCGCTATGTCGGTTTTGCGCGACAGGTACATTTGCAATGCGAAGCACGACGTGAAGCACAGAATGTTTTCAAAGCTGTTTAAGCTCAACACCTCGAATTTGTCCGAAAACTCTTCGAGCGGTGAATACATTTCGACCTTCACCAACGATATTACCCTTCTTGAAACCCGATTCTTCAATCAGATAATGGGGCTTATGTCGGGAATTTTCTCGCTTGTGATACTCGGATATTCGTTCGTAGCGCTGAACTGGAAGATCGCCGTGGCGATTATCGGCTTCGGTGCCTGCACGATGTTCGTGCCCCTCGCGTTCTCGAAAATGCTCAACTCCAAAAACCTTGCCTACTCCGAGAAAATATCAAAGTTCACACAGACTCTGAAGGAATATTTCGTCGCATATCCGACGATAAAGAACTATTCCATTGAGAACACCGTTACGGACAAGTTCAACGACCTGAACACCGATATTGAGGACACGAAATTTGAGGCAGACTGCGCTATTTCGCTTGCGAACAGTGTCGGTCAGCTGTTGGCTTGGTTTATGCAGCTTATCGGCGTCGGTCTTGGTATAATCTTCGTTATCAAGGGCGAGATAATGATCGGTACCGTTATTGCGGCGCAGGCGTTTGCAAACGATCTTGCTATGCCGCTCCAAAGTATTATAATGAATTTCAACAATATCCGCTCGGTTAAAGAGGTTGTCAACAAGCTCGAAACGCTGACGTCCGATTACGACGAGAGCGTTCAGTGCGACGAGAGCAGCTTTGTTCCCACCCACCCTGCTCTGACAAGCGGTAATATAAACGTGCGCTTCAACGACATATCGCTTGTGAGAGGCGGTCGCGCAATACTTGACGGCTTTTCCTTCGAGTTTGAGCACAGCAAAAAATATCTCGTGGTCGGACTCAACGGTAGCGGAAAAAGCACCGTTTTTAAGGCGCTGAAAAAGTGGTTCAGTGATTTTTCGGGCGAGATTTACGTCAACGACGTAAACGTTAGCGAGATTTCAAACGTTGAGCTCAGCCACGTAGTTTCATATCTTAACGAAAACGTTACCCTCTTCTCCGGCTCGATCAAGGACAATATTTCCCTTTTCCGCGAATACGGCAACGATAATTTTGACACGGCTATCACGGCAGCGCACGTTGAGCTTGATATAAACCGTGAAGTTATTGACGAGGGACGAAATATATCGAGCGGTGAGCAGAGGCGAATAGAGATTGCCCGAAGCCTTCTCAAATCGGCATCCGTGCTGATTTTTGACGAGGTGGTTTCCACCCTTGATATAGAAACCGCCTATGAAATCGAGAAGCTCGCGCTCGGCTTTAAGGACAAGACAGTTATCTTCATTTCCCACAATTTCTCGGGAAAGCTTATACGCGATTACGACGAGATTCTGGTAATGGAAAACGGAAAGCTTCTTGACCACGGAAATTATTACGAGCTTACCGAAAGGTGCGACTATTTTAAGCGCATTTGCGATATAAAATTCGGTTAACTTTTAAGGGGCTATCGCATTTAGGCATAACCGAATAAAAACAGAGGTATTGTGCAAAAAACACAGTACCTCTTTCTTGTAAAATATTTCTGCTCTAAATCCGTACGCCCCGAGAAAACCGCCATTTTCGGCGGTTTTCTTCTTTTTTTGATAAAATGATTGAAAAAGCGGGCGATATGTGTTATCATTAGTAGGATATAAAATATTTTTGGAGTTAAATATGAAAAATAACGCAAGGAGAGTTGCGGTTGTTCTGTTGGTGCTTACTCTGTTAGTATCAATTCTGTACGTTCCCTCGGGCGCGGCAGGTACACAACCGTCATCCTATTCAACCTCGAGCAACTCGGGCACGAGGCACGTCGTTTGTACTACGCTTGACGGCACGAGGACCGCTTCTTACTACATGGGAAGCTATACGTACGATAATCTTTCGGGACTGTCGCAGTCAGCGCTTTTAAGCTCGCTTCGCACACTTATGACGAGCACGCACTCGAAAACCACGTCATACGACGACTGTAAAAATTACGCTAATAAGACCGACTGCGAGAATAACAGCGGAAAGATGGTTTCGCTTTATTCCTCATACACGACGTATTACAACGCATCCGATATAAACCGCGAGCACGTGTGGCCAAAGAGCCTTGGCGGTTATAACACGTCAGGTCCCGGCGCTGATCTGCACCATATACGCCCCACCGAGATCACCCCGAACAGCAACCGCGGCAGTCTCAGATACGGCAACGTGTCAGGTGGAAAGACCTCCTACGGCAACGCCAGCGGCTATGAGGCGGGCTGGTACGGCTCGTATTTTGAGCCGCTTGACAACGTAAAGGGCGACGTAGCGAGAATTTGTCTTTATATGTATGCTCGCTACGGCGGTGACAGCTCCTACACCTGCTCGAATATAACCAAGGTTTTCGAAAGCGTTGACGTTCTTCTCGAATGGTGTAAGCTTGACCCCGTTGATACCTGGGAAATGGGCAGAAACGAGGTTATCGCCAAAATTCAGGGCAACAGAAACGTATTTATAGATTATCCCGAATATGCATGGCTCGTTTTCGGCAGGTCGGTTCCCGACGATATGGTTACCCCCTCGGGCGAGGCAATGAGTCAGGGCTCGGGAAGTGGCACAGGCAGTGGCACAGGTGACGGAACCTGCACTCACGTATGGAGTGCTTGGACTGTGACGAAGCCTGCGAGCTACACAGAAAACGGCACGCAGACACGCACCTGCTCCTCCTGCGGAGAGAGCGAAACCGAGAGCATACCGAAGCTTGCTTGCTCGCACCCCGACAACGAGCTCATCGGGCGAGTGGAGGCTGATTGCGGTAACGACGGATTTTCAGGTAATATATGCTGTACCGAATGCGGTGCGGTGATATTGGCAGGCTCTGTACTCCCTGCTACACAAAATCACAGCTGGAGTGATTGGAAGGTAATCACGGAGCCAACCAGATTCGATGCAGGCATTAAAGAGCGCACCTGTCAGGGCTGTGATCAAAAGGAGCACGACATCATACCGAAGCTGCCCGACGACGAGGAGATACCCGTGATTACCACGGATAAGAAGGACGATTCTACCGTCATAACGGTAGTTGTTATAGTCGCCGGCTCCGGCGCGCTTGCCGCAGGCGGTATTACCACCTTTGCGATTATGAGAAAGCGAAGATTTAAATAAAACAGGACCATACCAAGCCTGCGGTTTGGATATAAAAAAGCACTCCCGAAGGAGTGCTTTTTTTTATTTGTGAGTAATCTAAAATTTTGATACCATTTTGAAATGGGTGCAAATTTTGGCGTTATGGGTGCATTTCCCTACAAGGGTTTGCACCTATTTTAGTTCGACAAATTATAACTTGTTAGCTTATTTCAATTTTCCAAGCTTCGCAGTATTTGCAATAACGATCAACGTAGTTTCCTTATCAAGCACTTGCTCGGGATTGATATTTACGTTGACCTTCTCACCCTTCTTAATAGCGACGATATTGACGCCGTATTTTTTGCGAAGGTTGAGTTCAATCAAATTTTTACCGCACCATTCGTCCTTTACGTCGATCTCCACCATTGATACGTCCTTTGACAGCGAGATTATATCAATAAAACCCGAACTGAGCAGGTTCTTGGCAAGGCGGATGCCCGACTCATTCTCGGGAAATACCACCTGATCCGCGCCTACACGAAGCAATATCTTTTGCTGCATCTCGTTGGAGCATTTTGCGATAACGGTTTTAACGCCTGCCTCCTTGCAAAGCGTGACAGCCATGACGCTCGCTTCAAGATCGCTCGCTATACAGACAATAACGGTATCAATATTGCCAATACCAAGACGGGAGATGACCTCCGCATCGGTCACGTCGGCGCACTTGCAGACGGGTAGATATGCCGCCGCATCATTGACGATTCTTTCCTCGGTATCGACGGCAATGACCTCCATACCGTTCTCTACAAGCTCTTTTGCCACGGCTCTGCCGTATCTGCCAAGTCCAAAGACTGCGTATGTTTTCTTCGTTTTCATAATATTCTCCTTATCCTATACTTATATCTTCCGTCGGCTCGGAAATGACATTCTGACTTTCGTTTTTACTACCAAGCGCCACCGCAAGTGAGATGGGTCCGACTCTTCCGAAATACATTGTCACGATAATAATGAGTTTTCCAAAAGTATTAAGCGTTGACGTCAGATTTCTTGAAAGTCCGACTGTTGCCGTTGCGCTGACCGTTTCATAGACCGCATCAATAGCAGAAGCGTTACTCGTTGCCATAAGGAGTATCGTAGCAGCAGTGCAAATCGTAAGGAACATTACAACCACGGCAACCGCTTTTTTTATTGATTCTTCAGAAATACGGCGACCGAACAAGGTTGCGCTGTTTTTATTTCTTATCGTTGCGAACGCCGAAAAAATGAGAACGGCAATCGTAACCGTTTTCATACCGCCTGCCGTTCCCACGGGGGAGCCGCCAACTAACATCAAGATGATGGATACGACAGCAGAGGCGTTTGTTAAATTCTCCTGTGGAACCGTGGCAAAGCCTGCGGTTCTCGTAGTGACCGATTGGAAGAAGGACATTTGAATTTTATCAAACAAGGACATCTCTCCAATGGTCAAGGGATTTGCATATTCAAAAGCAAATATGAGGATTGCACCGACAAGGATGAGTCCCGCCGTAGCCGTAATAGCAATCTTTGAATGCAAGGTCAGATGTCTGAATATCTTGCGGTTCTTTGGCGAACGGCTCTTGATAACACGAAGCACGTCCCACCATACGATATATCCAAGTCCACCGAGAATGATGAGTGCGGAGGTGACGATATTGATTAAGGAATTGGTGGCGTAATTGCAAAGACTGTTTTCAGCGATAATATCAATACCTGCGTTACAAAATGCGGAAACCGAATTGAATACCGATATCCAAATACCTCTCGCACCAAATTCGGGAACGAACACAAGCATATATAACACAGCACCGATTCCTTCAATAATCAGCGTGCCGAACAGCACGTTTTTGACAAACTTTGCGAGTCCCGACATTGTGTTCAGATTGAAGGCATCCTGAATGAGCAAACGGTCACCAATACCCATTTTCCGATTGAGAAGAAGCATCAGTCCCGACATAATGGTGATGATGCCAAGACCGCCGATCTGTATAAGAAGCAATATAACAATCTGCCCGAACACGCTCCAAGTAGATACCGTGGGAAGTGTAACGAGTCCTGTCACACAGGTGGATGTGGTTGCCGTGAAAAGCGCATCGAGATACGCCACGGCTTCACCACTTGCGGAGCTTATTGGTAATGCCAAAAGCCCGCTTCCCACGAGGATGGTCACAAGGAAGCTGAGCAATATGATCTGCGTGGTCGAAAGCGCAAATTTCTTTTTCCTAACCATAAGTTTTTCCTCTAAAAAGCATAAAGAAACCAACGTCCTCTACAGTCAGCTGGTTCCTTTGATATCGTTCATTGTAATACAATTATATAATAAAGCACACTATTTGTCAATAATTTTGGAAATGGTTGTTTGATAAATAGCGATTAAAAAAAAGAAAACCTAATAATCCAAACCAAGATTTCATCACAAAGTGCTTTCATCCACGTTAGTGGATTTATTCCAACGAGGGCGGATTTAATTAAAAAAGACTGCAATTTTGTATCAAAATTGCAGTCTTTTTTTGGTGGGGGAAGCTGGATTCGGACCAGCGAAGTCAGTGACAACAGATTTACAGTCTGCCCCCTTTGGCCGCTCGGGAATTCCCCCAAATTATCTGGAGCTGGTGATCGGAGTCGAACCAACAACCTGCTGATTACAAATCAGCTGCTCTGCCATTGAGCCACACCAGCGCGTCAACGTTAGTTATTATATCAAATGTTTTTTGTTTTGTCAATAGATTTTTGAGAAAAAATCAATCTTTTTTATAAAAAACTTCTTTTTTCTTCGCTTTTATCCCGAAAGAAAAAAATTATAAAGTAATATTGACAATTGAAAACATTTATGGTAGAATTATTGATGTTGCAAATAGGGGTATCGCCAAGCGGTAAGGCAAAGGACTTTGACTCCTTTATTCGTTGGTTCAAATCCAGCTACCCCTGCCAATAAAAAAAGCACTTCTTCGGAAGTGCTTTTTTTATATCCAAGCCGCAGGCTTGGTATCACGGGAAATACGGTTGACATCGCGCGCGGCGCGTGATATATTAATATTGAAGAAAACAGCGAGGTATAAAGTTATGGCAGATAATATGAAATGCTGGAAAATTACAGACGAAGCTGACGCCGCAGGGCAAGCGGTGATACGCGTCGGCACAAGCACGTATGCGCTTCAGGATGCTACCGAGGAGGAAATATGGACGGGCAAGATTTGGCAGGCTGTGTGGTGCGTGGAGCGAGAGTATATGGTGCAGGTGTGCGGCCCTGATGCTCCGCGCGGATATTGGGACAGAAGAAGCGAAACAGAGCGCATCTCGTTTGACGAGTTGATTTTCTGCGGCGGTGAATGCATAGGTATATACCACAATGAGTGTACCATGCTGTTTGACGATGAAAATACGCACAGTCAGAAAAAGTGGCTGGGCGAGGTTATTACGGGCCCTGAACGCTCCATTGACGTGTATGACTACTACAACTTAAAAAGAAGCAAATTACAGTAAAAGCATAAGGAATAATTTATAAACCGTTATTATATATATTATCATAGCGTTTGGTTCGCCTTTCTTATGCATAAAGTCGGCATATTGCACGAAAGTTTTGGGTAATTATGCACTATTTTATAGAAAATGGCAGAAAATTGTTGACTTTTGTTTAACAAGATATTATAATTATAATGTGTTTATATTTAAACATAAAAAACATTTTCAAGGAGCATACTACTATGATTTACAAGGCAGTCCCCGGACCTAAGGTTATCAGAATCGAGAACGACGATCTTTCTATGGCAACCAACACCTTTGCTGATCTCATCAACGCTAACGCAACTGACGGTTGGGTTTTCCATTCTCTTGAGACCATCAACACCACCGAAACCACAAAGACCGGTTGTATCTTCAACAGACAGCTTCAGACCACCGAGCACAACATCTATATGTTGATCTTCTGCAAGGAACAGTAATTTCTTTTGAACACGGATAACGAAAGCAAGACGGAATTTGATCATCCGCCATCTGCCGAGGAGATTCTCGCCGCATATCAGGCGACGTCGGAAAACGACCCTGCCTCGGTGCATTATAAGAGAATCAATATACGCCCAAAGCTACACCCTGTGAGAGCCTTATTCTTTACACTTGCGGCGCTTGCCGTTGCGGCAGGGGTCGGTGTGACGGTGTTCGTTATTTGGGAATCAAGCCTTTGGGCTTGGCTCGCGGCAGGCGCGGTATTGCTTATAGCCGTTATTGCTTTTGCAAAGCGAATTACAGTCTGGTGCATCAAGGCGTATCAGAGGTTTGCCCCCGACAGTGTAAGAAACCGTTGTAGATTTGAGCCCTCGTGCTCGCAGTATATGATTATTGCAATCGAGAAATACGGTTTATTCAAGGGGCTCAAAAAGGGCCTTGGTCGCTTGCGTGCCTGCAGGCCGCCAAACGGCGGAATCGATATGCCGTAACCACGGTCTGTTACATAAATAAAAAACCGAGCGATGAGGCTCGGTTTTTTATTTTTATTTTTCTTTTGTTACCGTAAATTCAGAATTTTCCGCAAAGGGTGCTGTGGCGATAAGCTTTATCTGATAGCTACCCGACTCGACCTCGTCAAGACGAATACGGAGCTCGTTTCCGTCTGTCTTACCGCTTGTGCGGTGAATGAAGCTCGTTCCGTCAAAGACCTCGAGTCGATACTCCGCAGGCTCTGCGAGCGTAGCACGCACGGTGTTAAATTCAAAAATTCCGCCAAACGCGAGGGTTGCCACTCTGTTACCGTCAGAGAGAGCTACACCGCCGCCGTGCTGCTCTACGAGATTTATATCGTAGGCGGCATCGTTTTCTACGTAGGACGGAGCCTCGTAAAAATGAAGAGCAAGAGCGCGCAGAGCTATCGAATCCACCCCGCGAAGCGTAAGACGAAGGTGACGGTGGGCACCCGTGTCAAATTTTATGGCGCGGTAATAGCCAACTGAGGTTCCCTCACAGAGAATGTGCGCGCCGTCGTCAAGCGACTCAAGGGTGAAGGAGTTTATTCTCTCACCAAGCTCTACGACCTCGGAAATAGCAATAACGTTGATTTCTCTTTTTTCGGGAAGAATTATATCTACCGTAGCGGTAACGGTATCCTTAGCGCTCATATAGAACGTACCGTAGCTACCGTCAAGCAGATTACTTACCGAAAGCTCGTCCGCAAGGGTGGAGTCTGCCGTAAGCTGTGCGCCGTGCGCGAGGTTAACCGAGCGCATTTTCTCTATATTTTCGTTTGAGATTCTCGAATATTCGGCGTCTGCCTCGTATATCAAGCCGCGACTGTCAGGCGGAAAATTGAGGAGCAGGTTGGAGTTGCGCGCCACCGAGGTAAACCAGATATTGTCGAGAACGGACGGAGTTTTGACAAACGCATCCTGTGATTTGTGATAAAACCAGCCCGGACGAATGGACACGTCGGTTTCGGAGAACAGATATCTGCTACCGCCCTGATGCCCCGTATTCAGCTTTTCTGCGGGATAGCCTGTCATACAGTCCATTTCTATTGATGCGTAGTGCGTGGTGCCTGCGGTGCCCTTTTCATTACCTACCCAGCGCAAATCAGCGGTATACTCGGTGCCGCCGAATATTGCCGCGGTGGGCTGTAGGGTGCGTACGGTATTGAGCCAGAGCTCCCAATCGTATTCCACCTCGTCACTGCCTGCACCGTCCCACCAGACCTCGTCGATTCTGCCATAATTCGTGAGAAGCTCGGTGAGCTGATTGTTGTAGAAGGTGTTGTAGTCGGGGGTTCCCCACTCCTTTACGCTTCTGTCCCACGGGGAAATGTATATACCGACGAGCAGACCGTATTCGCGACAGGCATCGGCGAACTCTCTGACTACGTCGCCACGGCCGTTTTTATACGGACTTTTTGCAACCGTATGCTCGGTATATGCAGAGGGCCAAAGACAAAATCCGTCGTGGTGCTTTGCTGTGAGTATAACTATCTTACAGCCTGCATCTCTTGCGACTCTCGCCCACTGATGTGTATCAAGCTCGGTAGGATTAAAGAGGCTTTCAATCTCGTCGCCGAGTCCCCATTCCTTACCCGTGAAGGTATTTACGCCGAAATGTATGAACGCCTTTTTCTCCATTTTCATATGTGCGAGCTGGCGCGGATTCGGTGTTTTGCCGTACGGCTTCAAGCCGTATTTTTCGAAAATCTCGACCACTTTACTGTCCTCCCGTGTATTTTCACCTTATTCTAACACATCGCCACGCCTTTTTCAATACTTAAAGGAAAAATAAAGTATTGTATTTTTTGTCCGACTGTGCTACAATATATATAATTTATTACTCATTATTCGGGAGGCGTATCAATGAGAGCGGTCATAAAAATAGGAACCTCGACCCTTACCCACACGAGCGGCTGCGTTAATATTCGCAGAATTGAGGCCCTTTGCAAAATTATAAGCGATATGAAAAATGCCGGGAATGAGATAATTCTCGTTTCCTCGGGCGCTATCGGAATGGGCGTCGGCAAGCTCAAGCTCAAGGAGCGCCCTCGCGACATAGCGGGCAAGCAGGCGGCGGCAGCCGTCGGTCAGTGCGAGCTTATGTATATTTATGACAAGGAATTTACCGCGCACAATCACACCGTGGCGCAGATACTGCTTACCGCGCCCGACCTTCAGTGTGAGGACAGACATAAAAAGTTTGAGAACACTCTCACCCGTCTTATCGAGCTCGGCGCAATACCGATTATCAATGAAAACGACACTGTTGCGACCGAAGAGATCGAATTTGGCGACAACGACACGCTTGCGGCACTGGTTGCGGAAAGCGCGAAGGCAGACCTTCTCGTGCTTCTCTCGGATATTGACGGACTTTACACTGCGGATCCGCACAAGGACAAGGATGCTATGCTTATACCCGAGGTGTACGAGATAACCCCCGAGATTGAGGCGCTCGGCGGCGGAGCAGGCACAGGACTCGGCACGGGCGGTATGGTAACCAAACTTCGCGCGGCAAAAATCGCAACCGCGGCAGGCTGTGATATGATAATTGCAAACGGAGCGTATCCCGAGCTTCTGTACAACATTATGGACGGAAAGAGCGCGGGAACGAGATTTTTCGCAGGAAAGGCGTAAAAATGACTACCCTTGAAATACTTGAAAACGCGAAGGCCGCCAAAACGGCTATGCAGGCGGTTGACGGCGATAGGATAAACGCGGCGCTCACGGAAATGGCGCGATCTCTCCGTGCCTCGTGCGATTCGATTCTTGCAGCAAACGCCGAGGACATCCGCGCGGCGGAGGGGAAAATATCCCCCGTTATGATAGACAGATTAAGGCTTACCCCCGAAAGAATCGAGGGAATGGCGAGGGGTATTCTTGAAATAGTAGAGCTTCCCTCACCTCTCGGACGCGTGCTGAAGCACGTCGAACGCCCAAACGGGCTCATAATCGAGCGAGTTTCGGTGCCGATGGGAGTTATAGCGATAATATACGAATCCCGACCGAACGTCACCTCGGATGCGGCGGCGCTTGCACTTAAAAGCGGAAACGTGTGCATTCTGCGCGGCGGTAAGGAGGCGTATAATTCCTCACGCGCTATCGTTGATGCGCTTTGTGACGGTATCGAGCGCGCGGGCGTTGACAGACGGGCTATTCAGCTCGTATCCGACACGACAAGGCAGAGCGCCAACGAGCTTATGACGGCGCGCGGCTACGTGGACCTTCTCATTCCTCGCGGCGGTGCGGGGCTTATTCGCGCCTGCGTTGAAAACGCAACTGTTCCCTGCCTCGAGACAGGCACCGGAATATGCCATATATACGTGGATGCGGCGGCAGATCAGGATATGGCACTCGGCATAATTGAAAACGCAAAGACCTCTCGCCCTTCGGTTTGCAACGCGGCTGAGGTATGCCTTGTGCATCGCGATATTGCGGCAGAATTTTTACCGAAGCTTCAGAAAAGACTCGTCACAGAGCGCGAGGTCAACCCCGTGGAGCTTATTCTCGACGGTCGTGCGGCAAAAATCATTGAGGGCACTCCTGCCGACGGGAATAGCTTTGACACCGAATTTCTTGACTACAGGCTCGCTGTCGCGGTGGTTGACGGAGTGAGCGAGGCTGTCGCACACATTGCGGCGCATTCAACGGGACACAGCGAATGCATTGTTACCGAGTGCGCCGAGAGTGCGGAATACTTCACGCGCGCAGTTGACAGTGCGGCGGTGTACGTAAACGCCTCGACGAGATTTACCGATGGCGGTGAATTCGGACTCGGATGCGAAATGGGCATCTCCACGCAGAAGATGCACGCACGGGGTCCGCTCGGAATCGAGGAGCTCACGACCTACAAATATATAATTCGCGGAAAGGGGCAGGTAAGATAAAATGAAAATCGGATTTATCGGCTGTGGAAATATGGGCGGTGCATTGGCGCGCGCCACCGCAGGCGCCGGACACGACGTGCTGATTTTCGATAAAAATTCGGCTCTTGCCGAGGCTACGGCAGGTGAGCTCGGCGGCGCGGTGTATTCGGATTCAAGGGCTCTTGCCGCGGATGCCGACGTTATATTCTTGGGTGTGAAGCCCAATATCGTGCCTGAGGTTCTCGACGAGCTGTGCGAGGCACTCAGAGGACGCAAGGACTGTCTGCTCGTCAGTATGGCGGCAGGAGTCACGTTAGCCTCGATAGAGTCGCGGCTCGGATTTCCCTTCCCCATCATCAGAATTATGCCTAATACGCCCGTGGCGGTTGGCGAGGGTATGATTCTTTGGTGCAAGAGCGATTCGGTCACGGACGAGCTCGCAAAGGGCTTCACCGACGCTATGAGCAAGGCAGGCAGGCTTTCAAGGCTTGACGAGGCGAAAATTGATGCGGGAACGGCAGTTTCGGGCTGTGGCCCTGCCTTTGTCTATATGTTCATTGATGCACTCGCAAGCGGCGGTGAGACCTGCGGTCTTACGCGTGAGGAGGCTCTCGCCTATGCCTGTCAGACGGTTATAGGAGCGGCAGAAATGACACTCGCGAGCGACAGGACTCCAACCGAGCTTCGCGATGCGGTTTGCTCCCCCGGCGGAAGCACTATTGAGGGTGTCAAAACACTTCTCGGCAAGGATTTTGCCACGATTGTCGAGTCTGCGGTTGAGGCATCGTACAAAAGAACGCAGGAGCTTGGAAAATAAGTTCAAAAAATTTGAGAAAAGGTATTGCTTTTTCGAAAAAAATGTGTTATAATACTATCCGTTGATTTATGAAAACAAATATTTTAACATAGAATTCCGTCGCAAGACGAGATTTTAGGAGGTGTCAAAATGGCTAAATGTAGCATTTGCGGTAAGGGCGTTGCTTTCGGACATAACGTTTCTCACTCTAACCGTAAGACCAACAGAACCTGGAAGCCCAACATCCGCAAGGTTAAGGCAGTTGTTAACGGTACCAACCAGTCCGTTTACGTTTGCTCTCGTTGCCTTCGTTCAGGAAAGATTGAGCGTGCTTAATTGCGCCTAAAAAAACTCCGCCACAGAGGGCGGAGTTTTTTTATCATAAAACAGGAGATTGCTATGAGGACGGTTATTGCGGATTGCCGCATAAGCTATGCGTGTGAAAGAGCGCTCGCTCTTCGCGGCTTCAACGTTATAAAGCTCCCGCCGCACAAGCGGCTCGGCGAGGATATTGCTTCGCATCCCGATATGCTTCTCTTGAAGCACGGTAATACGGTTATCACGTCTGCGGATTACTGCGATATGGCGCCGCACGTCTTTTCCGATTTACGAGAATACGCGTCGGAGCTGAAAATTTCATTTACCTCTGACGAGCAGAGGGCGGAATACCCCTACGACGCGCTCTTCAATGCGCTGATTATGGGGGATAAGATTTTTTGCCGACGTGAGAGCATATCACCCTCGGTTCTGGCGCTTGCCGACGAGTGCGGAATGGAGGTTATCGGTGTGCGCCAGGGCTACCCTGCTTGCACCGTACTTGCTCTTTCTGACAGCATTGCGATTACCGCCGACAGAGGAATGGCAAGAGCTCTTACCGAAAACGGCATTACCGTCACGCTGATAGAAAACGGAGACATTGAGCTTCCGCCGCACGAATACGGCTTTATCGGCGGTGCGGCAGGCGTTTTTGAGGGACGCGTGTATTTTCTCGGCTCACTCGATGCTCACCGCGACAAAGAGAAGATAATTGATGCCTGTCGGGTGGCGAAGGTGACACCCGTGTCGCTTTCTGACGAGAAATTACGCGACCTCGGACGGCTCATTTTTATCTGAACCACCCTTAAAGCAGGCGGCGATTACGCAGACAAGAGGCACGGCAATCAGCCCGAAAAAGCCAAAGACCGAGTAGCCGACGTACAGAAGAATGAGGCTTATTATCGGGTGAATGCCGAGGCTTTTACCTATGATACGCGGCTCGGCGAGCTGGCGTATAATCTCGTGGACAACGAGCAAAACAATAAGCCCTATGCCCAAGGGTACCGACCCGAATATTATTTCAAATATACTCCACGGCACGAGCACGGTGCCTACGCCTATGAGCGGCAGAATGTCAAGCAGTGCCACTATAACCGACAGAAGAAGCGCACCCTGCACCCCGAGAACTAAAAAACCGACTAACATCACCGCGAAAGTTATAAGCATAAGCAACAGGTAGGAGCGAATGTATTTCAGGCCGACGGAAAAGAAGCTGTTTTTAAAGCGGCAGAGGGCGTTTTCAATCCTATCGGGCAGAATAGCCCGTACCCGTGCGTTGATTTTGTCAAGATATAACGCAAAATAGACAGCCGATATAACGGTTATAAGAAGGAAAAACAGGACTGACGGTATTCTTTTTACTGCCGTGGTCAGTATGCTGACTATACCGCCGAGCAGGGACGAGATAGCACCGCTAAGCGTATCGCCGAGATACTGCTCGAGCTCTGCCGCGCCCTCCCCTTCCCCAAAGAGCGAGCCTATCGGGTCGGCAATTTTCGCGAGGATTTCGTACAGGCGCTCGTTGGAGGCAAAATCGGTGAGAAGCTGCCAAAGCTCGCTTAAGCCGTATGCGGTTATTCCCGTTACTGCTCCGATTCCGACCACGACGGCACACGCGGCGAGTGTGGCGCTTATTATTTTCTTCGGCAGCCTGATTTTGCGCGACAGATATGCGGCGGCAGGTCGCACGAGGAATGCGACGCCCCAGGCTATCAGAAACGGCAGGACGGGTACAAAAAGGTATCGTATGACAAGGAATGCGGCAAGCGCTACTCCTATGACGGTTACGGTCAGATGTGCGTAATATTCTATCCTTTCCTTATTCATATAGCCCCCGCTCATTTTTTACTTTATACTATATATGAAATTTTAAGCAAAAAATATAACAATATACCCAAGGAGAAGAAAAATGGTAATTTTCGAAATGGAAAACGGCGGAAAAATCGAGCTTGAGCTCTGCCCCGATGCAGCTCCGATAACCGTCAAAAATTTTGAGACGCTCGTCAAGTCGGGCTTCTATGACGGGCTGACGTTTCACCGCGTTATCCCCGGATTTATGATTCAGGGCGGCGACCCACTCGGCAACGGTATGGGCGGCGCGGAGAACAAGATAAGGGGTGAGTTTCGCGCAAACGGTCACAACAACCCCATAAAGCACGAGCGCGGAGTAATTTCGATGGCGCGCGCCTACGACCCCAACTCTGCATCCTCGCAGTTCTTTATTATGCACGCAGACGCTCCCCACCTTGACGGTCAGTATGCGGCGTTCGGTAAGGTTGTCAGCGGTATGGAGGTAGTTGACGAGATAGCGTCCATCCCCACCGATTACAGCGACAGACCCAAAATTGCAGTCAGAATAAAGAAGGCTTACATCGCTTAATTTGAAGGGCGGCGTCATTCGGAGCCGCCCCTTGTTTTTGTTTTGAAAACACCTGTATTCAGTTCGTAGAATAAAGACTTTTTGGACAATTTTTCCGCGATTTAAAAACATTTTTTTGCAAAAACTATTGACTTTCGGAATAATATTTATTATACTCAATACAATATATCCGGAGGTGACGGAACTATGAGTAACCGTTTTGTAAAAGAGCTAATCAACACCCTAATAACCCTGGCGGCCGCCGCTATGTCGGCATTTGGCCTGCATATTTTCGTATATCCTGCGGGATTTGCGCCGAGCGGAATCGACGGTATCGCAACCATGCTGCAGGAGGTTACGGGCTTAAACGCGGGATACTTTACCCTTCTTTTCAATCTGCCGCTTCTTATCGTTGCTTGGTTTTTCCTGAAGCTGAGATACGTTATTTACACGGTGCTCTTTACCGTTTTGTCATCTCTTATGCTCGTTGTGCTTGAGGCGGTTGACTTTTATAGCTACGTTACGGCAACCGACCGACTTATTCCTGCGATTTTTTCGGGAATAATCCTCGGTGTAAGAACGGGTATTATGCTCAAGATAGGCGCATCAACGGGCGGCGTTGATATTGCGGCGGGAATGATACAGAAAAAGCTTCCGCACGTGAATATTGAGAGAATTATAACCATAATTTGCTATGCGATTATTCTGGTATCCTACTTTATTTACCGCGACGTTACAGCTATCCTTCTTTCGATAGTACAGATGTTCGTTTTTGACATTTTTGCAGGTCGGATGCTCAAGGACCACAGAAATGCAGTTGAGGTCAAGATAGTGACGAAGTGCCCGGAGGCTATAAAAAATGACATAATCTGCAATCTGAAGCACGGTGCAACCGTATTGAACTCACGCGGTATGTTCACCGACGGAGAGAGCTCGGTGATAATTTCTGTAATCAACATACGGCAGATACCCGAATTTCTCGAGATTATGAAGAAATACCCCGACACCTTTACCTACTACGGAGAGCTTATGGGCGTCAAGGGAAATTTCCGCTGGCGCAAGGACGATGCTGTGAAATAAACGACGGTATTGCTACGGGAATTAAAAGTATGCAAATTATACAAAACCAAAAAACAGAATTGTGCAACCGTACAAATTGCAAAATCACCGTTGACATTTGTAAATTTATTTGATATAATAAAAGTGTCAAAAGGGAGTAGTTCACCGTATATATGCGGTGGTACCCGCCGTCAATACAGCAGCCACGGCTGCTCGGTGCGTACTAATCTTTATAAGATTACAACAAGACTTTTAGTGTTAGCTACGCTAAAGGTCTTTTTTGCATATTACGGCTATTATCCCAATAAGGCAAACAATTTTATTCAGGAGGAATATATTTATGACAGGTGCAATTATTGCCATTGTTGCCGTTGCCGTGCTGCTGATACTCTTTTTCGCTCTCGGCTATCTTAAGGCACCGCCGGACACCGCATACATAATTTCGGGTCTTGGCAAAAAGAGAATACTTATAGGTAAGGCGGGCTTCAGGGTTCCCTTCTTCGAGCGCGTCGATAAGCTCTCGCTGAGCGTTATGCAGGTTGACGTAAAGACGAGCGAGGCGGTTCCGACCAACGAGTTTATTAACGTAACCGTTGACGGTGTTGCAAACATCAAAATTTCGTCTAACCCCGAGCTTTTGAAGCGCGCGGCTGAGGCTCTCCTCGGCAAGACCAGACTCGAGCTTGTTGCACTCGTTACGCAGGTGCTCGAGGGTAATATGCGTGAGATTGTCGGCTCCGTCGGACTTAAGGAAATGGTTCAGGACAGACAGGGCGTTGCGAAGAAGATTACCGAAAACGTTGTTCCCGATATGGAAAAGCTGGGTATTGAGGTTGTTAACTTCAATATTCAGAACTTCAAGGACGGTGCGGGTACCATCGAAAATATGGGTATCGACAACGTTGAGCAGATCAGAAAGAACGCACAGATTGCAAAGGCAAACGCGCAAAAGGACATCGCGATTGCCACCTCTAACGCACAGCAGGAGGCAAACGCCGTAAAGGTTGAGGCGGAAAAGAAGATTGCCGAGCAGAACGCCGAGCTTGCTATTCAGCAGGCGGAGATGAAGGTTCGCGCCGATACAAAGACTGCCGAGGCGGATGCGGCTTACTCCATTCAGCAGGAGGAGCAGCGCAAAATAATTGAGGTTGCCAGAACCAATGCAGACATCGCTCGCCGTGAAAAAGAGGCAGAGCTTGCCGAGAAGGAGATTGCCATTCAGGAGCGCAAGCTTGATGCCGAGGTTAAGAAGCAGGCAGATGCCGAAAAGTATAAGACCGAGAAGGAAGCAGAGGCAGAGCTTATCAGACGCCAGAAGGAAGCCGATGCGCGCACCTACGAGGCTATAAAGGAGGCAGAGGCAAAGAAGGCAGAGGCTGAGGCTCTTCGTTACTCCATGGAGCAGGAGGCCGAGGGTATCAGAGCCAAGGGTCTTGCAGAGGCTGAGGCTATTGAGAAGAAGGCAGAGGCGCAGAAGAAGATGGGCGAGGCATCGGTCATCGAGATGTATCTCACAGCTCTTCCCGAGATAGTCAGAAATGCGGCCGCTCCTCTCGCACAGACAGACAAGATAGTTATGTACGGCGACGGAAACTCCACCAAGCTTGTGCGTGACGTTATGACAAGTGCAGATCAGGTAATAGCAGGTGTTAAGGAGTCCACGGGCATTGACGTAACGAGTCTTATCTCCGGCTTTGTCGGAGGCAAGGCTGCGGCAAAAACCGAGGAAGAATGATTTTTTTAGAGAACGGGCAACGCCCGTTCTCTTTTTTATATGAGTATTTGCAATATATTTTTTATTTTTTACTATTTACATTTTATTTGGTTGTGTGCTATTATAGATATATATAAACTATGGAGGTAGTTATGAAAAGCTTTAAAAAGGACGAGCTTAACGTCAGAATTTTTGAAAACCGTACTCTTATGGGTGAGGCGGCAGCGAAGGATATAAGTGCAAAAATCAAGGAGCTGCTCTCTGAAAAGGCGGAAATAAATATGATTTTTGCGGCGGCACCCTCGCAAAACGACGTGCTGCTGGCACTTGTCAACGATAAAAGCATTGAATGGGAGCGTGTAAATGCTTATCATATGGATGAATACGTAGGTCTTGCTCCCGATGCGCCCCAGGGCTTCGGCAATTTCCTTCGCGAGCATATTTTCGGGCTCGCACCCTTCAAATCGGTTAACTACATAGACTGCGCGGCACCCTGCCCTGCCTGCGAGTGCAAAAGATACGGCGCGCTCCTCGAAGCCAACCCCACCGATATCGTGGTAATGGGTATAGGCGAAAACGGTCATATCGCGTTCAACGACCCCGGCGTTGCGGACTTTAACGATACCGAAATTGTGAAGGTTGTTGAGCTCGACGCTGTTTGCCGTCAGCAGCAGGTAAATGACGGATGCTTTAAGACTCTTGACGAGGTTCCCACACACGCGCTTACTCTTACCGTTCCGACGCTTGTGAAGGCGCCCTGGCTGTTCTGCATCGTTCCTGCGAAAACGAAGGCAAATGCGGTTGCGGCCACCGTTAACGGTGAGATAACCGAGGACTGCCCCGCTACCATACTCCGCACGCAGAAGAACGCAGTTCTTTATCTCGACAACGAAAGCTCGGTGCTCCTATGATAACTAAAATCAAAAGCGACAGAATCATTCTGCCGGGCGGTATCCTTGACGGATATATCTGCTTTGACGGCGGCACTATAACATACGTCGGCACGGACGACGCGCCCTGCGATGAGTATTATGACCTCACGGGAAAATACGTATCACCCGGATTTATTGATATTCACACTCACGGTGCTGTTGGAACAGGCTTCTTAACCGACAATCCCGCGGCCGTTGGATGTGCGTGTAACTATCACCTTTCGCACGGCACAACCTCTATAATGCCCACTCTCTCGGCATCTCCGATAGAGGAAATGGCGAGCGCCGTTGCTACAATAGGCGAGGCTATTGAATACGGTTTTTCAGATGCTAATATCCTCGGTGCGCACCTCGAAGGTCCCTACCTGTCCACGAAGCAGAGCGGTGCGCAATGCGCCGATTTCATAACCCCACCGATAAAAGAAGCCTACGAGGAGCTTATCGCTAAGCACGGAAAATACATCGCAAGATGGACATACGCGCCCGAAAACGACGAGAGCGGCGAGTTTGCCGACTTTAATGTAAACAATGATATACTTTTGTCCGCTGGTCATACTGATGCAAAATATCCTGATATTGACCGCGCAATTTCACACGGGTGCCGACTTATAACCCATTTATACTCCTGTACGTCTACGGTTACGCGCAATATGGGATTCCGTTCACTCGGAGTTATTGAGAGTGCGTTTTTGCGCGACGAGCTTTACGTAGAAATCATAGCCGACGGCAAGCATTTGCCGAAGGAGCTCGTGCAGATGATTGTAAAAATCAAGGGCGAGGACAAGGTTATCCTTATAACCGACTCGCTTGAGATAACCGGCACGAATATCAAAGAGGGCGTTATGGCGGGTACCCCGTTCATCGTCGAGGACGGCGTATGTAAGCTCCGCGACAGGAGCGCCTTTGCAGGAAGTGTTGCGACGGCTGACGTTCTTATTCGCTTCGTTGCATTCGAGTGCGGACTCGGCATAGAGAGTGCGGTCAAAATGATGACTGCCACGCCTGCCGCCCTGCTTGGAATCAACAAGGGAAATCTCGCTGTTGGATACGACGCCGATATTATCGCCTTTGACGATGACGTAAAGATTAAAACCGCTTTCGTCGGCGGCAAAAGGATTTTTTAAGTTTGTTTTATGCGTATAAAAAAGGAAAAGTCAAGCGACTTTTCCTTTTTTTATTTTACTGTTACGTGTCTTCGCGAAGGTATCTTTCCGATTCTACCCAATACGCCATAGATTCGACGGGCTCGGCATCAAGCTGCCAATACTGCGTCATCATTCCCTCCTTCTGCGGTCCTTCCTCTGCCACGGAGCGAAGGTAAGCCTTGAGGTCGGCGGTTGATATATGCTCGCCACTGCCGAAATCGGCGCTGTGGCAATAGGACACGAGTGCCTTGAGCATCGCGATTACAGCAGGATTTTCCTTATCTGCGAGGGTGAAGTTGAAGCCCGTAACGAGCAGTCTGCCCTTTCCTACGCGAACGTCAAACGCATAGCTGAAGTTACGCATAGTGCGCTCGTATCTAAGCTCGGAGAATTGGAATTTAGTTACGTCAAAGCGGTCGCGGTTTGCCTTATCAAGTCCGCTGACCAGAGATTTTACCCTTACGGGAAAATCGTCGAGTGTGATTTTATCGGAATCGTCGATAAGCGGATAGTACTGGAAATTGATTTGACCGTCGGTGACAAAGCCGCCTCTGTTGAGGATTTGTGCCTCATCTCTACCGCCGTTTACAGTACCGCGGTCCCAGATAACAGCCTTATATCTGTCCCAGACGTGTCGGAAGGAGTACTCGGGTGCAGCCATTCCCTTGTGGAGAAGGTGGCGAGTCCAATCAGTGCGGTATATCAATATAACGTCCCTGCCCTCGTCGAGAGCTTCAAAAAGGCTATCGTCAAGCTTATCGGTTACGGTGAGGTCTGAATCGGGATTAAAGGCTATTACACGGTCGAGGTATTTTTCCGTCATATCGGATTTCGCGTCGATTGAGGTAGGAACCGTGACGCTCGGGAATGCCCAAAGCTCCCAGCTGTTCACACACTCGGTGCCGTCACAGAATTTGAGTCCGCATTCGAGCGTGAGCTTTGTGGCAACCTCAAGGGTGGGAATCTTAAATTCAAGACTGCACAAGTCGTAAAGCCCCGATGCCGCGGTATCGACGTCGGTCATGGCTCCGACGAGCAATTCTCTGCCATCTGCGGAGAGCTTATAGCTGAATTCCGCTGTTTTGGGCGGATTTATCATATACTGTGAGAGAAGAACGGGAATCTTCACAGTTTCGCCGAAGAAATAAATCTGTTTCGGGAGCCTTGCAAGGACGACGGTATCGGCATTGAACTTACAAAATTCCTCGGGACTGATTCCGTGGGGATCGTCAAAGCAATCGACAACGCCGTTAGAATTTTCATATTTCTCTGTGTCGGCAAACTGGAGCATATGGAAGCCTGAGAGAAGGTGGCTCGCGCGGATGCCCTCAAGGGCGTTTTTCCATGCGCGGAATTGGAAATCCTTGGTTATCTGAAGGGTCTGCGCAAAGGATTCCTTATATCCCTTTGCCTCGAGAAGCTTGATCTCCTCGTCAACCCACCATGGAGCCTTTTTGCCATATTTTTCAAACTTCTCCTTGAGGGAATAGTAATCGCGCCATGAGGTATAGTGGCACACCTCGTGAGCGATGAGGGGGCGTGTAAACTTTATTCCACGGCGGATTTTAGCTCCGTTTTCGCCGTCGACAACCATCTCGCGATCTCTTACGGTGCCGAAGCCCAAAAGGTTATCGGTATCGGAGAACATATCGGCGTTTCTACCGTAGGGGAAATAATATCCCATATGCTGAACGTCAAAATCCACGTAATCACGGTCAAACTCGCCGTGGGCGCAGGTGTCGATAAAGAGTCTTGTTTTGTCGTGGAGCTTAATAAGGTCGCAGATCTCCCTTATTCTTGGATTCTTGCCCGGCTGGCGTATTTCATTACCTACGCAGTAAACCATAAACGACGGGTGATTGTACAGACGGTGAATTATCCCGAGAAGCTCCTCGTCGCTTACAAAGTCGTTCTTGCCGTAAAGCATCTCGGTAAGGTTATTATAGTCGTCATTTTCCGGGCGCATCTCTATATGTATGAGCATACCGAGGTCGTCTGCGGCGCGGAAGCATTCATCAGTCGGGATTGTCGAATGGAAGCGAATGGTATTATAGCCGTAGCTCTTCGCTGTGAGAATATTTTTCTTATAGAAATCGTATTCCGAGAGATTGCAATTGTTCTGATGCTCGTGGGCGGCACAGCCCCTTATATAGGCGCGCATATAAAACGGGAAGCCGTTGAGATATATGTTCTTCTCATCGACGCCGATGTATCTGTAACCGAATCTGTCGCATATCTGCTCACTCTCGCCGTTTGCATACTTCACCGCCAGGGTTGCCGTGTACATCACGGGCGAGGACGCCGACCAGGGTTTAGCATCAAAGAGCACCTCGAAGGTGGGGGCGGTAGCGTTTCCCTGCGCGCAGAGGCTGCCGTTGGCATCGGTTATTTTCCAATCAACGCTTACTACTGCGTTTTCCGAAATTATCTCGAAGCGCGCAGGCTCGGATACCTTACCTGCGGTTATTTTCAAAACGTTGCTTTTTTCCGTTATCATATAGCGTTATATCCTTAAATATTTTTTGAGCAATTTACAGTACAATTGCCGGCAGAAGATTCATACACACGAGCGCGAGCACCATTATCGAGATGCCGATTACGTTGAGCCGTGAGAGCTTTTCCTTAAAGAATATCCACGAGATAAGCACGCTCATTATGAGCACCGAGGAGTTATCAATCGTGTATAGTATGGTGGTATCGAAGTGAGGAATGATTATAACTATGAGGTTAATCGCGAGGGCGAAAACCAAGCTTGTTGCGATAAGATACATTGCCGATATTTTGTTCTGACGGAAGGCGCCGAGGAATGCCCCCTTTTCCCTAATCAAGCCAAGCACAAACGAGATAAGCGCGGCGAAGAAGAAGGTTGTGATAACCATTTCATCGCGGTTTGCCTCGCCGCCTGCGGCTTCGGTCTGATTTTGCAACGTCAGGAATATGCCGTAAACTCCGTTACAGACCGCGAGCCCGAGGCAAGAGAGGATAAAGCTTGCACTGATTCCGCTCTTTTTGCCGCTTTCGGTGCTTTTTCCATCTGCCGAAGCTTCTTTTTTCACGCTGACCATATACACCGCAGAGATTATTGCGAGTATTGATACGGTATTGAGTATTATCTGAAAGGTGGTGTCCCACGAGCTGTCCCAGCCCATTATAAGAGCGGCTATGATGGGAATGATTATTCCGCCCGAAAGATTGAACATCATAAGGATTGAATAAGGTCCCGAGCTTGACGCCTTCACTATAAAATAATTATAGCCGTAGAGTGCCACTGCGTTGAGCGCGCCGATAAGTATGCTGTAAGGGTTGAAGGTAAAGCTGCAAAGCGAGAAGCAGAAGAAGGTTATTATCACCACGGTGATTCCCGAAGCCACTGTTAAAACAGAGGCGGCGTTTTCCGGCTTCCCGGGGTATTTTTCAGTATAAAGCTTCGTAAAGAGCGATTGAAGCGTGTATAGGATAATGAGCACGAAAACCGCGCCCCACCAAAATAAATTTTCCATTTAATCCCTCTGTAATTGTATTTCGAGAATATTATAACTAATCACAGGTAAATATTCAAGTGCTTTTGTAAATTTATTAGCCCCGCTATTGCAAAAAGTCGAGAAATGGTATATACTTAATTATCACTTATTTTAAGGAATAGCTTTTGTGAAAAAAATTATTGCATTTTTGATTACAGTATCCATACTTCTTCTCTCCGCCTGTCAGGTGGTCGATGCCGATGCCTGCAAGCACCGCGACGGTGACGGTAACGGCGTTTGCGACAGATGCGACGGGAGTGTTGTTGAGGTTATTGATTTTTACGCGGTCAACGACCTGCACGGCAAGCTTGCCGACGGTGACGGACACCCCGGTGTTGACGAGCTGACGACCTATCTTAAGAGCGCGCGGCAGACGGACGAGCATACGGTTTTCCTCTCAAGCGGTGATATGTGGCAGGGCAGCTCCGAATCCAATATGACGGGCGGCATGATTATTACCGACTGGATGAACTCGCTTGATTTCGCCTCGATGACGGTTGGAAACCACGAGTTCGATTGGGGCGAGGAATACATAGAGAGCAACAGTGCGGCGGCTGAGTTTCCCATTCTGGCGATTAACATCTATGACAGGGATACCAACGAGCGCGTTGAATATTGCGAGAGCTCGGTTATGATAGAGCGCGGCAACGTGAAAATTGGCATTATCGGTGCCATCGGCGACTGCTACTCCTCCATTTCGCCCGACAAGACGGGTGGCGTTTATTTCAAGGTCGGCTCCGAGCTCACCGAGCTTGTCAAGGAGGAGGCGATAGGTCTTCGTGCGCTTGGTGCGGATATAATCGTCTACTCACTGCACGACGGACACGAGAGGAGCAAGAATAGCGGTGTTATAACCGAATCCATGCTGTCGCAGTATTACGACCTTTCACTCTCCGACGGCTACGTTGACCTCGTATTCGAGGGGCACACGCATCAGAGCTACTCTCTTGTAGACGCTCACGGTGTTTATCACCTGCAGGGCGGCGGCGACAACGACGGAATAACGCACGCAGAGCTTGCCGTCAACTACGTGACGAGCGAGGTTGTCAGCGTTAACTCTGCCGAGGTTGTTCCCACCTACAAGTACGAGCCCCTGAAGGACGACACGATAGTTGCGGAGCTGCTTGAAAAATACGCCGACGAAATAGCCGAGGCGAACCGCGTGCTTGGCTATAACAATATTTACCGCAGCAGTGATTATCTGCGCGGGCTTGTGGCGAAGCTCTACCTCGAATACGGCGAGGAAAGATGGGGCGAGAAATACGATATTTTCCTTGGCGGCGGCTTTATTTCGGTGCGCAGTCCCTACGACATTGCGGCAGGCGAGGTAACCTACGCACAGGTGCAATCGATTTTCCCGTTTGATAACGAGCTTGTACTTTGCTCTATCAGCGGCAGAAATTTAAAGAGCAGATTCCTCGAGACGACAAACTCGAGCTACTTCATACACTGCTCTGCTTACGGAAATGAAAATATAGAGGCAATAGACGACAACGCGACCTATTACGTCATCGTGGATTCCTACACCTCTACCTACGCGCCAAACAGGCTCACGGAGATTGAGCGATACGGTTCACCCCTGTATGCACGTGATATGCTGGCGGAATATATCGAAAACGGCGGATTAGTATAAAAAACGGGCGCACCTCTCGGTGCGTCCGTTTTTTTGCTTTTTAAAGGGGCTCGGTCATACAGTTCTTGAAGTTTGCGTAGGACTCGAACACCTCGTTTGATATACTCGGAAGCTTTTTATCAAATGCCGCCTTGAACATATCGTAGGTTACGGGAAGGTTTATGTTTTCTGCGTTTGTTGCGATGAGCTGCTCTATCGCCATACCGCACGCACTCTCTATGATTCCGCAAAGGTCTGCACCCGAATAGTAGCCGTCGGTTGCGTACATCTGAGCCATATGAAGAAGCTCCTCTGCGCTGACCTCCGACGGTATTTTCTTAAGCTTGCCCGCTATAATCGCAAGCATCGCTTCTGCATCGGGGGGAGTTACGTGAATGATGTGCGAGAAACGCTTGTAGCGAAGGTAGGCGGGGTCGATTTTGTCGGGGCGGTTGGTTGCGCCGATAAGAATACGCTTTGAACCGTCTACGCCATAGCCGTTAAGGCGCTGAAGAAGCTCGGTGGTTACTGCCGATTTGTAGTCCTTATCGTCCTGTCCGCGCTTGCTGAATATGGATTCACACTCGTCAACGAAGAGTATCGCTCCGTCCTCGCAGGTTTCCATCTCTGCGAAAATTCTCTTTACGCTCTGCTCGGATTCACCGACGTAGGACTTGAAGATGTCGGCGGGGGTGATAACGTAAAGGGGCTTTTTTACCTCGTTTGCTATCGCCTCTGCTATCATCGTTTTACCGGTACCGGGAGCGCCGTAAAGAAGCATACCCATACCGCCCTGCATATCGTAAATCTTGAGTATCTCGGGATGCTCTATCATATAGATAAAGTTCCTGACAACTGCCTTAACTTCCTTCAGACCCTTAACGTCGTCGAGCATTATATCCGAATCGGAAACCTTCATTATTGAGCCGTATTTCTGGGCTCTGTCATTCATAAACGCGGCTTCTGCCTCGAATTTTTTAACGTCCTCCTCGCGAAGTGCCATGCTTGCAAGCTTCTGTGCCTGGTTTGCGGCGCGACGGTACTCTACGCAAAGCTCGTTTTTCTCCTCGCGCTCAAGCTCGCTTATGTCCTTTTTGTCCGCAAGTATTGCACGGATTCGTGACTTTGTTTCCTCGTATTCCTGAAAGAGCGCCTTATAGCTGCTGCCCGCATCGTTTGCGGCGGGGGCTGTGCTGTCGTTTGCTCTGCCTAATCTTGCCATTTTTTCTCTCCTTTATATTGGATAACGTTGGGTATTAAAGTCCTTCAAGACCCGAGCCGCCTGCGGGAGGTGTTGATGCATCAGGCTTCGATACGGGTGCGTCGGGACTTGCAGGTGCGGAGGTGCCGTTTTCGGCGGTGTCGACCCCTCTTTTTGCAAGGAACTCACGCGCTCCGTTGGTGCAGGCTACGGTTGCGCCACTGCTGTTTGTGCGCTTGATTTTGTTAAGCTTGTTCATCGACTTGCTCATCTTGCCGCTCAGCTTACCCATCCAGGTTGACATATCGACGATGAGCTTATAGTTCATTGTCATATTGTCGAAAATCTGCATTATTCTGCCGTAGTTGTTGCGCATTGCTCTCTTTCTGAGGCGCTTTGCTCTGCGGCGTGCGAAGAAGCCGTGGTCGGATTCGAGAGATTTCTCGTATATTCCGTTTTCGTATTCGAGTGCGTTGTCAAGGAAGGTAATAGCATCGCCAAGGCAGTCAACCGCGAGGTTGATAGCGTCAAGCTGCTTCATCATTGCCTGCATCTGAAGCGCCGCATCAAAGAATGCGGAAAGCACGATGGTAAAGGGGCTGTCTACGCCGAACTCGTTTTCAAATTCAACGGTCTTTTCAGCGAGCATAACAAGCTTTTCGCTGAACTGAATACTTCTTTGCTCCTTTTCCTTTTTGAGTCTTTGCTCTTCGAGCTCCTTCTTTTTTCTCTCTATTTCGGTTTTGGTATTAAGATTGCCCATTTTATATTTCTCCTTTTATGCTTTATCATTTGCTATTGCGCTTGAAATAAATTCGCGGAGCGACTCTTTTTCAGCGGCGTTGTTGTCGACCCAATCGTGAATGTAAATGCGGTGAAGCTTCCATCCGCGGCGTGCCGTAAGCTCTGTATAGTAGAGCTGGTTGTAGTCAAGGTAGTCAGCGCTTGCATCGAGATTCTTCTCGCACCAGATGCCTGCCACCGCGTGTGAGAAGTCCTCGGAGAGAATCGCGATGGGAATGCGTACGGAGCCCTCGGTAACACCGAAATCGGTAACTATGCGGCTTCTGTCGATTCCGCAGGACACGATGTACTCGACTACGCGTGAAACGAAGCCGGGCTTCAGAACGGTATTGCTTACGAACTGCGATTTACCGCCCTCGCTGAACTGCTTGACAATGCGGAGATAATCTCCGATGAAGGCAACGTTCTGATTGGTGATCTGCTCTGCCTTAATTGAGTGCACTACCGCAACCGAGCTCTTCGCACGGGTGACGGCAACGTTGAAGATACAAAGACCGAGCTTGCTTCCCTCGCTCATACCTCTGTTCAGCTGACCGAACGCCTGCGAGATTTCTCCGTTTGCGCGTTTGCCGTATGTTATTGAGATGATGAGGTGATCTGCCTCCTGACCCTGAACGGTTTCGATGGTCTTGAAGAATATAAGCTTCTCGGGCAGGTCGTTGAAGTTTGCTATTGCCTTATCAATTTTAGCGCCGAGGTAGAGGTCCTGTGCTATCTGACGCTTAATTTCCTTCACCTGCTCCTCACCGAAGGCTACGATACCGACGGATTCGGAGAGAGTTTCGGTTTCCTCGTTATAATAGCTGTCGAAGTGTGCCTTAAGCTCTGCGACGACTGCCTTTGCCTCGGGAATATTTTTCTTATCCTCGATATATCCGTCCTCAACGTAGATATCCTTGAAGCCGAGTCCCTTTGCATTGGGATTTGCCGTGGGGAAGGTACGCATATAGTCGTAGAATCTCTGCTGTGAGAAGGAGATGAGCGACTCGGTGCGGCTTCTGTAATGACAGCAAAGCTGCATCGCGGGGAAGGCGCAGTTGTTAAGAGCAAGACCGAGAACCGAGGTATCGGGATCAAGTATTTCTACCGAGCCGTCCTCGTCGGTTACGACTCTGTCACCGCGTGTCACAAAATGCTTAATGGGAGGCATCTGCCATTCGTCACCGACCATAACAACCTGCTTTGCTCTGAAGAGCACGGGAAGGATGGAAACGGGCTCAAGCTGGCTCGCCTCGTCTATGATTACAACGTCGAAATCCTCGAACACCTCGCTTCTCATCATTACGCTGACGGTTGAGGGCGAGAGGATGAAGCACTTTTTCAGCTTCATTATTGCTCTTGCGTGATTTTTGAAGAGCTTGCGGAGGGTTTCGTTTATTCCCTTCTCCGCATTCAGGAATGCAAAGTCGGGGTCTGCCTCGTTAATGCGAGAGAAGCAGATGCTCTCGGTTATGAGAAGGACTGCCCTTTCAACGAGCGAATTGCCGTCACTGAGCTTTTCGAGCTCGCCGGTTATGCGATTGCCGAGTCCGTAGCGGTACTTTTCAAGCCTGCGGAGCTTTTCCTGTATTGCGAGATACAGAACCGAGTGCTCGAACAGGTCGACGAATGAATGCTCACCGCGAGAGCGGACACCGCACTCAAATGGACGGAAGAAGCGCGCCAGGTCAACGCCTGCGTTGGCATCCTTTCTGGTTATGATGAGGTATTCGTTAGCCGCGTGGAGAAGCTCGCGGTTAAGAGCCTCGGTGGCAATATAATTAAGGTCGCCGAAGGTGACGAGCATAGGATTGTGCGAATAGTAGGTTTCAAAGAAGGTCTTGCCGAATTTTTCAAGCTCCTTTTGCACCTGCTCGATGCCGAGGGAGAGCGTTTTGCCGTTGGTTTTGAAGCCGCCGATGCGAGTTGCCATATCCGCTTCCGCCTTGCCGAAGATGCCGCTTTCATATACGTTGGCAAGCGCATATACTACCTCAGCGGTAGCGAGGGTGTTCTCGTCGGTGATTTCGCCAAGGGGCTTTTCCTCGCCGTTGAGAAGCTCGAGCACACGGGTAAGACCGTGGAGCGCCTTTGCACTGTCGATTGCGCGGAAGAGCTCGGCAAGAGTTTCACTGCCCGAATACTCTGCGGTTTTGATTGCCTCGCGGATAGCATCCTTGTGCTTTTCAAGCCTTGCGGTATATTCATCGGTTGCGACACCTGCATCGGTTGAATAGTCAACGAGGGTGTCGAGGATGTCAAGCTGCTCGTCGGTGAGCATTATCTGGAAGAGCTTGCAGACCTTTATTTTCGCCTGCTTATCCTCCTCGACGAGCTTACCGATTTCGGTCCAATGGGCGAGAGCCGTAAGAACATCGGTAAAGGGGATGGTGGGCTCGTAGCCGAGGGTGTTTATCTGTGCGTAAAGCTTTTTGCCCTTGAAGTCGAAAACTCCGGGCTTCTGCGGCTTTGCCTCGACGCTGTATCCCGACAGAGCGATGGTGGCTTCCTTGATAAGATCAAGCTCCTCGTCGCTGATGTCCTTGCGGAATATCGAGAAAAATTCGTGCTCGTGCTCCTTGCACTTCTTCATTCTCTCGCTGTGTCCCTTGCCGTATTCGGCAAGGATTTTCACCTTAACCTTATCGGTTGCGAGCTTGCAAACCTCCCAATTGTCGTAGAGGTCGAGGAATGCCGCGATGGTAAGAGCGGTATCGACGTCCTTTTCAGTGGGAAGCGAATCGAGCTCGAGCGATGCCTCGGTGGCTTTAAGCGTTTTGGGAAGGGCTACTCTGTTGCTAACGAAATCACGGTAAACGTCGCACACGTTTTTAACCGCTCTTGCATTTTTAGAGTCTATTACCGTGCGAATTGCCTCGAGGGAGATTTTGTTTTTGAGAATGCAGGCAGCTACGGAAAGAGGAAGATTTTCGCCTCTTATTCCGCACTCCTCGAAAATCTCCGTTGCCTCCTTAAGAAGCGCCGACACACCCTCACCCATTTTTTCATAAGCGGCGAGAGCGGCCTCGGTGTTCACGTCCTCAAGGGTTCTGAAACCGTAGGGAATCCAGGGGGATTTTTCAAGCGGATGATTCTTGCCAAGGAGGTCGAAATGATTTGATGCCGTGCCGACCTTGGTGGCAAAGAAATGATATACGTCGCGGGGCATTGCATAAGCGAGTGCGCCCTCGCAGAATTTTACGGGCTCTGCATCGATTTTGCAATACGCGTCAAGAGCGGCAAAATAGGAAAGACCTACGATATCGGTGCCCTCGGCAACGCTAAACATTATCTCGCGGTAGTTCTCTATTTCCTTGGATGCAAGCTTTGCCTTGGATTTGCCTGCGTTGAGGTCGTTGTAGGAGCCTATGGGATTGTTGAATTTCTTCTTCTCCTCAAGAAGGCTGTTGAAATCCTTGCGGACGTCGGAGGGGTTGAGCTTCGCCGCCTGCGCCTCTGTTTCGCTTGAAAGCATCATAACGAATTTACGGAGCTCGGGCGGAAGCTTCGCATAAACCTCGGACATTGCGGCAGGCTTCTGCGAGGAGAGCATAACCTTTTTACCCGAAGCGAGCAGTGACGCTATCATATTGGTGATGGTGAGCGTCTTACCTGTTCCGGGAGGGCCCTTTATGATGAGAGAATCTCCGTTCACAACGCGGCGTATGATATCCTCCTGCACGCTATCGTGCGGAAGGACGCACTGCGGCTCTTCCCTGACCGGCTTTGCGGGGAGGAAGGAATCGTGCTTGGTGAATATGCGCTGTATGAGGGGATGCTCGAATATTTTCGTCTTATTGCGCTTTATATCGTAGTACATACAAAGCTCATCGTGGTTGTACTGAAGGATAACCGCAGAATCTCTGTCAAACTCGAATACGGTATCGAGGGTGAGGTCATCTCTCTTTTGCCTTGAGATATACTCTGCCACCTTTTCGAAATAGTCGACTCCGTTATCAAGCTTTTCAAGATCAATGGGGGTATCCATATCGTGACACTCGTCGCCGTTGGGGTGCGGGAAATTGTCAACGAGCTTGTCGCCCCAGACCTGACGGAGCTTCGCCATGAGGCAGGGGTTGATATAGATATCATCGTTTACAAATTCTATGTAAACGGGGGTTTGGTAGGTACCCGTGCGAATTAAACGGATGGGAAAGAGGATAAGCGGCGAGGTGACGTTCTGCACGTCGTCTGCCGTTGCGACCTTCCATTTAAGTGAGCCGACACAGAGAAAGAGGGGGTTGTTGCCCTTCAGGGATATCTCCTTATAGGTGTCGTCTATGAATTTATGAAGGACGTCGGAATTTTTCGTACCGTCAAGAGAGGACCAGTCGACGCAGTTTATATCGTCGCCTATCAGCTGCTCCTGCTCGGGATTTCGCGAGCTTTTACGGAGCACGGTATTACCGGGCGCTCCTATGCGCGCTCTTGCTACGTTGAGTATGTAGCGGCTTCTGCTGTCGTATTCCGGCTTTTCAAGGCAGAAGGTTTTGGAATTGTCGCCTGCGTAAAGATTTATGAGCTTGTTTTTGGAAACGTCATCAATATGGTGCAGCTCGGTAACGAAAAGCTCAAGTGTTTCCTGCTTTAATGCGTTATTGTTTTCCATTGTTTACTCCCAATCTATCGTATGATATACGTTTTTGCTCTGGTCGAAGCAATCGTATTCGAAGGCTACGGCATCGCTTTCAACGACCTGTACCTTATATTCCGTGCCGTATTTTGAGCCCTTATAATTTGAGAAATTCAACTCCCAGCGCGGCACGCGGCTACGGGTGACGCCGAGCTCCGTCCAGTGCCATTCCTTCCAGCCGTGGTCGGTGAGGGTATGCTGAAATGCGTGGTAGCACTCGTGGCAGACCGCTCTTGCCGTCCAGTCGAAATCGTCACAGCAGTCCTCGCGGTATTTTATCAGCTTACCGCCGTCACAGCAAAGACCGCCTGCGCTCTTGTCCTCCCACTCATCGTAGGGTATCACCTCTACCTCAGGTGTGTATTGAGTCTGAAGCATATGAGCGACGAGAGTTGTGGCGTCGTTTAGTCGGCGCGATTTTTCATCCGCCTCTATTCCGTGCCAAACGCTTGAATCGTCGCCGCAGGTCATACAGTAACGAACGAGCAGGCCGCATTTTTCAAAGATATTGAGGCCGGAGCCTATAACCTTGCGTATGTTGGCGGGGTTCGAGGTTCTTATAGTATCGTAGTCGAACTCGCGCGTTTTCTTGGTGAGGTCACGCTCAAGCTGTAAATCCGCCCAGGCAAGATCGAGGAACATCTCCTGCATGGGAATATTTTTTATGTACTCGTGAGAGCGGGACTTGTTTGCGGTGGATATTTCGAGAATATCGTCCCACCATGGCTTCTTTGCCGTGGCGAGTGATACTATCAGATTGAGCCCCACGTATCCCATATAGGGCATATTTTTACGGAGCTTTTCAAGCTCTGCGGCGGTGAGAAGCCCACTGTCCTGAAGGATTCTCGTAACCTCGTTATATGGGGGCAATGAAAGATATTTGTGGTTAACGTCAAGGCCTGTCAAGCCGTCCTGCGATTTGGCAATATCGTAAAGCCGTTCATAAAGAGCACCGTTGCCCTTCGAGTCCATAATAAAGACGGTGAAGCCCTCTTTACCGTAGCGGATCGTGCGTTCGTAGAGCTCTGCCGCGTTGGTATCGTGGTAATCGGCGGCGTTGACGATAAGACAGCACTGACCGCCCGATTTCAGCCTTGTAAAGACGACGTCTATAAACTCCTTTGGCTTGCCCGAGAAGCCGTAGGCATCAATGACGGAGAATTGCCGCTTCGTTCTGTCGGCGTGGGAGTAAACAGCAAGCATTACCTCGTCCCTCAGGGGCGAGCTGATAACCGTGGTGCCTGCACTTACGAGTGCGCCGACGATGCCGGGGGCGTGATATACGGTTTTGTATTTTAGGTTTTCCGATAGGGGCGTTACGTAATTTTTAAAGAACTCGTCCGCCTGACCGCTCTGGAAGGAGTCAAGGGTTGCCTTTATAGAGTCGCAAATTTCCTGAAGGACTGCGACCAGGTCGCCACCTATATCGTACATATTGACGTTTTCGGTGAAAACGTAGGTGGTATCGCCAAGCTCCTTTGCCTTCGCGAGCTTGCGCTCAAAGACGGTCAGAGTGTTGGCAAGCAGGTCGGGCGAGCTGGTAATGGGGTTGCCGTCCGAATCCTGCACCTGATGGAGAAGCTCGAGGGCGTCAAACATAAAGTTATGCACCTTCACCGCGAGCTCGTAGAGATTTTCGCACAGCGTTCTCGCCTGCTTATAATCCGTACATTCGAGCTTGGCACGGGCATCGGTGAGGAAATCGATAAGCTGTCGGTAATCCTCCTCCGTATAGCCCTCGTTGAAATAGCAAATCGCATAAACCTTTGCTTTAAGGCGATAATAGCAGGATTCTGCCGCGGCTCTGTTTTCCTCATTCAGCCCGCTTTTTTTAAGCATATTCGCCATTTTTTCGGCACCTGCCTCAAGCTGTGCCTTGTCAAGCGAGTCGAAAAACAGAATTTTTTGTTCTTTAATTATATCCTTGTAGGTAAGTGGTGCGTTTGCCATTTTATCTCCATTCTGCCGCGTGGGCTATTATAGATAATTATCAGTTTTCGTCAAGGAGTGTGGAGCGGAGGCTGTTTCTTCTGTTCTGACGCTCGGTGTTTTCCTCATTTTCATCCTCGGGCTCCTCGCCGAGAAGACCCTTAAGGCGCGAGGTGGTCTCGGCATCGCGCTTTCTTTCGCGCTTTTCGCGGCGCGCGGTTTGACGCTCGACTCTGTACCCCTCTCTGTCGCCGCGGATTTGAACCGCCGCAGCGCCGATGGTACCCAGCTCCTCCTGCTGAAGAATCTTCTCTACCATGCCGAAGATACGAACACTGTCGATATCCTCCTGGTCTGCGTTACCGCGCATTACGTTGTTGAGAGCATCGAAGTCGATCTCACCGTAAATATATCCAAGCTTTACATAGTCTCCTGCGTATTTGTCGATAACCTCCATAAGTCTCTCAAGCATTCTGAGGTGGCGGCGGAAGGCGGAGCCTGCGGTCTTGGTTTCTCTTATATAATCCTTAAGGTCGGCGATTTCGCCCTCTGCATCGTCAAGGTCTGCGGTGATATCCTCGAGCTCGTCAAGAGCGTCGTCCTCAGACATCTCACCGTTCTGATAAGCGGTGCGGACCTCCTTTATGCGAGCCTTGAGGCTGTCGCGGGTTTCCTCCTCCTTTGCGAGTCTTGCCTCGTCCTTTTCGGTGGAGTATCTGCGCTCGACCGTTTCGGTATAGGTTGCAAGGTTCTCACGGAAGTGGTTAGCCTTGACGTCAAAGCGTCTGACCTTTACCGCCGCGGTAAGACCGTCCTCCATATCATTCTCATCGAAGGTTATCTTGGTCATATCTACCTCGCCCTTACGGGTGCTGCGTATGCCCGCCCAACCCTTTGTTTTATCAAGCGCCGCATCAAGACTCTTGAGAGACTGTTCATCCTGCATTGAATCGGCAACGTCGTTTGACCAGACCTTGAGGGAGGAAACGATTTCGGTTGCGTGCTCCTGTGCCTCCTTGCCCGTGAAAACGGACACGTTCTCAACTGCCGCCTTGATTTCCTTGAGCTTTTCAAGGCCTGCCGAGAGAACCTCTCTGCGCTCGGGACGGGTTTCGTCATCGAGGTATGCCTGCGTGCCTTCTATATACGTGTCAATACGCTCCAAAAGTTCACTTTTCATTATGAGTATATCTCCTTTTCTCATTACTTTTTCCGTTTTTTCAACGACCTTTTCGACCTTTGCCGAATATTTTTTCAGCTTGAGGCCGTTTTTTTCTTCGCTTATATCGGAAATGAGGTCTATTATATCCTCGATATTTCCCTTCATTCCCTTCGCAAAATGAGTATTGACGCCGTGGACGAGCGCCTCCTCGAGAGTATTAAAGAGCGAGGTGAACGTATCCACGTAATCGCCGATACAGCCCATACGCTTTGCCGAGGTCAACGGCTTCACGTTGAAGCCGTTTTTATTAAGACAGTCACATAAAACGCTAAATTCCATCTTATCCCTCGCTGCATACGTTGCCGATCAGCTCCTCGGCATTTTTGTAGAATACAATGTCGTCACAGAAGAAGAGGAACTCGGTTGCGGACGATTCGCTGATGAGTCTGTATATTGAGGAATCGTCGCTGAGAATCTCTTCCTTTACCGATTTTATCTGCTTTTTCTTCAGATATTCGTGCTTTCCTGCTTCGTTGTAGAAAAGGAAATAGATATAGGGCTCTGCGGTAAGCTCGTCAGTCACGTCTATGCCCGAACGGATAGCGCTGAAGCAGGAGTTTTCCTTTGCCTTCTTCGTTCCGCTTTCGTTACAGGGACAGTAGTGGAAGTTAAGCTTTTCACGCATTACGTCAATGTTATACTGACGCTTGCCGTATTTGCCCTTCATTTTAAGAAGCTCCACCGCCTGAGCGCCGCTCATAAGGAACATACCGAAAAGGGGCGGTCTTTTGGGTGAGAAGGTCGAGCAAAGAGTGTTGAATATACGGCCGAGGGGGTCGCCGCCGCCCGTGCTTTTTCCGCCGCTGACGGGGAACGCAACGCCGCAGGATTCAACGATCTTCTTGAGATTATCTCTGGTATAGGGGGGTGTTGCCTCCTTTTTGTCACTGAAGGCTCTCGGGAATTTCTGATAAAGAGCAACTATGCGCTGTGCCGCCTTGCGACGAAGGAGCTGAAAATCCTTGTTCGTGAAGCCGGGGGTCTCGGTTATTTCCGAGCGAACGGCACAGATTGAGGAGTAATTCTTAAACGCGGTACGGGCTCTGACGGTTTCGGACTTTTCGCCCGTCATATAGAACTCGTTGTAGAAGCCCATTTTATAAATTGCCTTTATATTTCCCGTCTTTGCGGCGAGGGAGCAATAGTGAATCGCGTTCTTCAAAAGCTCCTCGGGAGCCGCGGTGACGGGCGCGGGAATCGCGCCCTTCTGCGGTGAGATGTAACGAAGATAATAGATTTCGGAGAGTCTGTAAAGCTCGTCGTTTTCTTCGGTAATCTGCATTCCCTCGCTGTCGGACAGGGGTTCCTTACAGTTAGGACAAGCAAGGGTGCCGTTATAAAGCTCGAGCGGCTGCTCAAATTCTTTTTTGCAATGAGTACATACCTGTTCTTTCATTTAAGCTTCTCTCCTTTACTGTATTTCTTCTTCGACGGGCGCCGTAATTTCAAAGCTTACGGGGCTCGCGTTCGTTATAACGTAGTTGCCGTTGTCGGTGCTTGCGCTTACCTTATAGGTGCCGACGTCGGTGGGGTTGGATACGCTCACGCCTGCGCCAGTGGTGTAGGTGTAGGTGAGCTCAACGCTCTCGCCCGATACCGCACCGCTTACGGTTGCTGTGGGGGCGTGTGCTTTTCCGTCGTAGACGAAATCAACCGTGCTATCCCATACAAGCGTGATTTTCCTTGCGACGATTGTGTATTCGCACGAGAGATTTGTCGCGGGGAGCTTGTAGTTCGAGTTCGTAGTGCCTGTGAGGGTTGCGGTATAGGTGCCTGCGTTCTTGCTTTCGCTACCGGCTGAATAAACGGGTGCTACGCTGTCACCGTAAACGGTGTTGCCAAGCGTTGCAGTTACCTTATGAAGCTGTCCGTCATAGGTAAATTCCGTATTCGAGCCCCAGATAACGGTGAGCTCGCGCTCTACTATCTTGTAGCTTGCGGAGGCGTTGGTGGGGAGCTTGTAGTTGGTGTCGGAGAGTGTGGTTGCGGTCATAGTATAGCTGCCGACGCTCGCACTTCCCTTCGCGCTGTTTTCGTATGCGGTAACAGTTACGATTTCGCCGTCAACGGTGCCGCTCACGGTCGCGGTAAGAGCCTTTACAGTGCCGTCATATACAAATTCCCTCTCGCTGCTCCAGTTGAGCGTAACGGTTTTGGGAAGAATCTTGTAGGTGCAGGTTACGTTTGCGGGGAGCTTATAGTTGCCGTTGTCCTTACCGATAACGGTTACCTCGTAGCTGTTTACGTCGGTATTGTCCGAGGTATCGGAATAGTAGATGTTGACAACGTCGCCCGAAACGGTGTTACCGACCGTTGCGAGAACGGTTTTTGCAGTGCCGTCATATACAAACTCTCTGACGTCGCCCCAGGTGAGAGTTATCTCTCTCGGGGTGATTACGTAGGAGCAGGTTACCGATGCGGGAAGCTTGTAGTTCGAGTCGGTAACGCCTGTTACGGTTACGGTGTAATTGTTAGCGTTGATGTTCTCCGAGGTATCGGAGTAGTTGAGGGTAAGCCTTTCGCCAAGTGCGCCGTATGCAGTTGCGGTTACGGTTTTTGCCGTTCCGTCGTATACAAAGCTCTTAACGCTCTGCCAATTGAGAGTAATCTCATACTTCTCTATCGAGTAGTAGCAGGTGAGATTGCCCGTCGGGAGCTTATAGTTGCCGTTGCCAACGCCGGTTACGGTTATGGAATAGTCGCCAACGCTTATGCTGTTGGTCGAGGAATAGAGCGGAACGACCGAGTCGGAGCCTACTATATTACCGAGCGTAACGGAGGGCATCTGAACGTTGCCGTTGTAGGTATAAGCCGTGTTTGCGGGCCAGCTTACAGTGAGCTCACGGGCAACTATTCTGTACGAGCAGGAGGTATTGGCTGTGGGAAGCTTGTAGTTAGACGAGCTCGCACCCGTAACTGCTACCGAGTAGCTTCCTACGTTCTTATTGCTTGCGGTATTAGAATAGATGGGAGTAACCGTCTCGCCGGGGACAACGTTATCGAAGGTTGCTGGAACGGTTTTTGCCGTGCCGTCATAGGTAAATTCGGTGGTGGTATCCCATACTACTGTAAGCTCTCGTGCGGTGATTTCGTAAGCACACTTAACGTTAGAGGGGAGCTGATAGTTGGGGTTGTTGATGCCCACCACCTCGGAGGTGTAATTGCCCTTGTTCGTATTCGTGCTGGTGCTTGAATAGGTGAGAATTACCGAATCCCCGAATACCGTGTTGCCTACCTCTGCCGTCACGGAATGAATCGCGCCGTCGTACACGAAGGAGGTCGTGGTATCCCACGTGAGAGTGAGAAGACGCTTGGTTATCGTGTAGTTGCAGAAGGGATTTGCAGGGAGCTGATAGTTATCGTTACCGAGCGATACTGCGGTTACGGTGTGTGTGCCTACATAGCCGTTGCTATTGCTGTTGGTGTAGCTGATGCTTACAACGTCATCGCCGATAACTCCGCCAACGGTGGCGGTGAGTGTCTTTGCCGAGCCGTCATATACGAACTCTCTGACGCCCGACCAGGTGAGCGTAACGGTTTTGGGAGTGATAAGATAGGGGGTGGTTACGTAAGCAGGAAGCTTATAGTTCGGGTTGTTCGTGCTTATTACCGTCACCTGATACTGACCAACGTTCACGTTGTACGTGGTATCCGAATAGCTGAGGGTTACGGTATCGCCGCTTACCACGTTGCCGGGGGTTGCGGTGACCTGCTGAGCCTCGCCGTTATAAACAAGGCTTGAGCCCGACCAGGTGAGAGTTATCTCTCTTGCAACGATTTCGTATTCGCATGTGATATTTGCGGGGAGCTTATAGTTTGCGCTGTTAACGCCGGTTACGTTAGCCGTATAAACACCGACGCCTATATTACTGCTTGTGTCTGCATAAATAAGACCTACGGTTTCGCCTGCAGCCGCGTTGCCTACCGTGGCGATTACGGACTGTGCCCTGCCGTTATAGGTGAGGGCGGTGCTTTCCTGCCAGGTGAGGGTTATTTCCCTCTGGATTATGCTGTAATCGCAGGAAACGTTTGCAGGGAGCTTATAGTTCGGGTTGCTGGTACCGATTACGGTTACCACGTAGCTTTCGACACCGACGTTGCCGGCGTAGTCAGAATAATCCGGGCTTACAGTATCGCCGTCGATTATGCCGTCCATAGTGACCGTGGGTGCCTGTGCCTTGCCGTTGTATACAAATTCGGTGAGCTCGGGCCAGGTAAATACAAGCTCCTTGGGAGTTATCTCAAACTGCTGTTCTGAGTTGGAGATAACGTAGTTGGGGTTAAGGCTGGTTGCGGTTGCGGTGTATGCCGTGCCCGCGTTCTGCTGTCTGCCCTCTATTGCAAGCTCAATGCTTGTTGAAGCATCGGCTCCGACACCGTATGCAGTAGCTGTGGGTGCCTGCATCGTGCGATTGTAAACGAGGGAGGTGTTCACCCATACCGCCTCTATGGGACAGGGGGTGATTACAAGGGTTCTGTATCTGTCGGGCTCGTCAACGCAGTAGAGGTCTGCCATAGCACCGTCAATGCTTATCATAAGCGTGTAGGAGCCTGCATCGCGGACAGAGCTTATATTAAGCGAGCCGGTTACGTTATCGCCGGGAACAAAATCGGTAACGTCGGGGTTGATTGTAATAGCCTTGTCAAGACCGGAATAAACCGTGCTTGCGGGAAGGGTCCAACCAAACGTAACGGGGCGCTTTGCCACCTCGACGTCAATGCGTGCCGTAGACTCGGAAACGAGCGAGGTTTCAGAGCTTGAGCTTGCGATTACCTTGAAGGTATATACGCCGTCCTGCGAGGGCAAGACCTTTTCCATTTCTGTTTCCTTGTCGGTTGATATGATTTCGCCGCCGAAGCTCCAGCTGTACGTAAGGTCGAAGCCTGCGACAGGAGCGAGTGCAACGCCCTTGAGGGTTATATCCTCGGCATAGATGAAGCTATTGCTCTGGCGGTTGGTGCCGATGAGGGTGATTTCGGGCGCGTTAAGCGACCATACGGGATAAACGGTTACCTCGCTGACGTCACCAAGAACGTCGGAAAGCTTGGTAAGGGGCTGACTTGCAGAGCTGCCGACCGAGTATTCCCACTCAAGCGAGAAGCCGTCGCGCTTTGCAATTCCTGCAAGAAGGTTGCCCGAATCCGAGCCGAGAACGTAGCGGTAGCCGCTGTTCTGATACTGTCTGAAGGAATCCGCGGACTCGTACTTGGTATCGTTGTCCTCTGCAATCTGTATTGCGTAAACTCTTTCGAATTCAACAGCGACCTGCTCTACCGTATCCTTGATCTCGGTGCCGTTAAGCTGAGTGCCGTTTGCGGTAAGAGGAAGGAGAACCTTTTTGTTGTTATTATAGCTGCGGTAGAGGAAATCCTCGCTCGCAAGGTTGTAGCCCTCTGCGTAAACGATGCCCTCTGCGTGCTCGTCAAGGGAGAAGGTATCGCCCTTCTTACCGAACCAGGTTTTGATGAGCTTATAATCTGCGCTCTCAAGGCTTTCCTCGGTATAGGCGAAGGTGATGTATATCTCGTTGTCCTCAAGTCCCGAGGGCTTAACGCGGTTGCAGAGCTCAATGTACGCCTCATCCTCTCTTGCGGCCTCGGCAAGATTGGTGCGAAGGACGTCTATCATTTCCTTGCGGATATAGATGTTAACGTCGCGGTTGAGCGAGGGGTTAATGAACTCAACGGTTGCATCGCATTCGAGATAAACGTGGTTTACGGTTTCGTTATTGAATATCGAGCAGTCGATTGCCTTTACGGGCTTGCCGTTGAAGTCGGCGGGGATAACAACGCTCTCACCCTTACCGTCGAGGACGTCGCAAACCGTGTACGACTGCGTTGCGTCGTCAAAGCTGTACGCTACGTTACGGTTAGAGATATCACCCTGACCGTAGATACCGTTCTGCCAGATGTAGAGGGGGTATGCGGCGGCAAGAACGAGGAGAAGCACGGTACAAAGCACCGCGATGCCGCCCATGGATTTCTTGGGCTTTGCCGCTCTGAAGGTAGCGACAAGCAGCGATATAAGCGACATTACCTGAACCACCGCGAATACGATAAGCGCGGTTATAGTGAATACGGTAAAGCTCTTTGAGAAGTTGCGGAGTACTATGAGTGCGATAAACACCAGCGCAACGAGCTTAAACACGAACACGGAAAGCTGCGCATATCTGAAACGGAAGTTTGAGGCAAGCGCTACGGGAATTATAATCAGGTCGAGTATTGCGACTATCATCGGGAGTACCCAATGCACCGCATCAAGCTCGCCGAGCAGGGCTATTGCCATCAAAGAAGCATCCACAACGAGCGCCAGAATCGCTACTGCGATCACGAGGAACTTGCTGTCGGATATTCTTTTCTTAAACATTGATGTATTTGACATATCTGTTCGCTCCAATTTTTAGACTTTATTCGTGTTGCTTGGGGGCTTGAGGTAGCCGCGATCCCCGGCATTCAGCTTGTTGAAGATGTATCTCTTACTGCCTAATACGAAAATAATTATCTCGTCATCCTCAACACACGCCTTTTTCGCAAAGAGAGAGGCTACGCGCGTATGGAGCGGAAGCATACCGCTGTACGTTCTGTAGCGCGCTCTTGCCTTGGTGTCGGTCGGTGCTTTTGCAAGGCTTGCGCAAAGGGGGCATTTTTTAGCAACCAATATACTGTCTGTGAAGCGGCGTCCGCAAACGTTACAGGTGCCGAGATTTTCATCGTTGGGAACAAGCTCGAGCTTGTCGGTTGCAACGTCGAGCGAGGGCGTGTAATACTTGCCGTCCCAGATAACCTCGGGGTGAGGACAGTCCTTACACATGGTTTTGAGAGTACCTCCGCCGATGTCGATAGAGATAAGCTGTGATGCACACTTAACGCGGGAGCAGCCTCTGGACGCCTTAATGCTCTCAAGGCCGTGAACCTCGATAAGATGGTTGTGCATAGTGCTGTATTCCTTTATCTCCGCTACTTGCTCCTCGGTAAGTCCGAAGCCCTCGACCTCGGGATTGATTACGACGGTGCGGGTGGTTTCATCATCAACGGTGTAGGTGATTTCGTTGTGGTTGATGAGGTACTCACGGGCATTGCAGTTCATACAGCGGATGGAGAGGGTGTTGTTAAGTCCTATCGAGAAGCGAAGCATGGGTATCTCGTTTATGCAAAGGTCGCATACGTAGGGCTCGGTTTTGATATGGGTGATGTACAGGCAGTCGATCTTCTGACATTCCAGAGCGAAATTGTCGTGCGCCATCTGCTTTTTCAAAACCTTCAGCGATTCCTGATCCTTCTCGTCGCTGAAGCAGATGTAATCTGCAAAATTCTTGCGCGGGTCATTCGATATTTCATCAACGAGGCGCTCAAGCTCTGCGAGAGTAAGGTCGATTATTTTGGTATTGGTGGCGGAGCCTGCAACGGCGGTGCCGTCGTCGTTCTCGGGAACGAGGTCGAGTATATTCTGATTAAGGCTTTCCGCAAGGCTTGCAGGCATGGGCTTGAAGGTGTCCTGCATGCAGTTGAAATAGATCTTGCAAAGGAAGGGCATAGGAGCGCTCTGCGTTACCTCGGAGGCAAGATCGACACGCATTGCGATACCGTAGAGGTCATCGCTTTCGTTAGTATTGAGCTGCGGAACTATGGAATAGGGACGGTTTTTAAGCTCGGGATAGAAAACGCCGAAAAACGCCTCGGCAACCGCCTGCGCATTTCTCTTTGCTTCCTCGAGCTCTGCCTTATCCTTCTTTTTGGGCAGGTATTCAACGACGGAGAATTTCTTGTGATACTCCTTCTGAACCTCCTGCTTAAAGCTGAGCCATTCCGCGTTATCGTCCTTCTCGTCATCGCTGTTGCCGCGCAGGGTTTTGAACCAGGTTGCGCCGCTTTCGTTGAAGCCGAAGCTCTGTGACGCCTCGGTGCTGTTTTCAACGCTCAGGAGGACGTATTCGTGCGTTTCACCGATTATTCGGGTGTTATCGCCGTTTACCTGATAGCCGGAGTTAAAAAGTCCGGCGCTGCTGAGCAGCAGGCATACGCTTTCAAAGGCTTCCTTATGTTCGAAGCCGACTTTTATTATTCTTGGCATAATCAAACTGCTTCCTTATCTTCTTTCTCTGTCATTGGACAAAATGTTCTGGATATTCGATACCTTATCCGCTTCGTTTAGCAGGTTGGGACAGAACGCCTTTCCGCCGTCCTGCTGATAGCTGTACGCAGAGCGTATATACGTTTCAAAGGTTCTGGCAACAACGGGCTTGATTGCACTCTTACAATCGGGACAGGTTGCTATCCATTTATCATCTGCAAACTCGATTACGTGAGGCTTAGGATGCACGCAGCTGGAGTCCTCACAGCTAAGACAATGAAGTATTGCCTTATCCTCTATACCCGAGGAGGGCACGAGGTGACATCTGTCGGGACAAATCGAGCGAGAGGGACAGTCGTTACAAAGGGTTTCGAGGTACGCCTCGCTCGCGTTGGGCGTCGACTTATAGTACTTAAGCGCCGCGCATTTATCCTTGAGAGGACCGCTTGTGAATCTCTTACAGTGGGAAATTACGCATATCTTGCGGCAGTAGAGCTTTCTGTCGCCGCGCTCACCGGTATTGCAAAGCACGCCGTGGCTTCCGTCGTCGGTGGAGGAGAAGCAGTAATAGCGGTTATCTCCCTCTCTCTTTATGACCTTGCCGCATCCGGTACACTTCATTTCGTGGGAGTTTATCTCCTCCATAAGAGTACCCTTGGGGTCGAGCTGTGTACACTCTGCGTTCTCGGCGCAGTAGAGGTCCTCGGGGTTACGGAGCTGCTTCTCCACGTATTCCTCACGGGAAAGAAGGCGAACTCTCTCACACGCCTTACAGCGTATGGTTACCATGTTATCGTTATTACAGCCCGCTATGATTGCGGCGTCACCGGAGTTGCTCGTCATAAGTCCGATGTGAGTGAAGTACATAAGCACGTAGCCCTCGAGAGCGCGCATATCCGCAAGCGAATATACGGTTACGTCGTTCTCCTGTCCAAGACGGAAGATACGTCCGATTCTCTGCTCCATTGCGAGCGGGCTGGGCGTTACCTGGAAGTTTACGATTACGTTACACTTCTGAAGGTTTGCACCCTCGGTGAAGGCGCTGTTCGTGACCACGAGGACTGCGTCCTCCTTCTGATCGAAGAGCTTTATCTTCTGGTCCTTGCCTGCCTTATCCGACTCGCCGCCTATGAGCACGCGCTCGGAAAATTCCTTATCCTTACGAAGCTCTGTGAGCACCTGCTCGTAGCAGCGCTCGCTTCTTGCGATATCGTAGTCGAAGAATATAAGAACGCGGTTGTTCTTGTTTTTACGAAGTATGCTTTTCAGCTCTGCCATCTTTGCATCGAGCATATTGCCCTTTGCAACGGGGGAGAAGTGGAAGCCTATACCGTCATTTGAGGTCGGGGGAGTTACCTTCGTTCTTCTCATAAGAGAATAGTAGAAGCTGAAGCTGTCGGGCTTATCAAAGCTGTTTTCACCGAGACCGTACTCCTGAAGAATGCCGCCCTTTGCGAAGAAGAGCTCCGCATACGCATCACGGTAGGTCTGGTTGCCCTGATGGGCCATTATGTATTCGGCGAGCGAGTAGGAGCCGTCCTCTGCCTCTATGGCGCCTGCCTCGTCGATTTTGTCAAAGTGAACGGTTATCTGCTTGCCGTTAAGTCCGTTACAGCGTACAGAGGTTGCCGTTTTCTTCGCATCGAAGAAGAGAATATTCTCAATTCTCTTACCCTTCAGAAGAACCTCGTTATCGTCCTTACCGGGCTGGCGTATCATTATTGAGCGCAGGACGCCGTCGTGATATGCCGAGGCGATATTGTCGTTAACCTTTTCCTTAATTTCGGGGTTGAGGTCGAGGAATTCTCTGATAAGTCTCTTTTTCTCGCTGATAAGGAGCTTATGGAAGGCATCCATGCTTCTTATCTTCTGCTTTGCAAGGAAGGCGGAGAACTCGTGTCTGAAGGTAATTGTTACCTCGTCCATTCTTACATTCTCTATAAACTCGCTGACTGTTGCTGCTCCGCGGCAAACCACGGTGCGATAGTATTCCTTCTCCTCGCGGTACTCTGCGGTACGTGCAACGTCGTCCTTCTCGTCGAAGTCGGTGGGATTACCGCCCTTACAGCGAACGAAATACCAAAGACGGAACATATTTTCAAGGCTTCCCGAGTGGGGTGTTGCGGAAAGGAGAACGCAATAGGTTTTCTTTGCCGCCTTCTTAGTCTGCATAAGCAGTGAGAGAAGCTTCATTGATTTTGCCTCGTGTCCCTCCTCGCCGCAGAGGTGGTGCGCCTCGTCGACTATAACTACGTCGAAGAGCACGTTTTTGATGCTGTGCTCATTCCATTTCGCGAAGTCCTCGGCGGTTACTATCATCGGCGATTTCGGACGGCGGAAGGCTCCGTCGGTTACGAGGTCTGAATCGCGGATTTCGGTGATGTGATTAAGCACGCCCTTACCGAGACCGAAGCTCATCTCAAGCACGTCTATCCAGGTCTGATATACCTGCGAGGGCACGATGAGAAGCGCGGAGGTTATTTTACCCTTCGCGGAAAGCTCGGAGAGAACCGCGCACGCCTCGTAGGTTTTACCGCTTCCGACGACGTCGGCAAGAAGTCCGAAGCCGCGGAGCTCCTTGAGGAAGCGGTGTGCCGCCTTCATCTGTCTGGGGAGAAGTCTGTCTCTTGAGCCGTGGTGGAAGCGGCGCTCGGGAATGCCGTATTCGCTTTCATCATTCTTGGCATAGTCCGAGGAGTGAAGCGAGAGCTTGTCGAACTCGTCATCTCTGTCGAGAACCTCTGCCGCCTTGTTCATTTCAGCTACCTTTTTGGTGAATTTTCTCGTCTCGCCGAATTCACCGCGCTCGTGCTGCTTATTAAAAGCGCCTTTAGCAAACGATATTTTCAAATTGTTACTCATAATCTACTCCTTAGCTAAGTGATACGTCGATGTTATCGATACCGTCTATTCTCGGCTCGACGTCGCGAAGATTTATGGTTATTCTCGAAGCAGCCGAAAGGATTTCTCCCCTGCTTCCAAGCGTGAGCACCTCTACCTGAACGCGCTTGTTCTCGGTCGAGCTCTTGTCGTTTACGATGAAGGGGGCTGCCCTTCCGCTCTTGCTCACTATTATTCCCTCACGGGCTTTGATTTTCGTGCCGCTCGGCAGGCGAATCGGTTTGTTATTGTAGTACAGACGGATTTTCGCCTTCTGACCGTTTCTGCGTGCGGGAATTACCTTCAGGTCGAATACCTTCTCTGCCGCATTCCAGCATTTTCTTGTGAATTCCCTTTCCTCTGCGGTTTTCTCGAAGTTTCCTATAACTATCTTTCCGTTGTAGAAATGGAGATCCCTGTGCGGAGGATTGTGGGAGATTGCCTGTATTTTGCTCGAGGTGAATACTGTGCTGTAAATCTCCTCACCCTCGGCGCCGGCACCGTAAACGTCAAACGGATCCGATTCGAATCTGCCACCGTTTTTGTTAACGTCTGTACCGCGCTCAACGAAGAAATCTATGAATTTCTGACCGTTTGCACTGTACCACGAGCCGTAGGAGCGTGAGAGTACGGTTTTAATTTCTATGTTCTTCAGAGCGATGATTGCGCCGCCGACCGCCGATGAGAAAACCGAGTCCTCGTATGACGAAAGCTTAAATCCGTCTATCGTCTGGTTTCCGTCGTCGAAGGTACAAACTGGGATGGTGACGCCGTGCTTCGCAAGCTCGCTCTTGATGTAATCAAGGAGTGAATAGGTTTCGATAAGTCCGCCGGAGAGGAATATCTTCTGCGCGTCGGTATTTACCGTTCTCTTTACCTCGCCGAGTATGTAGTCGAAGATGCGCTTCGCTATTCCGCCGGAGCCGTCGGTGCCGAGGCACGCCTTTACCTCGCTCTTTTTGAGGCGTCTTTGTACGAGGAGCTCTCTGTGGAAGGAGAGCGGAACTCCGTAGCGCTCAAATGAGGAATCGGGGGGAAGAGGACGGCTGAAGATAACCTTCGCGTTTTTAACGTCCTTCATAAGAAGGTACTGCTTTGAGTAGGCGCTGTCCTCAACGATGTGTCCGGGCTCGCCCGCGGGGGCGCTTCCTATGGTTTCTCTGTCGTTGATGTTGCCTTCAAGGTAGTTTACAAGAGCCTCGTCAACGTTGTTGCCGCCGATATCAATGGGGGCGTTGTGGTCCTCGTCGCCGTCTATAAGCACCTGATTGTTCATTATGGTTGCCTGAACGACCGATATGGTTTCCTCACCCATATCGAACACGAGGAAGCTCTGCTCGTTCTTCACCGCGTTTCTGTGCAGGGCGTAAAGAGCGAGAGCCTTGTTGGAATTGATAATCTTGGTGGGGAGTGTGCCGAAGGCGTATTTGATAAGCTTCGAGAGCTGATCGAGGTACGCCTCGCCGACCTTCGCAGGATGGACGAGCGCGATTTTCACCGTGGAAAACGGTCTGCCTATCTGCTCCTCGAGCTCAAGCTTACGCGCATCGACGAGCCCCTTTATGTATTTGAAGAAGCCCTTGCAGACCTTCTCGGGTGTGAAGCCCGGAGCCTCAAAGGTCATACCCTTATTTACCATCTCGTCAAAATCGCTGAGCACGGCAAATCTGACGGGGAAATAGAATTTCGGGAAATGCGATTTATTGAAATAATAGTCCTTGTTCTTCTCCTCGCCTTCGGCACTTGCCTGCGGTGCGAGCATTGAAATAAGGTGCTTGATTTTTACCGTAGTGATAAAGGAGTCGTTGCCGTGCTTATCAACCTGATCGGAGTATATCCATTTACCTGCCGCCTTGTCGTAATATGCAAGTGCGGGGAGAGCGACCTTCGGGACGTTGCATTTTTCTGCAAACTTACCGTAGTGGACGGTGCCCTGCTCCTTGTAAGCAAATGCAATCTTCAGGGTGTCTCCGCCGAGGTCAAGACCGATGTAGAGTGCATCTGAATCGGTACACGTATCCTGCGGTGCGACCGGCTCGCTCGGTGCTGTGCTATCCTCGGGTTTTGTGGTTTGAGCCCGAGCGCCGTTCAGCATAGAGCTGAGAGAGTTATACAAATCGCTGATGTTTGCCATAGTTCCTCCTACAATAGTTAAAAAGGCGCGTGCGCCCTTGATAATAATATTTATGTAAAATTATAGCATAATAATGAACAAGTGTCAAGGTATGTCAACAAATATCGAAAACTTTGTTAATAGATAACAAATAATTCATGATTTTTTGTTGAATTTTAAATCTCACACTCAAAAGAAAAAAGAGGCGACCTCGCGCCTCGCTCTGCTTTGTTTTTCAATATTATAGCTTGAATTTACTCATTTTTGACAATAATTGTTTATAAATATACTCATCCGTCGCAAGATGCAAAAATGCATTTTACGCAAATAATTTCACACGGGGGTGGTCTGTATGCTTAAAATTCGAGTTAAACCTCGCAAACATTGACAGTGGCAATATTTTGTGCTATAATTAACTAAAAGCAAGTGCCGAGTGAGCGTGACCTTCGGCGCAGAAAGGTGTGAAATACAATGTCAATAACCGTTTTGAAGCTTTTAGAGGGCGACCAATACGGAAGAAGCGAGGCGAAGGACTATAAGCTCGAGCCCGAGGTAATCGAGGGCGCCGCCGAGGCGGCTCTTATGGCAGAGATAGCCTGCTGGGGCTTACAGATAGTCAGAGTCGAGGTCTACGAGCACGAGGAATACGGCAAGTGGGAGGACGAGGTTTTCCGCGGTGTTACCCCGTTTTCCGAGGCTATCGACAAATGCATAGTGTGCGGTGGCAGGCTTGCAGGCATTGCCTACGGTAGCAAATTGATATTCCTGCCCCTCGGCACCGTCGCCAAGGGTACGAGCAACGTTATGTGGTCGGATACCTCCGACCGCAGTGAGGAATACTGCACCGAAACGCTCACCCTTGTTCAATATTCCCCTTCCCCGAGGTCTGTTTACTATGACGAGCAGGACGGCAACCCGACTCACACCGTGGTTGGAGTTGACCCCCGTGCCGCCGAGGTTGAGATTGCCCCCGGCACAAGAAGGATATTGCGCCACGCATTTGATGACTGCACCCGTATCACCTCGGTACATATTCCCGCAAGCGTTGACGAAATAGAGCCTGCCTGCTTTTCCTGCCGCGCGACTCTTGAAAAAATAACCGTAGCTCCTGAGAATCCCGTCTATCGCTCCGTGGGCAACTGCTTAATCGACGTCAATACAAAAGCCCTTGTTTCAGGCTGTAAGACGAGCGTCATTCCCGAGGGCGAGGGCATAAGTGCCATCGAATTTCAGGCGTTTGCAGGCTGTCATTTCATTGATTCCGTCGCCATTCCCGAGGGTGTTACCCTTTTGGGTCAATGCGCGTTTTACGACGCAAAATTTAAAAATATCGTCATTCCCCGAAGCCTCGAGGAGATAGACATCAACGCCTTTGGCTATTGCGAATGCACGGGCGGCGTCTACTATCGCGGCACCCGTGAGGAGTGGGAAAAAATCAAAATTGCACGAATGAACAGCAACTACCTTCTCCGCCACCCCCGTTACTACTATTCCGAAAGCAAGCCCGACACCGACGGCAGCTTCTGGCACTACGGCGAAGCCGACGAAATCCTCGTTTGGTGAGTGAGAACAAAAAGCCCCCTTGCGCCGTAACGCGGTGTTCCGAGGGGTTATTGATAGCAAAAAAATAAAACGCATTTATAAATACGATGAAAAAAGCGAGCTTTTTATCACTGTCAACCGATGGAATAATATTTACTTTTATGCCAAGAAGCAAGAAAAAATTTGAATTATGCAAATGGGAGGATATGTTAGTTGCTTATTAAAAATTGTTTTATATGTGGCACCGAATACGACGTAAATGCAGATGATATATGCCCTTACTGTAACTGGTGGTATATGGGATTTGAACAAAAACTTATTGATATGGGTGACGATTATTCTGAGGAGAACTCCATGACAATCACCGAGGCGCGTAACAACTATGCAAAGGGTCTTAACATTTGGGGAGAGCCGCTTCCTAAAGTGCGCCCGAAAATGAACAAGGATTAACTATACAAATACCCCCTACCGCAATTGGCAGGGGGCTATTTTCTTAGTATTACTCGTTCTTCACGTCAGAAGAAAAAAGATAATGATATTCGGCTTTTTTCTCTTCTCGCCTTAGCCGAATTTTGACCGCCTCTCTTGGCTTCCTCTTGGGTTAAATGATATTGCGACGGCTTCAAATTCTTCTCATTCGCCATTCATCTCACTTCCGTTTTTTCTTCTGTAAAATGGGTATAAAAATAGCACCCTTGCGCCGTAACGCAGGGTGCCGAGGGGTTATTGGTTATTTTTGACCTTTTTCTTTTGGTAATTTTTCTAAAAGATATTCAAAGCCTTCAAATAGTTTTTCTGGCGAATCATCAAAACAAATAAAGTTTTCTCCTTCTTTGCTATCTTTTTTCTGCTCGTTACTATCAATCATTCCATTCCACCTCGAACTTTATATTATATTTATGTGCATTTTCGTATAACCAATTCTCTTTATATTCATTGACAGCCTTGCAAAATGCGTCATATTCAGACAAAAATTCAGAGTATTCCTCAAATTTTCTTTGAACTTCTCTTGCTCCCTCAGTACCACGAGTACCAGCTTTTTTATAGTCAGATAACAGGTTGGGTTTTACCCAATCTTTAACTCTTGTGATTACATAAACCTTTCCGCTCGGAGTACTTGCCCGAAGCTGTAACAATTCACCTTCAATAAAACCTTTTATGTCATCAGTCGAAAACATCGAACCTTTAGGGTGATTGTGTGTCACAATATTACCTTTAAGCAAGGACTTATCCATATAGACTACATTACTTCCACCATCGTTTGAGGCTATTACCAAACCGTCCGGAGAAATAATCGTTCCAACTTCATAATCGAGATGGCGTGATAATTTCTCAATTTCGTGGCATTTTTGAATTACTTTACGCGCTCTGAATTGTTTTTCTTTATCAATATCTTCCTGCAACCGCAAATCATCCACGCTTCCGTCCGCGTTCAACGGAACGGGAATACCAAGCTCTTTAGCTTCCGCAATTCTCGCGTTAACGCCGTCGGTGTATGCGGAGCTCGAAGATCCGTCTTTTTTGTCAAACCGGCCGTTTTCTTTTTTGCGAGGATGCTTGCTTTCGTCCCACGCCATTATTATATCATCCTTTCACTCGTATGTCAAGCACGCAAAAACGCACCCCACCGAAGCGAAGTGCGTTTCCTATGCAATTGCAGACCTCAAGCCGCCATAGCGGAGCATCTTTCTGCTCGGTCCGTTCGGACGATGCTTACAAAAGGAGGTTGACCTATGCGCAACCTTGGCGTCGGCAAAGGGAGTCGAACCCTCGTCTGCAGCGGGGGGCCGCCTCAAAAAGAAAATACGGAACACCCGAATGGGCATTCCGTGTGAGATTCACCTTTTGAACTCTACTCCTTGCGAGCCACAAAGCCATATGGCTTTGGCACTGTGTGCTTCGTTGCGCTGTGCGCAACGCTCGCGGAGCAACTTTGCTCGCCTTGCTGACAAGCGAGCTTGCCGACTCGGCTTCGCTGCGTTATCTGCGCCGACGCTTCGCGACGGTGCAATAGTGGGCAAATCTCTCTTTCTCCGCCTCAAAAAGAAAATACGGAACACCCAAATGGGCATTCCGTATTTTTGGCGGGAAGGAAGCGAGTATGTTTGAACTTTGAGGGAGAGGAAAAGCAGCCTCGGTTTCGGACTGCTTTTCAATGTCCTTTATGTAGTCTGGCGTTATGTCGGGAGTATCGTATCTATCTGTGAAATTTAACGTGATTATGATTTTATCAGGAGAGTAAATTACCTCGCGAACGAAAGTATTTACAAGCCGTTTTCTTACTGCCATATCGGTTATTTCGCCGTAGATTGCCGATTGTAGATATTTCTCAATCATCGGAACGGTCAAGTAAGAATAAGAGCGCATCTTCTCTTGTTCAATATCAAAGTCAAGCTGTGTGATCTCGCTCTCCAATTCTTTCAAGCGGATTTTCGTTTGCTCGGTGATGATGCCTTGCTCGATTGCTGCAATAAGGTTTTTGGACGCTTTAAGTGAAGCGTTACGTTTGCTTTCCAATGCTTTCAGTTTCGTATTATCTCGTACCTTCTTTTCGTGCATCTTGCAAAGCCTTTCTGCGATAACTCGGATAAAGCCGTTTTCGGTTAAGACGCCCCATACAGTATTTACAACTATATCTTCTAAATACTGCTTCTTTACCGATTTAAGATTACAGGTAGTTCGCTTTCTTCTACGGGAAAGACAGGTGTAATAATAGTGAATATCGCCGGTCATACTCGTACCGCTTTCACCTACCATCAGCCTGCGACAGTCACCGCATACGAGCTTTCCGGAAAGTAAGAAGTCGTATATTTCCTTCTTTCTGCCGGGAGCGTGCTTGTTTGCTTCACGCTTCTTCTGAACTACGTTCCAGAGCTGATCGGGGATAATCTGCGGATAGATGTTATCATACAGTATACCGCGATACATAACCTTGCCGTTATACTTCTGATTGCCAAGCATCTTATATATAGCCGAGGTCGTAAAGAATTTGCCGCGCTTGTCTGTTATTCCTCTGAAACGAAGATTTGCAACAATAGCAGGTACGGTGTATCCGTCTGCATATCCCGTGAACACCTCATAAACGATTGCCGCTTCTTCGGGATTTACCACGCATTTCTTGTCAACAATATCGTAGCCGTAAAGATAATATCCGCCCGTAAAATTGCCTTTTAAGTAGCTTTCATTCAAGCCACGTAATACCTTTTGCGATAATTCTGCCGAGTAATATTCCGCCATTCCCTCCAAAAGCGACTCCAAGATAATGCCTTCGGGAGTGTCGGGAATATTCTCCATAGCCGAGAGTATTTTTACTCCGTTGTCGCGCAAAGTCTTTTTGTGCATAGCCATTTCATACTTGTTACGAGAAAAACGGTCAAGCTTATAAACGAGAACGTAATCCCAATGATGCTTGCCGCTATCGTATAACATACGTTGAAAGTCCTTGCGGTTATCGTTAGTACCCGTCATAGCTCTGTCTATGTAAGTATCCACGATAATGATTTCGTTACGCTTGGCGTATTCTTGGCAAACACGAAGCTGACCTTCAATAGATTGCTCGGTCTGGGTGTCGCTTGAATACCTTGCGTAGATAACTGCTGTTTTCATATCTTTTGCCTCCTGTGCGTTTTTTATTTAATGGGAAAACTATCAGTTTTACTTATGATAGCAGCAACCGTCTTAATAATGTTACTTTTAATAGGATGTATTTTATTTCACCGTAAATCCTTAAAATAACTGTTTGTACTATTTACGGAATTGTTGGTCTGTTTGATGAAGATATTTTAGCATAATTAGATGGAACTCTAATGTTTTACCATCTAGCCCCTCTTCTTACGATGCAATAAAGAAAAAATATTATTAATATTTTTTGGGTGTCGCCAAAGCGACACCCTTTTTATGTTCCTTCAACAATAATGATAATCCGTTATTGACATAAAATTGGTTTTATGCTATAGTTTAGTAAAATATTCCTTTGTAGGTAAATAATGCAGACTTCTATGGAAAAGAAGATGAGAAATTCTACTACTCGCAATAGCATATATGAATATCTCTGCGGAACAAAGGCTCACCCAACGGCAGAAATGATATATCTTGATTTGAGAGTCAAAAATCCCAACCTCTCTTTCGGAACTGTATACCGCAATCTGAAACAGCTGGAAGAAATCGGACGAATTGTACGAGTCTGTACGGTAAGCAATCGAGAAAGGTACGATGCTGACTGCTCAGAACATCTTCACTTTGCTTGTGAAAAATGCGGCAGAGTCGTTGACCTTGTGGACGTAGATGCAGATATAGCTATAAAGGCTTGTGGAATGCCAAACAAAGCAAAGATAAGATGTATATACGGAGCTTGTGAACTCTGCTCCGACTAAAAAATCTAAAAGCCGTACTATCCCATTCTACGACGTAAGAATGAGAACCAAATAAATCAAGCGAAAAGATAATACTTATCTACGCGGTCATCTTCCAGAATACCACCTTGGACGAGCCGCGCCAATTTTTAATTCAAGGAGGTATTTTATTATGCGTTGGGGTAACTGCGCTTCGCTACTCGTAATGAGTAGTGATTATGATCATATAGCTTAATCGCTGCTCTACATAATAGAAAACTGAATAGCTTTAGAAAGGCACTTGTTGAATGGTACGCAAATATAAGCGTATCACGCAACAAGTGCCTTTTTGTATGCCCTGGCGAAAAATGTAGGTATATGCCTATTCGTGCGCCACCTGAAAGAATTTTGAAATTTAATGTCAAATTTTGAAATCAATCAGGAGGCTAATATGAAGAAATTAAGCACAAATATCATAAACGAAAACGGTGAAACGAAAAAAATTACAGTCTTTGTAGAGGACGAAACTGCGGCGGCGCTCGCTCATTGTGACGAAGAAATCCGCCACCTTTATATACTTGATGAACACGAGGCGCAAAACCTTACGCGCAAGGAAACCAGAC
>JAFURQ010000010.1 GCA_017471825.1 Clostridia bacterium
ATCTTCTTTAGAGCTATTTTTTCTTAGCTTCTTCTTACTTTTGAGTTACTTTGTTTTCAAAGTGTTTTAACGAGATCTCTGCACTTTTCAGTGCTCAGAAATTTCATGTTGTTCAATTTTCAAGGAACCAGGGCACGCTCTTCAAAAGCCATACTTTTTCCAAGTGTGCTTTTGTATTATATCACCGCTAAACGAAAAAGTCAATAGTTTTTTTCTATTTTTTTGAATTTTTTTGATTTTTCACATAATAATCAATAGCAGAGGGGGGCGATTTGATATGGTGGCGATATTTACACGAACGCTTATTGTTTACATTTTGCTTTCGTTTTCTATGAAAATAATGGGAAAACGGGAGATTGGAGAGCTTGACGTAAGCGAGCTCGTTTCCACCCTTTTGATTTCGGAGATTGCCGCCATACCGATTGACGACCCCGATCTGCCGCTTATGAACGCTATAATTCCCGTTATATTCATACTTTCGGTTGAAATACTGCTATCCTATGCAAAAACGAGGTTCAACGGACTAAAAAAATGCATTGAGGGGGAGCCTGTTTTCATAGTTTACAAGGGCGAAATCCAACAAAGGATACTGCGTGAGAATCGGATTTCGATAAACGAATTTATATCGGAGATGCGCTCGCAGGGGATAGGCGATATTTGCGAGGTTGATTATGCACTGCTTGAGCAGAGCGGAAAAATATCCGTTTTACAAAAGCAAAACACCGGAGTTTCTCACGTACTGATTTTGGACGGTGAATACAACGAGGCGGAGATTTCGGCGGAGCGCTACGGACGGGATATGATTGATTCGGAGCTTTCGAAGCGCGGAATTTCGCGAAGCGATGTATTTTATATGGGGATTGATGACAAAAATACTATTAAAATAATTAAAAAGGAAGAAAAATGAGGACGGTCAAGATAGCTTTTACACTGCTTTTGCTTTCGCTCTGCGCCGTTATAGCCAACTCTATTGCTCTTCGGGAAATCGTGGGAAATATACAAGAGGACGTTGAGCGCGGAGAGGAGAGCGATTTTGACGCGGCAAGGGCGGAATATACCGAGATTTTCGACAGATTTATGCGGTATGAGTTATACCTTGGAATTACTGTGAATCACAACGATCTGACGAGCGTTGAGGACGGGTTTGCCGAGCTGCTCGGTGCTATCAAGGCAGAGGACGAGGACACTCTCATTACAGCAAAAAGCCGCCTGATAAGTACGTTAAAGCACATCAGACGGCTTGCCGGTATAAATATAGACAGTATTCTTTTTACAAAAATTCGCTCATATCGTCCTTATACGCCGCTATTCTCTGAATGGTGTATCCCTCTGCGAGCAGGTTGGGATTCGTGAGGAGTCCCGTTGCGGCTCGGAGATATTTAATCACGTATTCGGGGTTAAGAAACGACGAGGCATCTGCGCTGAGGGTACAGCTTATGCGAAGGGTGCCGTTCGAGGCGACTGCGCTTGCGGAGCGGATAAGAGGCTTTATATCGACCTCGGCATCGCCCGATTTTGTCTTTTTCATAACCCGTGCCTCGGGTGCCGCGAGGGCGGTGTTGACTCGAGCGGCGAGCTCATCCGTTGCTCCGTCGGTGCTTACGGTTATGACGTATGAGAGCCATTTGAGGTCGGTGAGCTTTGTTTCGGGATAATATGCCTTCAGAACCACGAGCTCGTCGGTCATATTGCGATTGAGTGTCGCTACCGCCACATCAGGATCGATGCGTTCGCTGAGGCGGAGATCCATAAATTCAACGGTGCTTTCGGTGCCGATTGAAAGAGGTGCGGCGAAAACCATTTTGGGCTTAGGATTGAAGCCCTCCGTGTACCAAAGCGGAAGCTTGGAGCGGACTATTATTTTTTGCATAGTTCTGACGAGGTCGAGGTGGGAGATGTACTGAAGTGCGCCCACCTTCTTGAATTTTATACGGAGATTTATCGGGGTATTATTCATTGTCCGCACCTCCGTTTTGGTCGCAGGCTCTGCACCAGCGGTTTTTGCCGCCGAGCTTATCCGCTCCGCAACCGTTGCAGTGCTCCGCGCAGGATGGGGTGGTTTTTTCGTTATACGCCCTTTCCCTCTCGCGAAGAAGATATTTTTTCGTTACGCCGCAGTCGATGATATCCCACGGCAAAACCTCGTCAAGTCCGAAGCCGCGCGTGGTATAGAATCCGGTGTCAATGCCGTGGCGGGCAAATATTTCCATCCATTTATCGTAGTCGAAATACTCCTCCCATGCATCGAACATAGCACCCTCCTCTACGGCTGTTGCTATTGCGGGTGCGAGGCGGCGGTCACCGCGTGCAAATACGGCTTCGAGGAAGGAAACCTTTGCATCGTGGTAGGTATATCTGACTCTTTTATCGGTTATACAGCTTTTAAGATATTCCTGCTTTTCTATGAGGGTTTCATAGGAATCCTGCTTTTCCCATTGGAACGGAGTAAAGGGCTTGGGGACGAAGCAGGCGACGCTTATGGTAACGCCGACGCCGCGAGGGCGCTGATCCTTGGGGAGCTTGAAATACTGCCCTACGACGCGCGTAGCGAGCTCGGCAATTCCCTTTATATCCTCGAGCGTTTCGGTGGGGAGTCCGTCCATAAAGTAGAGCTTTACGTTGCTCTTTCCACCTCGGAAGGCTATGGCAACCGAGCGCATGAGGTCCTCCTCGGTTACGTTCTTATTTATAACGTCGCGAAGGCGCTGAGTGCCTGCCTCGGGGGCAAAGGTTATGCCGCCCGTGCGGACCGAGCTTACCTTTTTCATCAGCTCCTCAGAGAAGCTGTCAATACGAAGCGAGGGCAAGGAGAGGCTTATGTGCTCGTCATCAGTCCAGGATAGGAGCGAATCGGTGAGCTCACCAATCCTTGAATAATCGCTTATCGAAAGCGAGATAAGGGAGATTTCGTCATAGCCTGTGTTATCGTAGAGGCACTTTGCGGTGGCGTTAAGCACCTCGGGAGATTTCTCTCTGATGGGTCTATACACCATACCTGCCTGACAGAAGCGGCATCCGCGGATACAGCCGCGGTAGATTTCAAGAACTATTCTGTCGTGCACGGTTTCGATATAAGGCATAACGAGCTTTTCGGGATAGGACACGGTATCGAGGTCGGCGATTATGCGCTTTTTAATTTTCCTCGGTACGTCGTCGTAGAGGGGCTTATACTCCTTTATAGTGCCGTCGTCGTTATAGCTGACGTCATAGAGTGAGGGGATATACACGCCCTCGATTCCTGCGGCGGCGCGAAGGAAGGCGGAGCGGGTATATGTTCCCTCCTCCTTCATTTTTATATAGAGGTGGCAAATCTCGAGCAGGACCTCCTCGCCCTCTCCGATATTGATGAGGTCGAAGAACTCGGCAATGGGCTCCGAATTGTAGACGCAGGGGCCGCCACCGATTATAATGGGGGTATCCTCATCTCTGTCCTTCGCCCAGATGGGTATTCCCGCGAGGCGAAGCATTTGAAGCGCTGTGGTATAGCAGAGCTCGTACTGGAGCGAGAAGGCGACGAGGTCAAACTCGGAGAGCTCGTCACCGCTTTCCACGGCGGCAAGCGGAATGGAGTATTCCTCCATTTTTTCCTTCATATCCGTCCACGGAGCGTAAACGCGCTCGCACCAGACGTCCTTATCCTTGTTTATAACGTCGTACAGGATTCGGACGCCGAGGTTTGACATACCTATCTCATAGGTGTCGGGAAAGCAAAACGCGAAGCGGCATTTTACCGAATCCTTATCCTTCATTATTCTATTGTATTCGCCGCCGATATAGCGTCCAGGCTTTTGTATTGATTTCAGCACGGATGATATATTCGGTATTTCAGAAAGCTTCATTAATTTTATTCCTTTCGGGGTGAGGGGTTACTGCTTATGCTCCGGAAGATTGAAGGTGCGTCGGCTCATAACCGCGAGTGCCACCGTCCAGCATATATGCCAGAGCGAGAGCGCAACCGTGGGAATTACGGTTATGCCGCTAAAGGCGAGGACGAGTGCAAGCACCGAGCCAAATGACATAGCAGCAAGCTCGATAGCCGCCATTTTCTTCTGGAAGCTTGTGTATTTTCTGGAAAGAAGGAGCATATTTATCACAGCTTCCTTACTCTTTGAGGTTACGATTCCTGCACTGACGCGCGAGTAGGGGGTGTCGTCCGATTTGGGCAGGGTTTGCTTTTTAAGAACTCTGATTTTATCGGCGCCTGCGGTGAGCGTGCACAGAAGCTCGTTATTTACGTTAGGGTCACGGGTGTACACGAGAGGAACTATACCCTCGTCCTCAAGCGAGGGCAGAAGCATAGTGAACTCCTCAGAGAAGGTGTAGCGGATATAGAATTTTGCATAGACCTCTCCGTTTTCTGCGGCGTACATAACCTTAGTGGAGAAAAGCGGTCTTTCCTGTGCGGGATCGTACGGCACGGTTATACCGTTGCGAACCATATATTCAAGACTGCCTGCTCTTACCTCATTGCCGTCGACCCTACCGGAGATTCCCTCCTCCTCGATATGTACTCTGTCGGCGGGGGGAGCGATGTGGTCGAGAGAATCGGCAAACAGGTTTTTAAGCGGGCCGCCAACAACCGAGAAGACGGATGCCATCTGGTGCATAGCCTTGGAGAGATTTTCGCTTTTGCCGTAAAGCATTATACGCTGAAGGGTTACATCCTCCTCGCCGAAAACCTCAGTATCGTCAAAGCCTATAACGTCGACGCCCGAATAATCGTAGAGCGAGGTTTCGCCGATTATGGCGCCGCCGTCCTTTTCCGCCTGCTTTACAGCGTGGAAGAACGGGAGCTTATGCACGAGAAGCGAGAAGGCGGGAAGCCCGAAGATAAATACTGCTGTGAAGGTGGATATTGCGGCAAAAATACCGCCGGGAATGAAATACGCCACGCATGCCGCTACAAAGCCGAGACCGAAGGTTGCGGCGAGAGTAACTATTACGTTACCCGAGCTTTCGGCGCATTTTCCGCTACGCTTAAAGAAATCCGCAATAAAAGAGGCGCGGAAGATGCGGGCGGTTTTTGATTTATAGCCCTCTACCTTGCCGTCGACGGCGAGGTTTTCCTCAGGGAGTGAGCGCGTGAGCTTTCTGTCAACGATGCTCTTCTCCTCGGGGGTTGCTATCTTCTTAAAATTGGTGAAGTCCGCAAGCGTTTTATAGAGTGCGGCAGAGATTGCGCCGAGTGTGATGAGCGCAAAGAGCAGACCGAAGAGCGCGTATTCCGCAGGAGATGCTATGATTACAGCGGCATAATATCCGACGAGGACGATTGCCGCGGCAGGAATGAATAGCTCTGGAACCGCTCTGCCGACGAACAGACGGCGGAACGCGTATATAATTTCTGGCAAGGCGAGGACAAAGAGGCATATTACGAGCTGTCCGTCAAGAAGCGCCATAGCATACGGCAGACTTGAAATGCCGAGAAGCTGTGCGGCATCTACGCCAAAGAGAGAAAGATTTTCGAGCACGAGAAGCAAAACGGCTATTACTGCCGAGGCAACAAGGCGCACCTTAAGCGACATAACGGTGTCGAGAAATTTGTCCTTGAACGCTTCCCTTTGGGTATGCTCGGTATATTCGGTTTTCTTTTTTGTATTGGTATCGGTTTCGTCACCGACAGAGGTTATAGCCTCGAGGCGTGACACGGGGCCTGGCTTCTTCTCCTCAAGAGCGAGCGATTCTGCGGTGATGGGCGCCTCGGGTGCACCTTCCTCCTCCGCCTCAAACTCGAGGGTGACCTCCTCCTCTGCCTCGGCGGTTTCTTCCTCCGTGGCGGTGGTGAGCTCCTCTGCGGTCGGGAGTGTATCGTCCTCCTCGGTGGTATCGAATTTAAACACCGTGGAGCTGATATCGTATTCCTCGGGGGTCGGTGTGCCTACGGTTACAACGGTGGCACCGTCGAGGGCGTGCTCGGTATCCATTTCCGCCGTGGGATCAACCGACGAGGTGGGGTGAGGCTTGGGGCTCTCGCGCTTCGGGGGCTTTGCCTCCGTCTTACGCGGCTCGTCGGGGCTTGCCATTCGGTAGCTTTCGCTCGCATCGGTAAAGCGAGGCAGATAAGTGGTATGCACGAGGGTGGTATCAATAGGCGCTGACTCGGTCCTATCCTGCTCATCCCGCGGCTCGCTTGCGGTATCCGAATAGCTTTCGGGGACGGTAAATTCAACCTTCGGGCTTTTGGGCGCCTCGGGAGCTCGGGCGGGCTTTGTGACGGGCTCGTCCTGCGGTGCTTGTGGGGCGATGCTTTCGTTTTCGTCCTCGAAGGTAAATTCAAGCTTTATATTATCATCCAATGTCTGCACCTCCCAAATCTCTTTGTCTTGCCACCTCGGCAAAAATTATAGCCGCGGCACAGGAAACGTTCATTGAGTTAACCCTGCCGTGAAGCTTGATTGATACGGTGAAATCGCATTTTTCCTTAACAAGACGGGAAATTCCAAAGCCCTCACTGCCGAGGACCAACGCCATGCTTCCCGTCAGGTCGGTTTTCACGTAATCGGAGCCGCCCATATCTGCGGCGTATATCCACAGACCGCGCTCCTTCAACTCGTCTATTGTAGTGGCGATATTCGTCACTCTCGCAACCCTCACGTATTCGGTTGCGCCTGCCGCCGCCTTTGCAACGGTGGGGGTAAGTCCTACCGCGCGGCGCTTGGGTATGATGACGCCGTGGGCGCCAAGGCACTCCGCACTTCTGATAATAGCGCCGAGGTTATGTGGATCCTCAACTCCGTCGAGAATTATGACGAAGGGCTTTTCTCCGCGCTCGTCGGCGTAGGCAAGAATATCGTCAACCGTGGAGTAGTTGTGCTCTGCCGCGAGGGCGACGATGCCCTGATGGCGAGTGCCGCCCGATATTGCATCGAGCTTTGATTTATCTACCTCTACAACGGGGATTTTCTTTTCTATTGCCAAGGCAACGAGAAGCTTTATAGAGCCCTCGCGGTCGCCCGAGCTTACGTATATTTTATCGACGTCACGGTCGCCCGAAAGAAGCTCACGGACGGCGTTTCTGCCGCTTACCACGCAGTTGTTTTCCTCTGCCTCGGTGTGAGTCTCCCTTTTATCCTTATGAAAATCGCGGCGCGCGTTTTTATTTTTATTATTTTTATATCCGAATTTCTTTTCCATCGGTAACTCCAGACACAATAAAGTTAAAAAGGCTATAAAAACCCATTTTTACCTTTACATTATACCACACTTTTTCACGTTTGTACATAGTAAAATATAAAATTTTATTTATTTTAGGCGAGAAATCGCGGAAAATTTCCAATATGGCAAAAAAACAGCGACACGGCATGCGTGTCGCTGTTTTTTGAGTTTAGCTTAAGGTTGCATTACTCCTGTGCTGCTTTTTTAGCTGCGAAGCACTCGCTGCAATAAACAGCCTTACCCTCGGTGGGCTTGAAGGGGACCTGGCAGTCCTTACCGCATTCTACGCAAACGGCTGCAAACATTTCTCTTGCGCCCTTTACTGCGTTCTTTCTTGCGATACGGCATTCCTTACATCTGGAGGGCTCGTTTTCAAAGCCTCTGGATGCGTAGAATTCCTGCTCACCTGCGGTGAACACGAAATCATTGCCACAATCTTTGCACTTCAATGTCTTGTCCTGGTACATGGTTTCTTCTTTCCTCACTTAAAATAGGTTAAAAATTTTGCCCTAGACGGATTCCAACCGACGCCTTTGTAAACAACGCTCTCCCTTAAGCTATACGGGCATATTGACGAAATGAATTAAAAGTCGGAAAACGTATCGCTGTTTTCACGCAGGCGCTTTAGCATACGCGCCTTTGCATTGTCGATCGACTTGGGCGATTTTGACAGCTCGCGCGCCATTTCCGCGGTGGTATAGCCGCGAAGATAAAGACGCAAAACAGAATATTCGTAATCCGAAAGGATTTGTCGGGCGGCGCGAAGAGCACGGCGCAGGCGCTCACGGGAAACGATTACACTTTCGATTCCGTCGCTCCTGCCGAGTGTTTCCACATCACGCAAGTCTACCACACCGTCGCGCGCTGCCTTCCCCATTATATCGTAAAGATGGTTGCGGACGCAGGTACGTGCGTAGAGCCCAAAGGTTACCGTGGCAGAGCCGATGTCGTATGTAAGAGTTGCGCGATACAGGGCAAAGGTCGCCTCGGAAAAAGCCTCCTCCGAGCTAATCATCGGAGAATTAAAGCGGGATATTACACCGTGAAGCATAGGGGTATAGCGCCTTACGATTTCGGCAAATGCGAGATCGTCATTCGAACGTGCCATAAGGATCAACGTCGAAATTTCCATATTACAATGTGCGCTCATTGATTGCCCGCCTTTGAATAAATTTATTATAAATCTTTTAGAGCAACATTGTCAATAGCTTTTTTCAAAAAAATTTACATTTTTCTTTATAATTATACAATTATTGCTCAAACCTGCAACACTTTATTAGTGAATATTACCAAAAAAATATTTTTTCTCAGGAAATATATTCGAGTCTTCCGGTCGCGGAAAAGAGTATTCCTCTGTATACCGCCTCCGGACGAGTTTCGAAATTCTGACGTATTTTCTCCGCCTCGGAGAGAGAGGAAACAACGAGTGATGCCTCGAGAAGCTGACCCGACGTATCCTGAAGGGAGAGCGTTACCTTGTATCTCGAGCCCTCCACCTCTGTAACGGCGGTTTTGGTCGTTGCGCCGCTTTTCGCGAGTGAGAGGTGCTTCATAGCGCTCTTAAGGCTCTTCTCTCTGAAATCCTCGTCCAGAGCGTCGAAGAGCTCCTTCGCCACCATTCTGCCACTGTCGGAGATCATATAGTAGGCTTCGCCGTCGACCTCGTCGAACCAGACGTGACCCGAATCCGAAAGCTCGCCAAGGCATTCGTCATAGTCGATTATTATTTCATCGGTGTTTTCCGAAACTATATTGATAAGCGTTGTACGGTCAACGGGATAGCGAATATATTCAAGCAAAAAAAGGAGAAAAACCTTTATATCCGTAACCGTACGCAAGGTAAATTTCTTTTTCTTCATTTTCCCTGCCCTTTTAACGTAATTGGTTTGCTATGCACTAAAAAGCCTGCGAGCCTTGGGCACTGTATGCTTGGCACCCAAGGCTGCGAGCTTATTTTTATTCCTCTGTGGGAAGGTAATCCTCGTAATTTTTGAGCTTTGCTTCAGTGAGGATATAGTTGCCGAAGCCGTCAACCTCTACCCTTCTAAGCTCGTCGCTTACGACGGTTACAGTCTGGTTAAATACAAGGGGAACCACGGGAGCCTCTTCTATGAGAAGAGCCTCTGCCTTTTTGAGATACTCGTTACGGGAAGCCGCGTTTCCTGCCTCGTATGCCGCCTCAATGTAGGAATCATACTTTGCGTTTGTCCAGCCGGAGATGTTGGTACGAACGGTTGTGATCGCGTCCTCGAATGCGGCGCCGTTGCCGTTCATATCCGAGGTGAAGCCTGCCAGTGCAACGAAGGGATCGTTGGAGTACATCTGCCAATCCACTGCGATAACGTCAAAATTAACGTTGCCGTAGGATGCTTCCTTAACGAGATACTGGATTTCGGAGTCGAGAATTTCAATCTCCTCGCCGGTAGCGAAGTCCTTGACGGTGCTCTTAACGGTGCCTGCCACCTTCACGGTGACGTCAAAGCCGAGCTCCTCCCAGCTTGCCTCAACGATTTCTGCAATCTTCTTGCTCTGCTCATCGTTATTGACGGTGAGAGTGAAGGATGCGCCTTTAGCGGTGGAGGAGTTAACGAGCTCCTTCGCTGCTGCCATATCGGCAGATGCGGAGATAAGAGCCTGTGCGATATCAGAAGCGGCAAGAGGAGAAACGAAGCCCGTTGCGGCTCTGCCGTAGGTTATTGCAGATATGATAGCATTGCGGTCGATTGCCATCGAGAGCGCTTTTCTCACGTTTTTGTCTGCAAATATCGGGTTAGTGGTATCGAATACGTATGTATAGGTAGAAAGATCGTCGTATATCTCTGCATTCTCTGCGGTAGCCGCTCTGTCGGAGAGGGGTGCATCGGACATAAAGAATACAACGTCGTCAAGATCCTCGTAGGAATAGCTTACCTTGTTGCCGTCAAGCTTGAAGGCGGTTGTAAGCTCGTAGGGGGTAACGTTGTTGTCGTAGTCTACCTTTGTGGGCGGCTGATGGTAGCCGAGGTTTCTCGTAAGGGTAAACTCACCGCTTTCATAATCGAGACGTGCGATAGAAAACGGGCCGTTGGTGAATATGGAGTTAGAGCTCTTTGCCCAGTAGGTAGGAGCCTGCGAAACGCCTGCCTGACGGAGAGGAGAGGTTGCGACCGAGGCAAGATTTTTGAGCAGCTGCTCGTAATCTGCACCCTCGCGGTAGGTTATGGTTATTTCATAAAGATTTGAGGTTGCACCGAACTCATACGCGGAGCAAGAGCCATTTTTGATTTCCACAGCGTTCTCGATATCATAAAGAAGAGCTGCCGCGGGGTTGGGCTTTGCCGGATTGAGAAGGACGTCGCGCCAAGCGTAGATGAAATCCTCACCCATAACGCGAGTGCCGTCCGACCAATAGGTTTCGCGAAGCTCGATGGTAATAAGCCTTTCCTCTTCATCGACGTCATATTTCTTTACCGCCGCCTTGCCGAGCTTACCGTTATCGTCAACGGTGAAAAGGGGCTCGAAGATCAACGACATAAGCTGTTCAGCATTTGCATCAGCATAATAGTCGGTGGGGTCGAAATCATAAACCGCATCGCCGAGATAAACGGGGATAACGGCTCCCGCGTCGTCGGGAGCGCCGCACGACGAAAGGGCGAGGGCGGTACCGAGAAGAAGGGATACCACGAGTAACAGACTCAAAATCTTTTTCATATTTTTCTCCATTCTGCCGCTGATACGGCAAAAATAATTTAAAACAAGCGTTGTGGGAACACAAATATTCCTTTACCCATATATTTTAGCATAAAAATATTACTTTTGCAACCAGAAAATTACACGCGAGAGTTTTTCGGCTTAATGCACAATTTAAATATTTATTTATTGTGCAAAATTGCTTGCCCGCTTGTGAATATTCCCTGAGCTCGTGGCAATAATTTAGTAAAACGGAAAGTGAGGCGGGGTATGTACAATTATTATTACAGCGCGGTAGATGGCGGTGAGACGCCGTATACCGACCTTGCGATTGAAAGGCGGCGCGCGGACACCGACGTAAAGGGGGTTGACTACTCAAAGGAGCACTGCCCTCCCGGCATTTGGGAGCGAGTCAGGGTTAGAAGCGAGGAGGGGGCAAGGAGCATCGGCAGGCCGTGCGGCATTTACGACACGCTGACGGTGCCACGGCTTGATTTGCTCGACGAGGACGGGATAGCCGACGTGCAGGAGGAGATAGCAAAGAGGCTCTGTATCATATGCGACGACATTTCGGTGATGCCTGCGCGCATACTCGTGGTCGGACTCAGAAACAGAAGCGTTACGGCGGACTCAGTAGGGCCAAAGAGTGCCACCCGTGTAAAGCCAACGGCTCATATTCGCGAATATGACGAGGCTTTTTTTGACGAGCTTGAGTGCTCTGAAATAGCCGTTTTACAGCCCGGAGTTCCAGCCGTAACGGGTATGGACACGGGAAGGACGGTGAAGGCGGTCTGCGAGGAGATAGCACCCGACGTTATAGTCGCGGTTGATTCGATTATGACACGCTCGCGCTCCCGTCTTGGCAGGAGCTTTCAGATTTCCGATACGGGAATTTTCCCCGGCGGAATGGGAAATTTAAAAACACCGATTACGCGCGGAGCGTTAGGTGTGCCGATAATCTCCATAGGTGTGCCCACCGTTATTGATTCGCGGCTTTTTGCCTCAGGAAGCTCGATAAGCGAATACCAGTTCGAGCCGCTGTTTATTTCTCCGAGGGAGATTGACGAGATAACCGACAACGCCGCGGCGGCGATAGGCGGAGCTATCAATCAGGCATTTGGATTGGGTTATTAAAATGGGCTGTCGCATTTAGGCATAACCGAATAAAAACAGAGGTATTGTGCAAAAAAACACAGTACCTCTTTCTTATATAAAAGCAATTTCAGAGGAAAAGAGAGGTAGAAAACCTACGGTTTTCCTCATTTGGTTATTAATACACGAAATCGAACTCGAAATCGTATATAGATACGGTGTCGCCCTCCTCGACGCCTGCCTCACGGAGCTTATCTATTACTCCGTTTTTAACAAGGACACGCTGGAAGAAATTGAGCGATTCGTAGTCGCCGAAGTTAATCTGGCCCATAAAGTTGTAAAGCCACTCTCCCTCGACGATGAATTTGCCGTTTTCGCGGCGGACCGTGGTTTCGCGGACGGTTGAGGTTGCGAGCACGAGGTCCTCCTCGGGTGTAAGCTCAGCTTCGTAAACGGTTAGAGGCGGAAGCTCCTTCAATGCCTCGGCGGTTACTTTGACGAGCTCGTCGAGTCCTTCGCCCGTCACAGCGGAAACGTATACAACCTGTCTGCCGAGCTCCTCACATTTTTTGGCGAATGCCTTTACGGAGTCGGATTCAAGGTCAGCCGAGTCGGTTTTATTGGCAACTATTATCTGCGGTCTTACTGAAAGCTCGGGAGAGTAGCTTGCAAGCTCGGTGTCGATTTTATCTATATCGTCTGCAGGCTCTCTTCCGTCCTGTGCGGATATGTCAACGACGTGCAGAAGGAGTCTGCAGCGGTCAACGTGGCGGAGAAAGGCGTGACCAAGGCCTGCGCCCTCAGATGCTCCCTCGATAAGACCGGGGATATCTGCCGCAAGGAAGCCCTTCCCTTCTCTCACGGAAACTACGCCGAGGTTGGGTGAGAGGGTTGTGAAATGGTAGTTGGCGATTTTAGGCTTTGCCGCCGAGATGCGCGAGAGGATTGAGGATTTTCCAACGTTGGGGAAGCCGATAAGTCCAACCTCTGCGAGCATTTTCAGCTCGAGGGTGACCGTGCGCTCTTCGCCCTTGGTGCCGCCCTTTGCAAATCTGGGAATCTGACGGGTGGGTGTTGCGAAGTGGCGGTTGCCCCAGCCTCCTCTGCCGCCCTTACAGAGAACGAACTCGTCTGCGGACGCCATATCAAAGATTATTCTGCCTGTGTCCTTTTCGCGAATTATGGTTCCGGGGGGGACGAGGACGGTTATATCCTTGCCATTTTTACCGTGCATTTTATTGGGCATACCGTCGCCGCCGTTTTCTGCTACAAACTTTCTTTTGTAGCGGAATGCAAGCAGTGTGTTGGCACCCGTGTCAACTTTTAGGATGATATTTCCGCCTCTGCCGCCGTCGCCGCCGTCGGGACCTCCTGCCGAAACAAACTTTTCACGGTGGAAGGCAACGGCGCCGTTACCGCCGTTGCCCGCTTTTACGTATATTTCAATTTTATCTACAAACATAGCTTCTCCTTTACTTTGTGGAGTCGTCGCCCTTCTGCCTTATGACAAGCTTTATGGGGGTTCCCTCGAAGCCGAAGGCATCGCGCAGACAGTTCTCTATATACCGTCTGTACGAGAAATGGAACAGCTCCTCGGAGTTACAGAAGATAACGAAGGTGGGTGGATTGGTGCTGACCTGCGTCATATAGTAAATTTTCAAGCGCTTGCCCTTATCCGAGGGGGGCTGGACGCGAGTCATTGCATCGTTGAGCAGGTCGTTGAGCTGACCTGTCGGGATACGGCGGCTCGCCTGCATATACACCTCTCTTATGAGTGGGTAAAGGTTTGCAACCCTCTGCCCTGTTTTTGCCGAGAGGTAAACTATGGGTGCGTACGGCATATATGCGAGGGCGGTGCGTATCTCGTTTTTGTACTGATTGGTGGTTGAGTTATCCTTTTCGATAGCATCCCATTTATTCACGGCGATAATACACGCCTTGCCTGCCTCGTGCGAGATTCCCGCTATTTTTTCATCCTGCTCGGTAATTCCCGAGGTAGCGTCTATCATAAGTATGCAAACGTCTGCTCTTTCAACCGCCATATTGGCGCGAAGGACGCTGAATTTCTCTATTCTGTCCTCGACCTTTGAGTGACGGCGGATTCCTGCGGTATCTATAAAATTAAAAACGCCGTAGTCGTTTTCGACCCTGGTATCAACGGCATCACGGGTGGTACCTGCGATATCGGACACTATCATTCTGTCCTCGCCGCACATACGGTTGATGACAGAGGATTTTCCCGCATTGGGCTTACCTATTACTGCGACGTTGATAACCGCCTCGTCCTCTTTATCCTCCTCGGAAAAATCGCACACCTCGAGAACTGCGTCGAGAATGTCGCCCGTTCCCGTGCCGTGAATTGAGGAAAGTGCTATCGGCTCGCGCTCGAAGCCAAGCTCGTAGAACTCGTAAAATGCGAGGGGCACATCGCCTATGCTGTCAACCTTATTGACTGCGAGGATTATCGGCTTACCCGACTTTTTGAGCATTATTGCAATATCGCGGTCGTCTGCCATAAGGCCGGCGCGGATGTCGCACATAAAAATGATAACGTCAGCGGTGGAAACCGCTATTTCCGCCTGTGTGCGCATTTGCTTCAGTATTGTATCGTCGCTTTTCGGCTCGATACCGCCGGTATCAATAAGAATGAAGGTATGCTCGCCCCACTCTGCCTCTGCGTATATTCTGTCGCGCGTTACGCCGGGGACGTCCTCGACTATCGAGCGGCGCTCGCCTATAAGCTTATTGAAAAGCGTGCTTTTGCCTACGTTGGGTCTGCCAACGATGGCTATTATCGGTTTTGACATATTCTCTCCTTTCCGTGCGGTATCAGACGCCGAATGCCGCATCAATGAAGTCGAAGCCGTCGTTTTCGCAGATACGGATTTCCGTACCGAGAAGCTCCGAGAGCTCTGCAAGAGTCATACCGCAGAGGAACACGTCCTCGCCGTGTCTTAAGCAATTTCGCGGAAGGAGAAGTGCGTCTCCAAGCTCCAAGCCCGCAAGCTGCTCCGATATGTCCTTGCCCGTAAGCAAGCCCGACACGGTTATGCTCTCGCCGAAAAAGCGGTTTATTATACGGTGAACTCTGATTTTCACTCTGCCGCCGGAAAGTGACTCTATTTTGTCGGCGAGGGAGGAAATCATAGGATACGAGGCGACACCCGTTGCAACCGACACGGTGCGAGTGCCCGAAAGCCCTGCGACAAGGTCGGCTATGTCGTCACAGCCGACGGAGAACTCGTCCGCAAAGGAGCGAAGCATTCCCACGCCGTTTTCAAGCTGGGGGTAATCCTCGTAATAATCTGCGGCGGGAATGGGTATTCCTGCCTTGAGATAGAATTCGTCGGCGGCAAAGAAAACGCGGCTACCCGTTTTTTCCTTGATTTCACTGCCGAATTTATCTATCATATCTATAACCTCTGCCGCTTCACTCGGGGTAAAGTCGGTGAGGGGATATAGCTTATCTCTGAATTTTGTCATACCTGCGGGAACAACCGCGACGCTTTGCATTTCGGGGATGTATTCCGCGAGATCGCGCATTGAGCGCATAAGCTCGTCCCCATCGTTTATGCCGTGGCAAAGAACGATCTGGGCGCATATATTAAGCCCTGCGTCCTTAAAGTCCTTAAGGTAGCGCAGAACCTCACCCGAGCGCTTGTTTTTCATCATTTTCACACGAAGCTCGGGATTCGTAGTGTGAACCGAGACGTTGATGGGAGAAAAGCGCATTTTGACTATGCGCGCAACGTCCTCGTCGGTCATATTGGTAAGAGTTATATAGTTACCGTGGAGAAACGAAAGGCGGGAATCGTCGTCCTTGAAGTAAAGCGATTCGCGCAGTCCCTCGGGATTCTGGTCGATGAAGCAAAATATGCAACCGTTTTTACAGGTATGCTTTTTGTCCATAAGTGGTGTTTCAAAGTCGAGGCCGATATCGTCGTATTCGCCCTTTTTGATATTAAAGGTAAGCCTCTCGCCGTCGCGCTCAATCGCCAGCTGTACCGAGGTATCGGTCAGATAGAAGCGATAATCGAGCACGTCGTTGATATTATTACCGTTGATGGATATGAGTGTATCGTTTGGCAAAATGCCGATTTTTTCAGAGCGCGAGCGAGGCTCGACCGCAGTAATTTTTACCATAGGATTACCGTCCGTGCGCCATTATTTTTTGCGATGGAAGAGGCGCGGAATAAGCACCACCGCAAGCAGGGTGATATATACGATTGATGCCGAAAAAACGAAGCCCGAAATATCGAGCCATATATCGGTTACCGACGGGCCGCGTTCGGAGAAAACCTGTATTGTTTCATCGATGAGCGCGACGATGGGTGCCGCAAGATATGAGATGCCTATGAATTTCCGGCGCATAAACGTCACAACGTACAGAGCTACGGCATAGCCGAGTATTGCAAACTCGACGAAGTGCGCAATTTTGCGTATATTGGTATGCACAAACTCGCCCGTGGGGGTTGTCGAGGGGATTATCGGCTCGAGCTTTTCAGATGCGCCGTCGCTCACCTCGCTCGACTCCGCTTTCGGCAGGCTTGACTGATAAAACGTAAACAAAAGTGTACCAAAAACAAGAGCAATCAAGGCTATGCGAAGAATGAGAAGAAGGGTCTTTTTCATTACACGCCCCCCCGGTTATCCTGTTTTACAGCCTTTGCCGCCGCTAAAAGCCGTTCCGGTGTGACACCGTTTTCGGAAAGATAGGCAACGGCATCCTCGGAGCCGCTTTTTCCCGCGGTGAGCATAAGAAGCTCGCCCTTGTTTCTGTCGAAGTCGGTGCCCAAACCGTCTATATAGCATTTCGCGTAGAGGTACTGTCCCTTTGCCACGAGGGATTCTACGTAGGTCGGGTCGTGGTGCGCGGCACGTCTGAACCATTCAAACGCCTGACGGGCATCTGCACCCGTCACCGAAAAGCGCGCCTCCTCATCTGCCTCTGCATCGGGTATATCACCCGTTAGCAAATACACTCCCGGATCGGCGTATTCGGGCTTGTGAAACGGAATCATACATATACCCTTGATTTCCGGCTCAAGCATATATCCCGTGGTATATACCATACCAAGATAGAGCTGTGCCTCGAGGCAGCCCTGCGAGGCTGAAATGCGCATATATCTGAACGCCTGCTTATAGTCGCGCTTCACTCCCTCACCGTGCATATAAAGCATAGCGAGATTGTAGCAGGACTCACCGCCCTCCATATCTCTTGCGTAGGCAAAGAAGCTTTTCGCCCTTGCGGGATCGTAGTCCACGCCCTTGCCGTGAAGTAAGCAATAGCCGTAATTGAAGGAGGCACCTACGTCGCCTTCCCTTGCACCCTCGAGGTACATTTCTGCCGCCGCCTCGTAATTGCCGCGCAGATAGAGCACGTCCGCTCTTGCTTTATTGTACATAGGCCCCTCCTTTCGCTGTTTTTCAGGCTGAGTTATCAGCTGTTGATAGTAAATTTCGTGCCTTCCTTTGTGTCGATAAGGGTTATTCCCTTTGCGGAAAGCTCGTTGCGTATTTCGTCTGCGAGGGCGTAGTTTTTCTCCGCCTTTGCCTGACGTCTTGCCTCGATGCGCTCGGTGATATACGCGACAAGCTCGGAGTCCTGTGCGGTATCCTGTGCATCGTCCTTTTCATCCGCGAGCTTCTGTGCCGCTTCGATAAGACCGAGGCTGAGCACGCGCTCAAAGTCCTTTATGAGAGCGAGCTTGGTTGCGTCGTCGGTTTTCATTTTGAACACGTCGTAGAGCGCCGTCACGGCGAGCGAGGTATTCAGGTCGTTATCAAGAGCATCGGTGAAGCGCGCTCTGCCCTCGGCGAATGCCGCCTCATCTATTTTATCGCCCTCGGGCTTAAGGGTCGCAACCCTTGCCACGAGCTTGTTGTAGGCGATTTTGGCATTATCAAGGTTTTCCCACGAGAATACGAGATTTTTTCTGTAATGCGACTGCAGGCAGAAGAATCTGTACACGAGGGGGTCGTAGCCGCGCTCGCGAAGGAGAGATACGGTGAGAAACTCGCCCTTGGATTTAGACATCTTGCCCGAATTGGTGTTGAGGTGATGCACGTGCATCCAATAGCCGCACCACTCGTGACCGAAGGTGGACTCGCTCTGCGCGATTTCGTTGGTGTGGTGGGGGAATGCGTTGTCAACACCGCCGCAGTGGATGTCAAGATATTCGCCGAGGTGCTTGCGCGCTATGCAGGAGCACTCGATGTGCCAGCCGGGATAGCCGATGCCCCAAGGGGAATCCCATTTGAGCTCCTGGTCGTCGAATTTTGATTTCGTAAACCAGAGAACGAAGTCAGCCTTGTTGCGCTTATTGGTATCCTCGCTTACGCTCTCGCGCACGCCTACCTCGAGGTCCTCCTCCTTGAAGTCGTTGAAAACGTAATATTTCTCGAGCTTCGAGGTATCGAAATATATATTTCCGCCCGCCTCGTATGCGAAGCCCTTTTCAAGAAGGGTGCTGACCATATCAATAAACTCGGGTATGCAGTTGGTTGCGGGCTCGATAATCTCGGGGGCTGCTATGTTGAGCGCGTCGCAATCAGCGAAGAAGGCGTCGGTATAAAACTTTGCGATTTCGAGGACGGTTTTGTGCTCTCTTTTCGCGCCCTTGAGCATCTTGTCCTCGCCCGTGTCGCCGTCGCTGGTAAGGTGTCCGACGTCTGTGATGTTCATTACTCTTTTCACGTCGTAGCCGATGTATTTCAGGTATTTTTCAAGCACGTCCTCCATTGTGTAGGTGCGCAGGTTGCCGATGTGGGCAAAATGGTAGACCGTGGGACCGCAGGTATACATAGAAACCTTACCCTCGAAGCGCGGCTTGAATTCGTCTTTTCGTCTTGTTAAAGAATTGTACAGAAGCATTGTTTTTCCTCTTTTGCGCATAATAATTCATTTTAAATATTAACACAAATAAAATATTTTGTCAAGTGTATATATCAATTATTCTAAAGCGAACAAAAATATTTTTTACAATTTTCGCTTTTAGCTATTGTAATTCGCGCGAAAATTTGATATCATATATCTTGATACGGTTTAAAATTTGCACGGTCGCCTCGGGCGACAGAACGGAGGGTTTTATGGCAACTAACGAAAAGAAAAGGAAGGAAGGCACGTACGCACAGCTGAGGGGCTTTCACCGCGCGGTTCCGATAATTTTATTTGCCCTGGCTATATTCGTTGCGCTTTGCTTCATAATTAAAGACAGCACCGGTGCATTCGGCAGGGCTATCGGCGATTTTCTGCTCGGATCCTTTTCAATAGGCGGATATTTTATACCCGTCCTTTTCGCTTTGCACGCAATTCTCTACCCCTCCGACATACATAACAAGCGCCTGCTTGGCAGAATTATCTTTTCCCTCGTTCTGCTCATATTCATTTCGGCAATGACGCACGCTATCTCGAATTTCAACGTTGAGCCGTATTTCTCCGCATCGGAGTTTTATAATAGCGGCAAGGAGAGCGTTGGCGGCGGATTTGTCGGCGGTGTTTTTGCCTTTGCAATCGTAAGTGTTATAGGCAATATCGGACTTATAATTCTCGCTGTTACGGTTATCACGATATACGTTACGTATTTCTTCGCTACCGAGAAGAATCCCATAAGAAATTTCTTTGATACCGTGCTTTACGGCATAGTCAGATTCCTTGCTTTTATTGAAAAATCGGCTAAAAAATCGTCTGCTGAGCGCAAGGCGAATCAGGATATAAAGGCGGAGGAAAGGCGCCGCCAGACCGAGCGCCGCGAGGCAAGACGCATAGAGGAGCTTGTTGAGCGCGAGGGCGACCTTTACGAGGACGATTACGTTATGAGGGGCTCGGGGCTGTCGGAGCTCTCTATCCCCCAGCTCGGCATTTCCGAGAGAATTGACGAAAGAGATCTTGAAAGAAATCCCACCCTGCAGGAAAGAGTTCATCCGCGCGGTCTTGTTGAGGACGAGCCTACGACCGAGCCCGTTACCGAGCATACCGCCGAGGAGCCCACACCTGCCGCAAGACGCCCGATACACGCGGATTACGGCTTCGCCGTAAGTGAGGACGACTACACGGTGGAAAACGGCGGACGCGATTTCGTTGCCGAGGCGCCTAGCCGCACCGAAGCGCCCCGCGATACCTTTGTCGGTCCCGATGCAACTGCGGAGAGCGTGTTTACCGCAGGCTTTGACGGCTACGATCTTCAGGCTAATGAAAGGCTTGCAACGAGGCGTTCAACCGCCGCGCCGAGCGAGTCCGAGCGTGAGGAGGTGCCCGTCAGAGAAACGAGAACCTTTACAAGCAGTGAAATCAACGCGGCAAGAAGGCACGGAGCCTTTACCACCCGTACTGCTACTCCCTCTCGCGAGGCACAGCGCACCGCAGAGGAAAATTTCAATCCGATTACAGTTGAATTTGATATAAATCCCGATATGGCACCCGAGGAGCCCGAGGCTATTCGTCCGCAGGAGCCTGCACGCGAGGCTGTTACAGAGCCTGCGGTGACGGTCAACGATGTCCGCGAGGACGAGCGACTCGAGGCAGAGCGCATCCGTTCAGCAGATGCCGAGAGGAGAGCCGACGAGGCAGAGGCGCGCCTGCGCGATGCTCTGCGCCGTGCGGAAGAGGCCGAGCGCCGCTATAAAGAGGAAGAGGAAAGGCGCCGCGAGCAGACCGAGCGTGAGGCTTACGCCGCTTCAAGCACCGCGAGGGATACCGTTACGGTGGTTGTAGAAGAGGAGAAAAAGCCCGAGCCTACGGTAGTAGAATTCTACGACGAGGACGACGCCGAGGAGAACGAGGGCGATATGTTCACCGGGGATGCGGAAATACCCGTGTCCGCCGAAACCTTTGTTTTCGATAGTGACGAGGATGAGGAAGCCGAGGAAGGCTTCACCTACTCTCTCGACGAAGAGGACGAGGACGAAGAGCCCGAGCAGATTCCTCCCGAGCGCCAGAATCCCGAGGTTACGGCATACAGAAGTCACTTTACCTTCCTCAAGGAAGAGGACGACGAGAATGCGGGCTTTGATTCCGCGCCCGAGGTTTCGGACGCCGAAGAGGTCTGCGACGGCGATGACGACGAGAGCGACGACAGATACGCCTTCACCTACGCCGAGCGCGAGGATGACGAGGAGCTTCCCGAGCTTGACGGTGAGGACGATGACCTCGACGACGAGGACGAGCCTCCCTTTGACGCTATGATAAGAACGAAGCCGCCCGTGAAGGAAGAGGAGCCCAAGGCTGAAAAGCCCGACTATTCTGCCTTCTCCTTCCCTTCCATCGACATTCTTGCGAAGGGGCACGAGGAGGACGATCCGCAGTTCGCCGAGGAGATAGCCGAATACGGCGACAAGCTCATTGATGCTCTCGACCAGTTTGACGTTCGCGCTTCCATAAAGAGCGTCGACCGCGGTCCGCGTATCACGAGATACGAGATAGTTCCTGCGCGCGGAGTTCGCGTAAATAAGGTAATCAACCTCTTTGACGATATTGCGCTTGCTCTTGCGGCGGAGGGAATCCGTATGGAAGCGCCCATCCCCGGAAAGAGCGCGATTGGCGTTGAGATACCAAACAAGCATCCGAGCACGGTGTACCTGCGCGACCTGCTTGAGACCGACGAGTTTATTTCCGAAAAGTCAAAGACCTTTGCCTGTGTTGGTAAGGACGTTACGGGAAATCCCGTATTCTGCGACGTGGCAAAGATGCCGCACATGCTCATAGCAGGTGCGACCGGTATGGGTAAGTCGGTTTGTATAAACTCTATTCTTATCAGTATTCTTTACAAGGCAAGGCCCGACGAGGTCAAGCTTATAATGATAGACCCCAAGACCGTTGAATTTACTATGTACAACGGCATTCCCCATCTTCTCGTCCCCATCGTTACCGAGGTCAAGCAGGCCGCAGGTGCGCTTATGTGGGCGGTTGACGAGATGGAGAGAAGATATGCTCTGCTTGCAAAGCACGAGGTGCGCAAGCTTGAATCCTACAACGAGCTTGTTAAGGAGCATCCCGAGCTTGGCGAACCGCTTCCCAAGATTATTATAGTTATAGACGAGCTGAACGACCTTATGCAGCAGGTGAAAAAGCCTGTTGAGGGACTTATTATGCGTATCACGCAGAAGGCGCGCGCGGCGGGAATACATATGATTATCGGTACACAGCGTCCTTCGGTTGACGTAGTCACCGGTGTTATCAAGGCGAACATTCCCTCCCGTATTGCCTGCAAGGTTACCTCGTTTGCAGACTCGAAGACAATACTCGACCAGTCGGGAGCCGAAAAGCTTCTTGACAAGGGTGATATGCTCTACGCACCCGTCGGAAAGCCGAAGCCCGTGAGAGTTCAGGGCGCATTCGTTTCGGACGGCGAGGTTGAGAAGATTATGAAGCACCTCAAATCCACCGTCAAGGGTAATATTTACGATGAAGAGGCTCTTGCGGAGATGACCCGTGCGGCGCAGAAATGCAGCAAGGGCAAGGGTGACGAGGACGAGGACGGAGAGGATATCGGCGGCGAGGAGGGAGCAGGCTACCTCAACGACAAGCAGTTCCTTGACGCTGTTGAGCTTGCCATCAAGCAGGGCAAAATCTCCACCTCTCTTATTCAGAGAAAAATCAGCGTAGGCTACGGTAAGGCGGCAAAATTCATTGATATAATGGAGGATTTGGGCCTTGTATCCGAGCCTAACGGACAAAAGCCGCGTGACGTTCTCGTAACGCGCGACCAGTGGCACGAGATGCTGGCAAGACGCAGTCTTGATTAAGGCATACAGAAAGGATTCCTATGATTGTTTTACTTTTGGCAGACGGGTTTGAGGAGATAGAGGCTCTCACTCCCGTGGATATACTGAGACGCGCAGGCGTTGACGTTCGCACAGTGGCAATAGCCGCGCGTGAGGTCGTTGGCGCACACGACATCAGGGTAATAGCCGATATGACGGCAGACGAGCTTGATATGGCAGAGGTCGAGGGGGTTATTTTCCCCGGCGGTATGCCCGGCTCGCTCAATCTTGACGCCTCACCCGTTACCGACGTAATTATTGATGCGGTTAATTCGAGAGGCGGAAGAATTGCGGCAATATGTGCCGCGCCCATTATCCTCGGCTGTCGCGGTCTGCTCGACGGCAGGCGGGCAACCTGCTATCCCGGATTTGAGGACGAGCTTCGCGGCGCGATTTTAAGCACCGCGCCGGTGGTTACCGACGGTAACATAACTACCTCGAGGGGTATGGGTACTGCTCTTGCCTTCTCGCTTGAGCTTGTCCGCCTTTTCGTAGGCGCAGACAAGGCGAGAGATATATCGGCAGGAATTTGCAGCAACGAGGAGATAAAGGAATAATGGTACTTACACCGAAGCAAACGCATATAGCATTCCGCTGTCCCGAATGCGGCACGATTATTTACGGCTTCGTCGGAAAATTCGCGCTCTCGGCAGGTATGCTTCGCCTTAAATGCTCGTGCGGAGAGCACGCGCTGGATATAAGCACTACCCAGGACGGAAAAATCAGACTTTCTATTCCCTGCATTTTCTGCAAGCAGAATCACAGCTACGTGGTTTCGCAGAGCATCTTTTTCGGGCGCGACGTTTTCCTGCTCAACTGTCCTTATTCGAATATGGACATAGGCTTTATCGGTGAGAAGGATAAGACCGACCGTGAGCTTGAGCGCACGGGCAAGGAAATCGAGCAGCTCCTCGAGGAGCTTGAGGTTGAGTCGCACAAGGATATTCAGCCGCAGGACGTGGACGAGGATGAGGTGCTTACCGACCCCACCGTTTACGACGCTATAAGGTTTCTTGTCAAGGAGCTCGAGTTTGAGGGAAAGGTTGACTGCCCCTGCCACAGCGGCGGCTACGAGATACGCTATTGCCGCGAGGGATTACAGGTTTACTGTCCCGACTGCGAGGCATCGCATATATTTGACACGCGCGCTGAGGCAGCAAGCGAGGAATATCTCAAGCTCGATTCTCTGCTACTGAAATAATCAGTCGAGGTCGTAATACTCCAATATACCGCGGTATATGCCCTCGGCAAAGAGCTGGGGCGAATACGCCATAAGCTCGGCATCGTAGCGGTTGGAGATAAAGCCCATTTCAACGAGCACGGCAGGCATTTGAGTGCGCCTGAGCACGTAAAGTCCCGGGCGGGCTATTACGCCGCGGTTGCGCAGGCCCGTCACGAGATTCAGCTCCTCGAGGATATCCTCTGCGAGCTCGGGGGCGACACCCGACGAAAGACTGTATACGAGTGCCTCGCTACCAGATGCGTTAGGGTTTGCGGCGGCGTTGGTATGGAGCGAGAGGAAAATATCCGCGCCCCACGTATTTGCCTGTCTTACTCGCTCGACGAGGCTTGTGGAGTTTGTGGTACCGAGAATTGTTTCGGGTGTTGGACGCGAGAGTCGCGGGTCAAATTCGGGATTTGCGGCAAGAAGGTCATACAGGCGCCGACCTATTTCATAGGTTATATCCTGCTCGTAAAATCCGTTTCCCTCGGCACCCGTGTTAAATCCCGAGGGGTTATGTCCCTGGTCGATATAGATTTTTATCATACTTTTTTCCTTTTTCAGCGTTTTGCTAATATCCTATTCAAAAGCGATGGTTTTTGTTAATGAATGAAATGAAAAGACTGCTCAGCTTTGTCAGACGGGCGGTAGACGATTACAATATGATAGAGGACGGCGACAGGATTGCCGTCGGCGTTTCGGGGGGCAAGGATTCGCTCGTTCTTCTTGAGGTGCTTGCCGCTATGCGCCGCTTTTATCCCAAAAAATACGACGTTGTTGCCATAACGGTGGATATGGGCTTCGAGGGGGGCGATTTCTCCCCGGTTGACGCATTTTGCCGCGGTATCGACGTTGAATACCACGTTATAAAAACCGAGATTGCGAAGATAATTTTCGACGTCAGGAAGGAGTCCAATCCCTGCTCTCTGTGTGCGAAAATGAGGCGCGGCTCCCTTCACGCCGCCGCAACCGAGCTTGGCTGTAACAAGGTGGCGCTCGGACATCATTACGACGATGCGGTTGAGACCTTTATGATGAATCTGTTCTTTGAGGGGCGGCTTGGCTGCTTTTCCCCGGTTACGTATCTTTCAAACCGCAAAATCAAGCTGATACGACCGCTGATATACGCGCAGGAGAAGGACGTGGAGTACTTCGTGCGTAAGAGGGCTGTACCCGTGGTGAAAAGCCTCTGCCCCGAGGACCACGCGACCGAGCGCGAGAATATGAAGCGGCTGCTTGCCGAGCTTGAGCGCTCGAACAAGGGTGTCAAGCACAGGATATTTAACGCTATGTGCAAAGGCGAAATTGACGGATTTAAGCTATTCGGCAGGTATCCCGACGCAGGAAAAATCGAAGATTAGGTAAAAGCGCACGAAAAACGTGCGCTTTTTTGTACATCAAGTTTAGGAAAATCTGTTGCAATATTGGAAAATATATGATAAAATTATGTTGTGTATTTATATAATTGCGTAGCGCGAGCGCTCGCACAAGGAGGAAAAAATATGGCAAAATCAAGACTTATAGGTGAATACCCCGTTATAGGTATTCGTCCTACCATTGACGGCAGACGCGGAGCTCTCGGCGTTCGCGAATCTCTTGAGGAGCAGACTATGAATATGGCGAAGAGCGCGGCAAAGCTCTTTACCGAAAATCTGAAATACTCCAACGGTGAGCCCGTTAAGGTAGTTATTGCAGACACGACCATCGGACGCGTTGCAGAGGCTGCGGCCTGTGCGGAAAAGTTCCGCCGCGAGGGTGTTGACATCACCCTTACCGTTACTCCCTGCTGGTGCTACGGCTCCGAGACGATGGATATGGACCCCCTCACCATCAAGGGTGTTTGGGGCTTTAACGGTACGGAAAGACCCGGTGCGGTTTATCTTGCGGCTGTTCTTGCAGGACACGCACAGAAGGGACTGCCCGCATTCGGTATCTACGGTCACGAGGTTCAGGATATGGACGATACCTCTATCCCCGAGGACGTAAAGGCGAAGCTTTTGCGCTTTGGACGCGCGGCTGTTGCGGCGGCTACTATGAGAGGAAAATCCTATCTCCAGATCGGCTCTCTTTGCATGGGTATTGCAGGCTCGCAGATCAGCTCTGATTTCATCGAGGACTATTTCGGTATGAGAGTTGAGTCTGTTGACGAGGTTGAGATCATCCGCCGTATGACCGAGGGCATCTACGACAAGGAAGAATTTGACAGAGCGATGAAGTGGGCGAAGGAAAAGTGCATCATCGGCTTTGATAAGAACCCCGAATTCATAAAGCACTCCGACGAAAAGAAGGATGAGGAGCTTGAATTCTGCGTTAAGACGGCTATCATCATCAAGGACCTCATGAACGGCAACGACAAGCTTTCCAAGGGCTGTGAGGAGGAAAAGGTCGGTCACAACGCTATTGCGGCAGGCTTCCAGGGTCAGAGACAGTGGACGGATTTCTATCCCAACGGCGACTTTGCAGAGGCGGTTCTTAACTCCTCGTTCGACTGGGACGGTATTCGCGAGCCCTATATTCTCGCCACCGAGAACGACGTTCTCAACGGCTTCGGCATGCTCTTTATGAAGCTGCTCACCAACCGCCCTCAGATTTTTGCAGACGTTCGTACATACTGGTCGAGCGAGGCTGTCAAGAGAGTTACGGGATATGAAAACGTAGGCAAGGCGGCTGAGGCAGGCGGTTTTATCCACCTTATCAACTCCGGCGCCGCATGTCTTGACGCTAACTGCCGTGCAATCGGCGAAAACGGTCCCGAAATCAAGGAGTGGTACAACGTTACCGAGGCTGATGCCGATGCTATTATCGGCAACGTTGAGTGGTGCCCTGCTGACAACGGATATTTCCGCGGCGGCGGATTCTCCTCTCGCTTTGTAACCAAGGCAGAGGTTCCCTGCACTATGATAAGACTCAATCTCGTCAAGGGACTTGGCCCCGTGCTTCAGATTGCTGAGGGCTGGACCGTTGACCTTCCCGACGAGGTTACCGACACTCTTTGGAAGCGCACCGACTACACCTGGCCTTGCACCTGGTTTGCACCGAGATGCGACGGTGTTGAGGGCTCTCCCTTTGAGAACGCTTACAGCGTAATGAACAACTGGGGCGCTAACCACGGCGCGATAAGCTACGGCCACATCGGCGCAGACCTTATCACCCTTTGCTCCATTCTCCGTATTCCCGTTTGTATGCACAACGTTCCCGCAAAGGACATCTTCCGTCCTGCAGCTTGGAATGCATTCGGCGCCGACAAGGAAGGACAGGACTACAGAGCCTGCGCAACCTACGGCCCGCTTTACAAGAAGAACTGATAAAAAATTAAGGAGTTGGATTTTCCGACCCCTTTTTTGCATACCGAAACCCACGCGATAATCGAGTGGTTTTCGATATACAATTAAAAAACGGGAGAAATTCTCCCGTTTTTTGTTTTTTAGCTGTTAATCTCAACTATCTTATCGGCAATTCTCTGACAGTTATTTTTGTCGTTGTAGACGAAAAACTCATCTATCCTACGGCGATACTCATCCTTGAGCTCACAATTGCTTTGCATATAAGATATAATCAGGTCAACTGTTTCCTCAACCGTTGTGACTACCTCTCCAAAGCCGTGCTCACGGTAATTGAAATATCCGGGTGTTGCAACGTGGCTTCCACCGAAAAATTCATCATAGTCAAAGTGCATATACGCAAGCGGCTTGCGAAGATATGCAAAATCAAATGCCGCCGAGGAGTAGTCCGTCAGTACCATATCGCTCATAGCATATATATCACGGTAGTTAGTATCAATACCGAAGAATGTAACCTCGTCGTTTTTATCAAAAACATCAATGTGAGGTATAATATTCGGGTGAGGCATAAAGCAAAGACGGTAGCCATACTGTCGGCAAGCGGCGAGCAATCTTTCATCGTTTATAAGAGAGTTGTAGAAAGTATAATAATTGCTCGACTCAAAGCCCTGACCAAGCGCCCATATTCCCGTTCTGTCATCCGAGCCATTCATCAGATATTTACGCCATGTGGGCATAAGCGTGATGCACTTCTTCTCATCGCGGTAGAGACGGTCGAATCGCGCAAAGCCAAGCTCCCAGACCTCATCCTCCTTGTAGTAGTAATTGTACGTAAGGAGAGATTTTGTTTCCGGGCGCGCCGCCGTTACGAAGCCGCGAATATTCTTGTTATACTTATTAAGCCAACCGGATATGTCGTTTTGCGTGATGCCGTGCTGAAGGAATATAAAATTCTGATATGCAACACAATCGCGGTAGCAATCAAACGTTTCATACATCGGTTTATTTATAAAGTTATCTGCGTGAGACGAAAGAACGTTATCGGCAAGCAAGTGCAAAAGCTTATGCTTCATGCTATAAACCTGTACAATATGCCGACTTTTGTTTTCTTTACCGAATTTAGAATCCTTCTCAATGATAAAATAATAATCTATATTATTCTTCTTAACATAATCGGCAGAGGAATCGTAGAAGCGAAGCATTGCCTCTCCGTTATCGTCGGCTTTGTTGATTCGGTCAGAAATAAGATATATTTTTTTCTTTTTAAAGTGCTTAAGAATCGAGTACACGGCTCTTACAATTACCGCCTTACGCTCGCCGAGCTTGTTCGATTTCCAAAGCTCTTTTCTGAAGGCGCGCTCCTTAGCTCTGTGAAGCTTTTTGCTGTAAGGCTTTATAACGATACAGGAATTTTTCATATACACGATATAGTCACCCATAGCGGCATACTGATTCTTATATCTGTCAGTAACGGCTGAAAAATCGCTGAAGGAAAATTTAGATATTTTGGCCCTGTGCTCACCGAGCATTACGCACAGCTCAAGCGAAATTGCGCCATCCTTGTACTCAATCTGCTTAAGATTGATATTGGTACGGAAGGCAAGGTTGTCGAATGCCTTTTCTCCAAGAACGTATTTGGTGGTATCCCTCTTGACAATTTCACACTCAATAATATCCTCGTCATTTACAACAATAACGGGCCTTACATTTTCGATTTTCTCAAAAATTATCGGCAGTATAAAGGTATTTACCTCTATGTCCAAGGTATCACCGGATATTTTTAGCTGCTCGAGCTTAGTGGAGCACATATTGGAAAAATAACGCAGAGGAGTTCCGTGGATAGTAAAAAGCGCATCCTTGTTATACAGCTCTACCGCCATTTCTGTCTTGTATTTTTTTGACAAAATGAGCGATTTGTGCTCGAAATAGTAGTACTTCGAGTTCATCAAAAGCTCGTCGTCAATATAATTGAAGACGGAATAAAACGCCTCGCGGAACTCATTCTCCTCTTCGGGAGTTAACACACCCTCGGGAATGTATTCCTGTTCAATCTTCCAGTGCAAATCATAAAGAAGAACCGCCTGAACAAACTTGGGTACGTAATTTATTTTTTCGAGGCAGTAATTTACAACGGCAAGCGAGAAACGGTGAATAAAGTCGGTATACCAATTTTTTCGCATCTGCGCGCCGTGAGAAAGAGATACAGCGCCTACAGTTCTCTGTCTGTACATATATTTACAGTCTGACACTACGCCGTAACGCGGATTGAAGATAAGGAACTCTATAAGTGCTTTTGCATCCTCCATAGCACAGAGGTCGGGATCAAAGCGCATATTTTTTGCTACGGAATGCTTGATAAATGCAGACGCGACACTATTATGAATAAGAGTGTAATCCTTACGCAAGGAAATTATGCGGTTGCCCTTGTTGAATTTTCCTGTGTTCGTCGGGTGCTGACCTGTCTTTGCATCGAAATAATACAAAGGGATCGCAACCATATCTATAAATTCATCCTTGCTGTTGAAGAAGTTGTAAACAGACTCAAGCGTATTCGGTGTCAGCACGTCATCCGGATCCAAGAAATTGACGTATCTTCCCTCTATGTGCTTTAAGCCCTCGTTGCGCGCGGAGGAAAGTCCGCCGTTTTCCTTGTGAATGACCACGACGTTTTCCGGATAAAGCTCAGCATATTTGTCGCATATTGCGCCGGAGCCGTCGGGAGAGCCGTCATCAACCATAATAAGCTGAACGTTCTCCTTAAAGTCGAGGGTTTGATTAACAAGACTCTCGACAGCCTCGTCAATAAACTCTTCGACCTTATAAACCGACATAATTATCGAAAATTTGAATTTGTACTCGTTTTCGTTAACAACTGAAGTATTCAATTATATATTCTCCTTTGTCGGTAAGATTTTATCTTGAAGGAATTTTTCGTACGCGTCGCAGATGCCATTGACGTCGTCGCCGAAGGCGACCTGCTCGCCGTGGTCGAGCCAGAGAATTTTGTTGCACATGGAGCGCACCTGAGGAATCGAGTGCGAGACGAGAATAGTGGTTGCGCCGCCGCCTATTATAGACTTCATTTTGGCTTCGCTCTTCCTTCTGAAGGCGCCGTCGCCGACGGAAAGAACCTCGTCGAGTATGAGTATATCGGGGTTTACAAGCGAGGCTATGGAGAAGGCGAGGCGGGATTTCATACCCGAGGAGAGATGCTTGAAGGCTCTGTCCTCGTATTCCTCGAGCTCGGCAAAGGCAATGATGTCCTTGTAGGTTTCGTTCATAAACTTTTTCGTATAGCCGAGCATCGCGCCGCGCAGATAGGTATTTTCCTTTACGGTGAGGTCGCCGTCGAAGCCCGAGCCGAGCTCGAGGAGCGCGGCAATTTTACCGTTACACCATACCGTACCCTCGGTAGGGCGCATTATGCCGGAAACGGCTTTAAGCAGGGTGGATTTGCCCGCTCCGTTGGTGCCGATTATACCGAGCATATCGCCGCGGTTTATGGTGAAGGTTATATGCCTGTCCGCCCAGAACTCCGTGACCTTATATTTGCCGGTTATCCTGCGGAGAATATATTCCTTTATGCCTATTTCCTTAAAATCGCCCGTCATATAACGGATTGAAACGTTATCAAGGGCAAGAATCGGTTCGTTAGTCATATTTTTTCAGCCTTTTAGATGTAGTAGAGGAATTTGTGATTGCACGTTTTGTAGATAATCGCGCCTATCGCGAAGAAGAGGGCAGCGTAGCCCACCGCGAGCAGATTAAACTGAAGCGAGGGCAAATATCCCTCGAGGACGGCTATTCTGAAATACTTTATATAGACGTATACGGGGTTCAAGAGGAACAGCTTCTCATAAGCGCCGAAGCGCGACGGGTCATAGAATATTGCGGACAAATACATAAGAAGGGTTGTGAACACGCTCCAAAGGTACTGCACGTCGCGGAAGAACATAAAGAGCGCGGAGAGAATCAGTCCGACGCCCATATTGAAGATAACGAGGCAGACTATCGGTATTATAAGCCCAAAGAAGCTGAAGGAGAACGGAACGCGGTCTATGATGCAGAAAAGCAGGAAAACAACGAAGGTAAGACCGAAATTGATAAGCGAGGAGACGCTTCGCGAGAAGAGGAAGAGATATTTCGGGACGTTGATTTTCGAGAAGATCTGCGCGTTGCCCATCAGCGAGCCCATACCGCCGCTCGTGCAATCGCTGAAGAAGGAGAACACTATATTTCCGCAGAAGAGATATATAGTATAGTGCTCTATATCATTACCGAAAAATTTGGTAAAGACTATGCGCATTATAAGCAGGGTAAGCAGAGGAGATAAAATACTCCACAGCATACCGAGATAAGTACGCTTGTATTTCTTTTTGAAATCGCGCTTGACAAGCTCGGAGAACAGAAATCTGTTTTCCTTCATTTTCTGCCAGAACGTCGTTTTTTTAGATTCTTTTGTCATTTTATCAGCTCGCTTTGGAAAAATTTATATTACTCTAAAGTAGTATAACATACGCGCGTAAAAAAGTCAACACAAAGAATTTTGCGGTATATGAGTTATTTTTTCTTCTTTGGGGCATAATTATTAAAAAAAGACAAGTGAGGTTTCTATGCTAATCAGGTTTTTCAGAGGAGAAAACAAGCGCATAACCGTGACGACGCTCGTTATGGCGGCTATCTGCTCGGGGCTTGGCGTTTTATTGCACTATACGTTTGAATGGAGCGGCGGCAACTTTTTCGTTGGGCTCTTCTCGGCGGTGAACGAGAGCGTGTGGGAGCATTTAAAGCTTTTGTTCGTGCCCTACGCCTTCCTTATGATTATCGAATACGCGATATACGGCAAGGACAGGCGCAACTTCTTTTGCGCCAAGTTTATAGGCGTTATTTTGGGTATGTTCAGCATCGCGATGAACTATTATTTTTACACGGGTGCCCTCGGAATGCAAAATCCGACGTGGAATATTATCTTTTATTTCATCGGAGTTCTGACTGCTTATCTGTTCGCCTGGTGGCGTATGGTGAGCCGCAGAAGAAAGGGTAACGGACTTCTCGAGTCGCTTGCGATTCTCGGCTTCGGTGCTGTTTGCACGGCGTTTTTCGTATTCACGCTCTATCCCCCGACACTTCCCATTTTTATGGACCCGGTGACCTACACCTACGGTATTCCGAGATAAAAAATGCCTCGCATCTGCGAGGCATTTTTCTTATAATTAAAGTATTTTGAGGAGTCCTGCTTCGTCGATGACGGGGACGCCGAGCTCGTTTGCCTTTGTGAGCTTAGAGCCTGCTTCCTCGCCTGCTACTACGTAGGAGGTCTTTTTAGATACGGAGGAGGAGACCTTGCCGCCGTTTTTCTTTATGAGGGCGGACGCCTCGTCGCGCGACATTGTCGGTAGGGTTCCCGTCAGGACGAAGGTAAGACCTGCTAAGGTGTCGAGCTTTGGCTCGGATTTTGCCACGGTTACGACTCCGAGCGCGGCAAGCCTATCGCAGAGGTCGTGAGTGCCCTCGTCGGCGAAAAATTCCACGAGAGCGGTGGCGGTTATTTCGCCTATATCCTCTACCGCGAGGAAATCGTCTATGCCCGCCGAGAAGCAGTTATCAAGGGTCTGAAGCTTGACGGCTATTGATTCTGCCGCCACCTCGCCGACACCTCTAACACCGAGGGCAAAGAGCAAGCGCTCAAGACCTGCGCTCTTCGAGGCTTCTATTGCGTTCACGAGGTTTTCTGCGCTCTTTTTTCCCATTCTTTCGAGGTTTTCGATATCCTCGACCTTGAGGGTGTAGAGGTCTGCTATGCCGTGTATTTTGCCGCCTGCGAGAAGAAGCTCAACCACCTGCGGACCGAGGCCGTCTATGTTCATAGCGCCCTTGGAGGCGAAGTGAACTATTCCGCGCGCATTTTGCGCAGGACAGCCTGCGTAAACGCATCTTATAGCCGCGCCGTCGCCGCACTCATCGCGGACGGTGGGATGACCGCAGGACGGGCAGAGCTCGGGCATTCTGAACTCTACCTCGCTACCGTCACGCAGCTCCTTGATGCTTTCGAGAATTTCGGGTATTATCTCGCCCGCCTTACGAACTACTACGGTGTCGCCGATGCGTATATCCTTTTCCTTTATATAATTGGCATTGTGGAGTGTTGCGCGTGAAACTGTGGTGCCTGCGAGGCGCACGGGCGCAAGATTTGCGGTGGGGGTGAGAACTCCCGTTCTGCCGACCTGAATATCTACCGAGAGGAGCTTGGTTCTTTTCTCCTCGGGGGGATATTTATACGCTACCGCCCATTTGGGCGTGCTTGTTCCCTCTCCGACGGTTGCTCTGTCGGCAAGATTATTTACCTTTATTACTGCACCGTCCATATCAAAGGATAGCTCGGGTCTTGCCTCACCGAGAGCCGCTACGTGCTCTGATATGGCATCGAAGCCGACGAGAGTTTTTCTGTCGGGCAGGGTTACGAAGCCGAGCTCCGCGAGTCTATCGAGCGATTCGGAGTGTGTGAGACAGGCTCTGCCGTCGCTGTAAAGCGAGCCCTCCTGAAGATTGAAGACGAAAATGGAGAGGCGGCGCGAGGCGGCGATTTTGGAATCGAGCTGACGGAGCGAGCCTGCGGCGGCGTTACGCGGATTGGCAAACAGCGAGAGTCCCTCTGCTTCCCTCACCTCGTTGATTTCCGCAAAGACCTTACGCGACATATACACCTCACCGCGAACGTTGAGGTAAGGCAGTGGCTCTGTGAGGGAGAGTGGTATATCCTTTATCGTACGAAGGTTTTCGGTGACGTCCTCGCCTGTTATTCCGTCGCCGCGTGTTGCTCCGCGGACAAATATGCCGTTTTCATATATGAGGGAGACCGACAGGCCGTCTATTTTCGGCTCGACCGAATACTCGGTATCCTCGCCGAGCACCGCGTTCGTCTTCTCGATAAAGTCCGAGAGCTCGTCGTAGGAGAAAACGTCGGTGAGGCTTCCCATTCTGACGCTGTGGGTGAACTTTTCAAATTTATCAAGTGCCTTACCGCCGACTCTTTTGGTAGGAGAGGTCGGGGAGTCGTGCTCGGGGAACTGTGCTTCAAGCTCGCCGAGCTCGCGGAAGAGCGCATCGTATTCGTAGTCTGAAATCTCGGGAGCGTCGCACTCGTAATAGAGGCGCGAGTTGTGCTCGATTATCTCCCTTAATTCGAGTATTCTTGTGAGGGCTTCCCTGCTTGTCATATTGCCTCCGATCAGCTGAAAATTATCATATTTATTTTATCATTTTTATAAAAGTTTGTCAATGCTTTGATTTTTGAATTTTTGTCTTGCAAATTATTCAAAAAAACTCGATTCGCTATCAAAATCGGTCGAAAAATGAATTTTGGCACAGTATTGACATTCACGTTATTTTAGGTATAATGGGAATAGATATTTTTTCTGACGAAAAGGACAGTTGAAATGGAAACGGCTAAATCAAACCAACCGCAAAAAAAGCGGAGCTTTTGGGGAACGGTTACATATTTTCTGATGCTTAATTTCGGCATACTCCTGCTTGCCTCCGGAATATATTTTTTCAAGGCAACGAACGGATTTGCAACCGGCGGAGTGAGCGGTATATCAATACTGTTTGCAAAGCTTTTGGGTGATGTTTTGCCCGGAATAACACAGGGTATGTATATGACGGCTATCAACATCATTCTTCTCATTCTCGGTGTTATTATTCTCGGCAAGCAATGCGGTCTTCTGACTATTTATTGCTCGATAGTCCTTTCGCTTGAAAATATGCTTTTCGAGTACGTGCTGCCTCTTTCACAGCCCCTGACGGATGAGCCTGTGCTTGAGCTTGTTTACGCGGTTATGCTGACGGGAATCGGCTCGGCTATCATTTTCCGCTGTAATGCATCCTCGGGCGGTACCGACATAGTTGCTCTGATACTCAAAAAATACACGAGCCTCAACACAGGAACGGCGCTTCTGTGCTCCGACCTTGTTATTGCGGCATCGAGCCTTTTCATTTACGATATAAAGACGGGACTTTTCTCGCTTCTCGGTCTTTTCGCCAAGGTTTTCGTTGTGGACGATATTCTTGACTCGATGAATATGTGCAAGGCGTTTACCATAATAACGACGAAGCCCGAAGAGATTGAAAGGTTTATTATGGAGGAAATGAAGCGCGGCGCAACCGCCTATAATGCGGAGGGTACGTACTCGCATATGGAGAAGAAGGTTATCATCACCGTTTGCAAGCGCACCGAGGCATTGAGGCTTCGCAGAAAGGTGAAGCAGATAGACCCCTCTGCCTTCATTATTATTACAAAAACAAGCGAAATTATGGGTAAAGGATTTCGCGACGTATAGAGAAAACGCACACTTTGTGGGTGCGAATTAGGGATTTTTAATCCCTGGGAAAATGGCATAGTCGTTAATTCGGCTATGCCGTTTTCTCGTTTATAGGCGTGGTGGGTATTTCACCAATGCCGTTGTATATGATTTTAATACGCTGAACCCTGTGTCCGTCTACCTTTTCAGCCTTGTAAACGAGGATTTTTTCAACGAACACACGGATAAGCTCCGCATCGAGTTCCTTGATGTCCGTATACCTTCTAACCATCGAAAGGAAGGCATCGACACCGAGGGACTCGTTTTTTGCGTTTGCTATAAAGCTCTGCAGTTCCGCAATGCGATGTTCCAACTGTTTCTGTTCGGCTTCATAGGTAGCGGTCAGCTTTGCGAAACGCTCATCGGAAACCTTGCCTTCGATGTTATCCTCATAAAGCCTTTGGATAATGCCATCAAGCTTGGTAACACGAGCCTTGGCTGCATCAAGTTCCTTCTTGCTCTCACGAAGATTGCGTTCGGTTTATTGTTTGGATTTTTGTGTCACAATCCTTACGAACTCGTCCTCGTGTTCTCTCGCATAAG